>JAFGFO010000254.1 GCA_016931085.1 Thermoflexales bacterium
GCGTGTGGGGAAATTGAAGAAGGAAACGCCGAAATCACCACGGAACAGCCTGCCCCAAAAAGCCCAGTATTGATCGAGCCAGGAGCCCTCCAATCCATACATCTCGGTCAGGTCACGGATGATGCCGTCCATCGCGCCCGGCTCCAACGTCGAACCGCGCGCCCTCATCATGCCGATCATACTCATGACAGGGTCATTCGGGGTGAGCCTGGGAATGAGGAAAACAATGGTGATGCCCAGCCAAATGATCAAAACGTATTGAATCAGACGGGGGATGAGGTATCGTCTTACGAATGCCATCGCGTTTCTCCAAGACCCCGGGCGGGTGATCCCGCCCGGGGTAAGCAAGCGGAGCGCTATCCGTTACAACTTAGGCCCCAGTGGGTTTCAGGAACGGAGTAAAGTACTTGAAGTTGGGCCAGTGCGTATACGGCGCGTTATAGGGGTTTTCGCTGCCAGGCCAGTTGGTCCAGTAATATTCGTCCCAGCCGACAAAGCCGATATATCCGTAGGTCGGGACGCCGGCCATGTTCTTGACGGCTTCCTGGAGGCCCTCGGTGCCTATGGCGACAACTTGCTCGGTATTGAAGGGATCCGTCTCGCGCAGCCTCTTGATGATGTCGTCCATCGTCTCACTCGACCAACGCGAGTAAATGCCTTGGGTGCGCTCTCCAAGCGGCTTTTTATAGGCCGAGTTCCACCTGTCGAGCACGCGATACAGATCGGGTCCCGCACCCCAGGGCTCCTGCGCAGGCCAGTTGCCGCTCACATCAAAGTCGCCGGTAGCCTGCAGGCCATCGTTATCCGCGATGGAAAGCACCTCGGCATCAATGCCGAATTTCTTCCACTGCTGCACGGCGGCCGCGGCATTGCGCGCATCGTGGTTGGTAAGGATATTGCCACACAAGTAGCTGATCTTCCATGGCTTGCCATCCGGCAGATACCACTTGGTGGGTTTGCCGTCTTTGTCTTTGTCCGCCCTGAAGCCGTTTTTCTCAAGCAGTTTCGCGGCTATTTCCGGGGCATACTTGTACCAGCCAAATCCGAAAGCCTGTGCCTGGAATTCCGGCGTATCGGGGAAGACGTAGCCACGGCCCTTGGCGTATTCAGCAACACGCTTCGACACATCCGGGTCGTAGGGTGCAAAGGTTTCGCCGTTGCCAACGTCGATGGTGAACTTTTTCAGCCAGTCTTGCATCGGCTCGTGGTATAACTTGGGGTAAGGGCCAAGGTGTGGGACGTGTATCGCGCTCACGGTGGCGGTGCAATCGACGGCGATGCTCATGTACTCCACCATCTCGATCGCCAATATCAAAGCCCAGCGGACATCCACATTGTCGAACGGAGACCGGGCGGTGTTGAAGAGGATACCGGTGATGCACGGGTCGTTGTTGACCACGAAGGGGAAGGTTGGCTGGTAGGCGCGCGAGGTCTTGGACTGCGCCAACAGCGCCTTGAGACCATCGGCCGAGAGTTCCGCCACATCGAGTTGATGCGTCAATTGCGCCAGGATTTGAGCGCCTTCCGTGTCAAAGCCCTGCAAGATGATGTACTTGGGCTGCGGCTTGCCATACATCATGCCGGTCGGGCTCTTGTCCCAATCTTCGCGTCTTTCCCAGGCCGTCCAGAACCCTTGGGGGTCATAGCTGTGCAGCTTATAGGGACCACAACCTACATATGGATTGAAGGTAAACTGCACCGGATCGGCTTCCTTCTCGAAGATGTGCTTGGGCATGATCCTGTCGCAGCCCCAGCGGTCGAGGAACCAGGTATGGAAGCGGGAGTTGGCCTTCGTCAGAACAAATTTGACCGTGTAGTCATCCACAGCGGTCACAGAGGCAACTGCATCCACATATTTGGAATTGGCGCCAAAGCCCTTATACTTCATAATGGTCTCGATCGTAAAGACCACGTCGGCAGCGGTGAAGGGCTGGCCGTCATTCCAGGTGACGCCCTTGCGCAATGGGATCGTACATTCGGTAAAGTCCGCGTTATACTTTGCGTCACCGTCAGCCAGGCCATTGATGATGTTGCCCGTGGCAAAGTCGACCGACCAGAACGGCTCGTCAGCCAGGTTCTGCAGGCCGCGGTCCTGCCATTTCCAGCCAACCCACAGGTTCATGTTGTCGGGTGTGCCGACACGCCCGGTGAGCTGCCTGGCGATCAGCGTCTCGCTTCTGGGGAAGGTGCCAAACACGTCAGCTACCTTTTCTTTTGGCGGGGCTGGGGGTGGGGTGGCCGTCACGACCCTTTCCACTTCCTTGATCGTTTCCTTGATCACGGGCGTGCCCTCGACTATGACCTCTTCCTTGACGACTACGGTCTCTTTGATGATCTGAGGGGGGGGGGCCGTTGGGGGAGTTGTCGTGCAGGCTCCAGTAACCAGGCTGGCTGCTCCAGCGGCCGATATTTTCAAGAATTTGCGCCGATTAATTTTCTTCGACATTTCTTTCCTCCTGAATGATTTGAATCGTTTGTTATATACCGCCAAGTTGACTTGAGTGACGACCGGTGATGCTGTCTTTAATCAATCTCTTTTTCACCTCCTGCTCTTTGTTCCGGCCACGCCGCCGGCATTCATAAAGATTCTTCCTTGTGATAGGCTATCATGGCAACCGTCCGATTAGCCTGTCGCCAAAGGGGCACAAGAATCCCGTATCACGAGTTGAGTAGAGATTTTGTGCAGGCTGCTTTCCAAAGCCTCGCCCTTCACCAGCTTTATAACCATATTCGTCGCGATGCTCCCCATTTCTGAGATAAATTGATCCACGGTCGTCAAGGGGGGGGCGAGAAAAGCCGCGTCCCGAACATTATCGAACCCGACCACGGATAAATCTTGCGGAATTCGCCGGCCTGCTTCCCGGGCTGCCTGGTATACCCCTGTCGCCGAAAAATCGTTCGATGCAAAGATCGCCGTTGGGGGATCCTCCAGCGCTAGCAAAGCGGAGGCACATTCTATGGCGCGCGGCGCCTCATAATCGCCGATCTGAATCAGGGTTTCATCCAATGGAATGCCGGCTGCGGCTAAGCCTTCCTTGTAACCTTGCAGGCGACGGTTGGCGCTTACCAGTTCTAGCCTGCCCGTAATGAAACCGATCCTGCGGTGTCCCAAGCCTGTCAGGTAGGCCATTGCCGTTGAAGCGCCTGCCCGGTTGGTCGCGATGACCGCCGGGTAGTCAGGGCTTTTGTTGTTGGGGTCGACGGCGACTATGGGAACGTTTGTGGAAAAGCAGGGCGCCGCTGGAGCCACCACAATCATCCCATCAGCAATACCCCCGTTGAGCAGCGCTATGTACCGGCGTTCCTGGCCGGCTGCGCCAGATCTCCGAATGTCCCCGGTGGTGTAAATGATGAGGTCGTAATCCGACTGGGTGATCGCCTGGTTGATGCCTCGCATAACTTCGATACAATAAGACGAAACCACCTCGGGCATGATCACCCCGATCACGTTGGTCCGTTGGCTGCGCATGCTCCGGGCGGCCAGGCTTGAAGTGAACCCGAGCCTGTCAATCACCTGCCTCACCCGCTCGTACGTCTCCGGGGCCACATCGTCCTTTTCATTTTGCACCCGCGAGACGGTCGAAACCGAAACTCCGGCCGCTTTGGCAACGTCTTGGATCGTAACGGATTTACGATTGCGCCGCACGCGAGTCATTTCCGTGCACCTTTGCTGGGTAACGATCCCGGTAACGATACCGGGATCGTTCTAATTGTAGCACATTTTCCAAGTTTTGTCAAATGCCCGAATTGCCAATTGCCGGGGTATCTTTCACTATTTTGCTGTGAGGTGTCACGTTTTGGGGTTGACTTATCCCAAACCCGCTCACATCAGTTGGGTCGAGTTTTCACGGTGGATTTATTGCGGAATCCCCTACGGACTCTCAAATAGCATCGCCAAAATGTCGCCACATGGCTTCTAGCTCTGGCACTCGAAGCAAGCGCATCAGGCCCAGGTAGATGATCACCCCCACGCCCCCCGATCCGAGCACCACGAGCAGCTCGCCTAACAATCCGGCCCCGCCCAGCATCGCCTCGAGCAGATTGGCCACCCACAGCGCGCCGCCTCCCATTAATGCCGCACAGCCGGCGGCCTTGACTGCCAGGCGCAGGACGTCTCCTTGCAAGCGGCCTATGCGCCGCCTCAGCAAGACGAGCATGATGAGGGCGTGGCTGGTCAACTGGACCGAATTGGCCAACGCCAGGTCGGTCACGTGCAAGGGGTGAAACAGGGTTGGCAGCAGGGCAGCGGCCAGGTAGATCAGGATGCACGCCAGCCCGACCAACGCCGGGGTGAGCGTGTCCTTGCGGGCGTAAAAGGCGTACACCAGCGGCAGGTCGATGGCCGCGAAAATCAGGCCTGGCAAGTAAAAGCGCAGCACGCTCGCCGTCATCAGCGTGTCGGCCGGGCTGAACTGGCCGTGCTCGAACAACACGCCCACGATGGGCCGCGCCAGCACGAACAGGCCGGCTGCCGCCGGTATGATCAGCAGCAGCACCAGCTTGAGGCCGTGGGCCAGGGTCGCCATGAACTCGCCGTGTGGGGCGGAGTCGCCGCGCGGCGAGGCAAGCTCTGCGGCCAAGCTGGCCTGCCGCGACAGGGTGGGCAATATGGCCATCGAAATGGCTGTGACTACCAGCCCCAGCGGGAACTGGATCAGTGTGGTGGCATAGTTCATCCAGGCCAGGCTGCCCTCGCCGGCCAACGAGGCCAGCCCGACGCTCAGGTAGATCGCAGCCTGGTCGATGACCAGGCTGCCGGCCACCGGTCCGTACAAGCGCGCCAGCCGCCGCAAGCCGGGGTGCCGCCAATCGAGGAGCCAGCGCGGGCGCAGGTTGTGCAGGGCGGGCAGTTGAAGCACGACCTGCAAGATGCTCCCCACCAGGATACCCACCGCCATGCTCATCACCCCCAGGCGTGGTCCCGCCAGCAGGGCCGCAATGACGATGCTGGCGTTAAAGGCGCTCGAGGTAAAGGCCGGCAGGGAAAAGCGCTTGAGCGCGTACAACAGGCCGGTCAGGATGCCGGACATGCACAGGAAGAACACGCTCGGCAGCGTGACGCGCAGCATGAGGACGGTCAGTTGGCGCGCCTGTGGGTCAAACCCGCGCCCCAGCAGCCAGGCGACCAGCGGGGCAGCCCATACGGCCAGGGCCACCAGGCCGGCCAATATGATCCCGGCCAGCGTCACCAGTGTGGAGAACAAGCGCCACAAGTCATCTTGCTGGCTCTCGTCGGCATAATCGCTCAAAACTGGCACCAGGCCGCCGGTGACCATGCCGCCCACCAGTAAATTGTACAACTGGTTGGGGACGACCGAAGCCACCTGGAACACGTCCACGCCCACGGCTGCCCCGAACAGGTAAGACTTGACCGTCTCGCGCCCCAGGCCCAAGACGCGCCCGACCACGTTGCCCAACGCGATGACGGCCGCCGCGCGGGCAATGCCGGACGATTCAGCCGGTGAAAGCGTTAAAGTCTCAGGTTCGTTCACTGTGTTGTCGTCTAATTTTAGCACACTATTGGCTAATTCGCCCAGGCTTGAACCCATACCATATGACGCTACAGCGATGAAGAATACGTTTTTCTTCGCGCAAAATTCAGGCGTGATGTTCGCGATTTTGCGCGCCTCATTTTCGTAGGGCGGACGCC
>JAFGFO010000031.1 GCA_016931085.1 Thermoflexales bacterium
AGGCCGCGCTGCCTTGAAATAAATCCGCGTACGTGCCGCGCTCGTTGATGGCGAAATCGTACACGACCGGCTCGATCGCGAACGGGATGGCCTTTTCCAGCCTGCGTTTCGTCTCGCTCATGATGGCTTGCAAGCGCTCTTGGGCGGCGCGCTTTTTTTGCGGATTGAAGATAAAGCCCATCCCGCCGCCGGACATACCCCCCAACATCCAAAAACCGTAAAAGTCGCGGCCAAACTCGCGCCCGACCTGCTCGATGAGGCTTTCGGTGAACAGATTGGTGGCCCACGGGATGATGGTCTGAATGGGGCCGCTGAAATTGCGCTGGGTGATGCCGCCAATGGCGGCAATGTTGCCGTTTTTCAAGTGCGAGACGATCTGGTCGAGGAATTGGATGGCTTCCTGGCGGCCCTGCCATTCCGCCTCGGAACGAAGCAGGTATTTCTCGGTCACCATTTCCAAGATCGGCCCAACGTCCTGGGCCATGCCGCCGTGCACCAACACCAGGCTGTCTTGCAGCGAGCGCCTGGTCTCGTCCGAGACCTCCGCCTGGCTCAAAGCGGTATGGGAGGGCAGCAGGCAGCCGCGGCTGATGCCAAATTCTGGATCCCCTTCCGACGCCTTGACCCCCTGGATGATCTTCATCCCCGGCCATAGGCCGCCTGAATCTTGCCACCCACCGCCCGAGCCGGCCAGCCATTCGCCCAGGATGGCCCTGGCAGCCACCACGCGCCGCTCGTCTTCGGCCAGCGCCCCCGTCAGCCAGCGCGCCTGGCCGGTGGCACGCATGCAGACGGCGATCAGCGAAGCCAGCAGGGTGGTGGAGACGGCCAGGCGGGAACCCTTGGGAATGCCATTGACGCGGCTGACAAGCTCCAGCCCGTGGCCTGGCTTGACCAGCCTGGCCAGCAGGTCGGCTAACGGCAGGCCGGCGCCTTCCACGCCTGGCGGCACGATGCCAGACGCGATCACGGCCGCTTTGAGCAGGCCTAAATAATCCTTGGCAAAGTCAAAGACATCATCCAACAGGCTGATCTCGACCGCCGCGCCCAGGTCTATGCTGGCCAAGCGCAGGAGCGGCCGGTCGATCACGCGCAAGTAGGCCTCGACGGGCGGTTGGGGCGCGCCCGTGTCCTCTCCACGCACGCTGAGGTCGATCGACACGTTGAGGACACGCGCCCCCTCGGGAAAGTCCATCCCCAGGAAAAAAATGTCGCTCCAGCCACTGTGGGTCAAGTCCATGCGGACCGGCGTGGATTCGCGCAGGATGGGGAAAAGGCCCCGGCTTTCCTGGGCGAGCTCTGGCCGCAGGCGGAGGGGATGATCGGCGGGATGGCCGACGCGAAACATCCATTGGTTGCCACGCACCGAACGAACGCTGCGGCGGACCTGGTCGGCCAGGGTTTGGAAGCCCAGGCTGTGATAAGCGGCGGCCAGGGCGCTGGAAATGCTGTCGTTCAGGCCGTCTCGCCTTTGTGCTTTCAAGAACGTATCGATGGCTTCTTCGAAACGACGGTTGAGCAAGTTTTGATAGCCCTCGAACGGGATAGCGCCACGGCTTTTCACGCCTGGCTTGAGGGGCATGTGGAAGCGGTGGATGGCGTACAGGAAGAACAAGGCGCGGACTTTTTCGTACAGATTGTCGCTCTCGCGGCGGAAGCGCTCCAGCGCCTCACATTCAGCCGCCAGCTCTGTTAAGCCGGCTGCCCGGCACCAGGCGTCGAGAGAACGATCCCGGAGGCCCGGGTCGCTGGCGCTGATGATGGTAACCAGCTCGCTCATAGCGCCTACCTCCCCACTTCGCCCATCTCGCGCGTGGCCAGCAATTCCAAAAGCCTGGAAAGAACCTGGTCCCGCTCCTGGCCGCTGAGCGCCAGGGCCAATTGAGCCATCATCAGCCCGTACTTGACGCCGACGTCGTAACGCCAATCCGCTTTTTCCAACGCCAGGTACTGCTCGCGCCGGGCTAACTCGGCCAGGGCGTCGGACAGGCTGACCTTTTTGCTTTCACCGGCCAGTTTTTGAGCCAGGATGTCGAGCACCGCCGGCGTCAACACGTGCATGCCGAAAAAGCACAGGTAATAGCCAGCTCGCAGCCCCGGCACGCCAAGCCGCTGCTCCGCTTCTGTCGGCGTGGGCTTTTCGATCACCGTCTCGATCCGGTACACGTTCTTTTTGCCCGCCTCTCGCCGGCCGCCGATCGCTCCATAATAGGCCAGCAGATGTTCGCGGGTCGCCTGTACAACCGATACGGCACAAGACTCTATTTCGGCCACCTCGACCAGGTGCTCGGCGCAGCCCTTGTCTGTGCGGCTGACGTAGAGATGGTCGCCCACCAGGTGCAGGAATGGGTCGCCTCCCACCCAGTCCTTGGCGCAATAGATGGCGTGCCCGTATCCCAACGCTTGGGGCTGGTGAACGAAATGCAGCCGGCCGGCGTGATCGCCAGCCACCTTGGCGTAGCCCGCTTCGTCGCCAGGGTGGACGACTAGGCAGATCTCTTTGATCTTGGCCCTCAGCACCTCTTCGACCAGGATTTGCAGGACCGATTTCTCGCTGCCGTCGCGGTCTACGAGCGTCTGGAGTGGCAAGTTGCGCTGGGCGCTGGCAGCGGTTGTGATGACAGCTTTGGTGATTTTCATGTAACCTCCTGGACTTACGAAATCTTATTTCGCAAGTCTTGTGGATTATACCATATATCACGCTCTTGGTGTATAATAGGGGGCATGGGCAAGCAGATGATTAATAGGAGTTGACATGTCGAACACCATGACGATCGCTTCACTAAAGCCGTATTTCAAGTTCCCATTCCAAGGCAAGTGGCAGGACCGTTTTCTCGTGGGCGCCGGCCTGACCTTTCTCTCTACCATGATCCCGGTCATCCCATCGATTTTTGTCTTTGGCTATGCGCTGCGAGTGATGCGCCAGGTCATCGAGGGCGAGGAACCATCCCTGCCGGATTGGAACGATTGGGGCAAGCTGGGGATGGATGGCCTGCGGGCCACGCTGGTCAGCCTGGTCTACTTGTTGCCGGGTACCGTCATCTTTATGGGCGGCATGGCCTTTTACTTTGTCTCCATCCTGGCGATGTCGGCCATGGAGGAGGCTGCGAATCCTGGCCCCTTCATCGCATTTTTCATAGCGGGGATAGCGACCTTTTTCCTCTCCCTGGCCATCGGCTCGCTGCTGATGCTTCTGGGTGCGATCCTGATGCCGCTCGGCCTGGCCCGCCTGCTCGTCCACGATCGACTGGCGGCGGCTTTTCACCTGCGTGAAATAGGGTCTGTGCTGCGCGCCAACATGCTGGGTTATTTCATCGTTTGGACGCTCGTCTTGGGCCTGATGAGTTGCCTGTCTTTTGTCATCATGCTGCTCTATTATTCCGTCTGCTTGTGCTGCTTGATCCAGTTTGCCGCCGCGCCGGTCGGATTTTACCTGTCCCTGGTGAGCGTGGCGCTGTTTGGGAAGGTCTATCGCGAGAGCACGGGCGAGCAGGTGGCCTGAAACCTGCTACCTGAAACCTGAAACCGTTCTTGAGTGGGATATGGCCAGGAAAAAAGTGAGCGACAAGGTGCGCCCGCACTCCGTGCGCCTGCACGCTGTCGTGTCTGGCATCGTCCAGGGGGTGAATTTCCGCTATTACACGCGGCGTGAGGCCGAAGGCCTGGGATTGGACGGCTGGGTGGCCAATCGCTGGGACGGCACGGTCGAAGTGGTGGCCGAAGGGTCACCGCTCCGCCTGAACGAGCTGCTGGCCTGGCTGCACAACGGCCCGCCCTCGGCCAGTGTGGATGGCGTGCAGGCCGACTGGCAAGCCGCCAGCGGAGAGTTCTACGGCTTTCGCATCAGTTTCTTGTGACCGGCAAATCTGCAAATCGCGAATCTCATGAGACAAAACCCTGAACGCCTGGCCTGGATCATATTGCTTGCCTCGTTTGCTACCTGTGTGCTGCTGGTCATCAGCTTGCCGCTGACGCTCCGTTGGTGGCTCGACACGGCCTACGTGGGCCTGGAAGTCACGTCGAGCGTCCAACAAGGCACTCTCCAGGTGGCGTGCGGGACGGATACGATGCCGATCGCTATCACCGAGCAGAGGGACAATGTCTGCCCGGGCGTCGAGCGCTTGGCGCTCCTTAGCCAGAGCGCGGACCAGGGCTTGTTGACCGTGCGAACGGCCGGCGCTGACAGGCAGCCGGTGGCAGTCATTCAGGTTGGCAATAACACCCAGGCCCAGATCTTGCAGGCTCGCGCGCCGCGTTTTTCGTTCAGCTCACGCCCCAACTTGCTGATCATCCGGCTGGAAAGCGGCCGCCTGCGTGTGAGTGCTGTGGATCGCGCGCTCGTGCAAGTGCAGACGAACGAGGCCCTGGTTCAGATCGAGCAGGGCAGCTTTTTGATCCAGGCCGACCCGGGCGCTACGCGCGTCGAGGCCTACGAGGATCAAGTCCTGGTCGCCTGGACCAGCCGGGGCGAGGGCATCAGCTTGAAGCGCCTGGAAAGCATCGTGCTGCCGCCGCCCGACGGCTTGCTGCGCGCCTCGGCTCCGGCGCAAGATTTGCTCGGCTGGGGGGATTTGAGCGCTTTGGAGCCTGACTGGGAGGTGTATTCGAAGGACATCGAATTCGAAGGCGAGTCGCGCGGCGAGGTCGTCTTGGGGGCTGACGAGGGCGTCTCAACGGTCGGTTTCACCCGCCTCGGCCGGGGACATGCTGAAACGGGCATCGTCCGGAGCCTGGATCGCGACGTGCGGGACTTGGAGTTCCTCCAACTGCGCCTGGTCCTGCGCGTGCTCGAGCAGGACGTGCCGGTGTGTGGGACACGCGGCACCGAGTGCCCGGTCATGGTCAAGCTCGAGTACGAGGACAGTGAGGACGACTTGCGCAGTTGGGTGCAGGGCTTTTACGCCGTGCTAGACAGCAATCGTCTCAACCCGCCCTATTGCACGATATGCAGCCCGCGCGCCGATCATTTGCGCGTGGAGCCAGGCGAGTGGTACGTGTACGATTCTCCCAACCTGTTGCCGCTGCTCAACCAGGCTGGCCCCCCAGCGGCGCGTATCCTGTCCCTTTCGCTCTATGCGTCGGGACACGCCTATCGCTCAGAGCTGTCTCGAATCGAGTTGTTAGTGCGGTAGGGGCGACCACAGGGGTCTGCCCCTACTTTTTGAACTGGATGTCGCGCATGTTCAGGCCATAGCCCACCGAGCCGGTGCTAAACTCGCGGGCTGGGGCGATCTCGTCCACCAGCACATTCTCCGGGTCGTTGGCGTCGCAAATCAAGACGCGCACCTTTCCCACTGTCATCAACTCTTCTTGTTGCTCCTGGCTCAGCTTCTTGCTGCCAGTCAGGATGACGTTGACCCCGACCGAAAAACTGGCCTTGGAAATGGCGGCCTTGTCTTGTCGAATGATTGGCATCGTTCCCTCCTCTTATTCTTATCCACGAATTCACACGAATCTCCACTGATCTTTTCGTATAGATTAGCGGATAACGTCAGATTATACACCGTTTGCGCAAAAGCGGCTAAAACCCCAGCCCACGTTCCCGCAGTGAAACCCAGCGATTATGACCCACGACCAGGTGGTCCAGAACGTCGATGTCGAGCAGCTTGCCGGCCGACACGATTTGCTGTGTCACGGCCACGTCTTCGGGCGAGGGGGAGGGGTCGCCCGAAGGATGGTTGTGGGCGACGATGATGGCGGCGCAGTTGGCGCGCACCGCCTCTCGAAATAACTCGCCCACCCGCACGGCCGTGGTGTTCAGGCTGCCCTGGTAGACGGTGTGAACGCCCTGGACGCGGTTGCGCGTGTCGAGCAGCATCACCCGCATGTGCTCTTGCTCGAGCAAGCTCATCTCGCCCATGAGCAAGTTGGCCGCATCGGCCGGGTTTTTGACCTGGGGGCGCTCGTCGGGCGCGGTTACCAGCAAGCGCCGGCCCAGCTCGAGCCCGGCTTTGAGTTGGGCCGTCTTGGCCGGCCCCAGCCCCTTTTCGGCGCACAGCTCGGCAAAGCTGGCACGCGCCAGGCCGGTCAGCCCGCCGTATTTGGCCAGCAGCCGGTGAGACACATCCAGCACGTTTTCACCGCTGACGCCTGTGCGTAAAAGGATGGCCAGTAATTCGGCCGTCGAAAGCGCACCGGCGCCGGCCCGGGCGATGCGCTCGCGCGGGCGCTCCTCGGCCGGCATGTCTTTGATCGTAGGGTGATACTCGATCGGGTCGGTCACATCCGCCTCCTTATGTTGATAGCTATTGTAGCATTGCATTGAGTCTGACGCAAGTGGCTGAATGTCGAAGATGACATTCAGTGGTTCGGCAAAGCCGAACCCCCAGTTGACTTGCGGGCCTGTTTGTGCTATCCTGGTATAAAATGTATGGATTGGGAAAGGCAGGTGGTGTATGGCACTGTTTAGCGACGTTCGCCGCCCGGTGGTGGCGGGTCAATTTTACCCAGGCTCGGCCGAAGCGCTGCGCTCGATGGTAGATGGCTTCCTGGCCAATCAAGTCAAGGCCGGCCCCCAGCCGGTGGCCTTGATCAGCCCGCACGCGGGCTATGTGTATTCGGGCCACGTGGCTGCCGCGGCCTTCAAGCAGGCCGAGGATGTAGACTATGATGCCGTGGTGATTCTCGGCGCGCATACCGACGCTTGGAACCAGGGCACCATGATCGTCTGGCCACACGGAGCGTTCAGCACTCCCTTGGGCGATGTCGTGGTCGATGCAGAATTGGCGCAGGCCCTGATTGACGCGGACGGTCACATCAAGCCCGGCCGCGACCCCCACCTGGGCGATCACTCGATCGAGGTGCAGTTGCCCTTTTTGCAGCGCGTGCAGCCGGGCCTGGCCTTCGTGCCTGTGGCCGTCTGCGATCGCTCGCACGCCTGCTGCCAGGCCTTGGCCAATGCCCTCGTCAAGGTGCTGGAGGGGCGCAAGGCCCTGGTCGTGGCCTCGACCGACTTGTCACATTACCCATCTTACGAGGACGCCAGGCAGGTGGATCACGCCACTGTAGAAGCCGTGTGCAGCCTGGATCCCAACGCCCTGGAAAGCACCGTCAGAGAAAAAATGAGCCTCGGCCTGCGAGGCCTGGAGACCTGCATATGCGGCGAAGGGGGAGTCAAGACAGCTATGCTGTATGCGCAGGCCGTGGGGGCGCGGGCCGATGTGATCAAATGCGCCAATTCGGGCGATGTGGAAGGCGGCGACAAGTGGCGGGTGGTAGGCTACGCCGCCGTGCGCTTTGCACTGTAGAACACACGAGCAATAGCTCCTCACGAGCTGTGAAAATTTTTAATCACGAATGTCACCAATGGACGATAGCCCCCTTCGGGGCTCCGAAGCGGATGACACGAATTTGGCTAGATGTCAAAAGACATTCGTGAAATTCGCATGTTCGTGCGCAAGGCGTCGTGGTTTGTTTTCGGGACAGGAGGAAAAGATGACAGCCTCTGGCGATGAGTTGACGGCTGAAGATAAGCGATTTTTGCTCCAAACCGTGCGGCAGACCTTGACCGAGTACCTGCACTCTAGGCAGATGCCCACGCTGCCGGCCCAATCCCCGCGCTTGTTGGAGCCGCGAGCGACTTTTGTCACCCTGCGCGTGCGAGAGACGGGCGAGCTGCGCGGCTGCCGCGGCGAGATCATCGCGCGCGTGCCGCTGCTCGAATCGGTGCAGGCTAACGCGATCGCCTCGGCCACAGATGACCCGCGCTTCTTGCCGGTCACGCTGGACCAAGTGCCCGACTTGCACATCGAGATCAGTGTCCTGACGCCGATGACGCCCATCCAGGCTCAAGACGTCGAGGTGGGCCGGCACGGCCTCATGATTATGAAGGCGGGACGGTCTGGACTGCTTTTGCCCCAAGTGCCCACCGAGCAGGGCTGGGATCGGGAAACGTTTCTACGTGGCGTGTGCCACAAGGCCTGGCTGCCCGAGAATGCCTGGAAATCGGCCGATGCCCAGTTGCTCGCCTTTGAGGCCATCGTCTTTGGCGAAGACTAGTTAATAATTAATTGTTAATTGTTAACTGTTAATTGTTAATTATTCTTCGACAATGCCCGGCGAATCGATCCGCACGACGTCGCCGTGGATGTTGACGATGATCCGAAAGCCGAGCACGCCTAGCCATGTGCGCGTCTCTTCGGGCAAGCCCTGCTCCATCAAGAGGGCGATATTTTTGTCTGTGTTTTGAAGCGAGGCGTCTATCATGGCTTTGGTGAACAGATCATCTTTGCCTAGCATGGTCAGCATGCTTGCGGTCACCAGCTCGCGGTGTTCCGCCACTTGTTCCGCCAGCATGGTCAACACCTGGCGATCGATCTTTTCCGCCTCGACATGCCGCCGGAAGCCGGCCTCGACGATGACGTAGCAGGGGGTATCGCCTACGTAGGCTGTGTCGATAGCTTGTCCGGCCTGGTCCAAAATCAGGCCGGAAAATATCGCCTGTTTCACGTCTGCCCTCTCTCAAGTCTGCGTGATACTAGAGTCTTGGCAAACATTATACCACACTTGCGTGTTTGGCCAGGGATCAGGGCAATGTAGACAAGCTGTGGCACTTGCATAACCCCCAGGCCATGGTATAATAACTCACGCCCTTGGGGGATCGTATAGTGGTAGTACAGTGGACTCTGGATCCATATGCCGAGGTTCGAATCCTCGTCCCCCAGCTTGTATCGTGATTCTCTGCTTGGCTCGCTCGAGTGAGCCAAGCTTTTTTATGCGCGCGAGCGCTTGTTTGCACTGCCAGCGTTAATGAGCTATACTACTGACATAGGGTAGTTAAGGAGTGTGATGACGACATGGACAATCTGAATCCCAAACTCTTGTCCAAGGACATGAGCGGCGTGCTCAACGCGGCCCGCAAGCAGATGCGCTCGTTGAACAAGCGCATGCTGACGCCGGAGTTGATCTTGCTGGCTTTGATTCGTGACCGGCAAGGCGTGGCTTGTCGCCTGCTCGAACGCCTGGCCGGCGAGCGCGCGTTCAAGCTGGCGGACCTGGAGCGCGAGGCCGAGTCGGCGGCGCGCACGCGCGAGGGCTACGATGCCAGTTTTGTCTTTGTCGCCGACGATAACAGCCAGGTGCGCTTGTCGAGTGAGACGACCAAGGCCTTGGACGACGCGCTGACCATCGCCCAGGCGGCCGACGAGGTCTGGATCGGCCCGGCCCACCTCTTGTCGGCCCTGTGCCAGGCTGGCCTTTCGACCGCCGGCTTGCTGCAGCGCTATGGCGTCACACCCCGCGCGATGGCCGACTTGTTGTCCGACCGGAGCTTGATCCCCAGCCAGACGACGCAGAACTGGAGCGCCCAAGCCAGTCAGGGCCAGTTGACCCCGGTGTATTATCGCCAGGAGCTACTGAACCAGTTGATGAACATGCTGTCGCAGACGGCGCGCCGGCACGTGATCCTCGTCGGCGAGCCTGGCTCTGGCCGGCGCACGCTGGTCTACAGCCTGTCGCTGCTGATCGCGGAAGGCAAGGGGCCGGTTGGCCTGAAAGCGGTGGTGGAAATCGCCGAGCAGGCGCTGCTGGACAATCCCGTCGAGGCTGTGCGGGCCGGGCTGCGCCAGGCCGGCTCGAATGGGGGCGGCATCTTGTTTGTCCCCAATATTCATCGCTTTTTTGGCGGCCCGATCAAGGTCGAGTTTAGCAGGGCCGATAAGGAGTTGCAAAAAGCCTTTTTCGACGAGGACGTGGTCGTGATTGGCTCGACGAGCGAGACCGAGTACAACGAGCGCCTGCACTCTAACCCGGCCGTGGTCGAGCGGGGCCAAATCCTGCGCGTGCCTCCCGCCACGGCTGAGGAGACGACCTTGATCCTGGACGTCCTCCGCCCCCACTTTGAGGCGGATTATGCCATCCAGATCACCGGCGGTGCGCTCTCGACCGCCTCGGTGCTGGCCGCGCGCTATTTGGCCGGCCAGGCCTTGCCCGGCGCGGCGGTGCATCTGCTGCACCGTGCCTGCGCCCTGGTGCGCATGGGTACCCAGACTGACTTGGCCTTCCGGCCTGAGGTGCCCTCTGACGCCAGCCTGGACAGCGACGATGTGCTGTTGGCGTGCAGCCAGATGACCGGCGTGCCGGTGACCAAGCTGGGCGCCGACGAGCGCACCCGCTACGCCCGCATGGTCGAGCATCTCCAGGAACGCATCATCGGCCAGGACGAGGCGGTGATGGTCGTCTCGCGCGCGGTCAAGGCGGCCCGCGTCGGGCTAAAGGACCCCAAGCGCCCGATCGGCTCGTTCTTGTTCCTGGGGCCGACCGGCGTGGGCAAGACCGAGTTAGCGCGCGCCCTGGCCGAGTTCTTGTTCGACAGCGAGGACGCCATGATCGCCCTGGACATGAGTGAGTACCAGCAAGAAGATAGTCTCAACCGCTTGATCGGCGCCGCGCCCGGCTACGTGGGCTACGAAGGCGGCGGCCAATTGACCGAGCGCGTGCGCCAGCAGCCCTACAGCATCGTGCTGTTTGACGAGTGCGAAAAGGCCCACCCGCGTATCCTGGACGTGCTGCTGCAAATCATGGAAGAAGGCCGCCTGACCGACGGGCAGGGACGCGTCTCGCGCTTTTCCGAGGCTGTCATTATCCTGACCAGCAATCAGGGCGCCCAGTTCCTGGCTGTGCCCTCGCTAGACCAGGCCGCCAGGGACTTGGCCATGGAGTCCGTTCGCTCGCACTTCCGGCCCGAGTTCCTCAACCGCCTGGACGAGATCGTGATGTTCAACGCGCTCTCGAGTGACAGCATGGCCAAGATCCTGGGACTGCAGCTCAAGAAAGAGAGCAAGCTGGCCGAGGGGAGGGGGCTTGTGCTGGAGCTGAGCGAAGACGCACGCGAATTTTTGCTGGATCAGAACACGCATCCCGAGTGGGGCGCCCGCCCGCTGCGGCGCATCATTCAAAAGCACATCCGTGAGGCGCTGGCCGATTTCCTATTGGCAAAAGACCCCCAGCCAGGCACGCTGATTCGAATCGACGTGGACGACGACGCCAAGGCGCTGACTTTCAAGCCGGTCGCCCCGCGCAAGAAGGGGACGCGAAGCGGAAGTAGGGAGTAGGAAGTAGGCAGTCTCGAAGTATGTCCCAAAATAGCCTGGCCGGGTGCAGCGTTTTAATCATAGATGACGACCCTGTCAACCTGGGCCTCCTGGCCAAGTACCTGGCCGAGTACGAGCTGGAAGTCTTGACGGCGATCGATGGTCGAGACGGGCTAGAGGCGGCCCAGTTGGCGCGGCCCAGCCTCATCTTGCTGGACGTGCTCATGCCGGAGATGGACGGTTTCGAGGTCTGCCGCCGCCTCCAGAAGGATCCGGTCACGCGAGACATCCCGGTCATTTTCATCACCTCCCTGGCCGAGCCAGGGGACAAGGTCGAGGGATTCAGGCTGGGCGCCGTGGACTATGTCACCAAGCCGGTGGACCGGGCCGAAGTCCTGGCGCGCGTCAAGACCCACCTGGAAATCCGCCGCCTGGCGCAGAGCCTGCAAGAACAGAACCGGCAGCTCCACGAGTTGGCCGAGCGAAATGCCCAGTTGTACCGGCAGGTCACAGGCTTTAACGAGGATCTCGAGCGATTGGTGCAGCAGCGCACCGAGGAGCTGACAGAGGCTTATCAAATCCTGGAGAAAATGAACGAGACCCAATCCAATTTTATCCAGGTGGCCGCCCACGAGCTGCGCACCCCCCTGGCCTTGATCGAAGGCTATACCGGGCTGCTGCAAGAAGAATGTGACGCGCAGTATCACCCCCTGCTGGACGGCGTCCTGGACGGCGAGCACCGCCTGCTCGCCATCGTCGACAAGCTGCTCGACGTGTCCAAGATCATGAGCCAGGCGATGGAGGCGCACCCGGAGCCGACCCGCTTGCTAGAGGTCATGCTCAAGGTGCGGGCTGAATTCGAGGCGGCGCTCAAGGAGCGGCGGCTGGAGCTGAGGCTGACAGGCCTGGACAGCCTGCCACCCATCCTGGCCGATCCCCACTTGATGCTCAAGTTGTTCCATCACCTGCTCGTCAACGCCATCAAGTACACCCCCGACGGCGGCTCGATCGCGGTAAGCGGGCAGGTCGTCGTCGAGGTGGCCAACGAGCCTTGGATCAAGCTCAGCTTTAGCGACACCGGCATCGGCATCGACCCGATCCATCACGGGGTGATCTTTGAAGAATTCTTCCGGGTCGAGCCGGCCAAATTTCACTCCTCGGGTCGGATCAAGTTCAAAGGCGGCGGGCCGGGCCTGGGCCTGGCCATCGCGCGCGGCATCGTGCAGGCGCACAGCGGTCACATCTGGGTCGAGAGCCCCGGCCACGACGAGCAAGCCTGCCCTGGCAGCACGTTTTACGTCATGCTGCCGGTCTCAGCCAAGACCCTTAGGGTCTACGGTGGTGAGAGATGATGATCCAAAAAGTAACGACCTTGTTTCTAGTCGCCCTGTTCAGCCTGGCCCCTGCTTGGACCTGGACGAGCGACGAGCCACTTCCGGGAATTGACCGCGCCCCGGCGCCCCACGCCCTGCTCCCTACAGAAGCGGGCACGGAGACCGGCTTTTCTGTTCAGCGCGCTGTTTTCGACACCGGCACTCAAAACGGCGGGGCCATTCTTCAAGATCGGGACGGCTTTATCTGGGTCGGCACGGCTGGCGGCGGGTTGATGCGCTTTGATGGCTATGAGCTAAAAATCTACAAGCCCGGTGGGATCAATCCGTTTCCGGACGCTCATGCGCATGCCATTTACGAGGATCGCGATGGCCTGATCTGGATAATGACCCAGAGCAGCGGCCTGGTGTGCTACGATAAAGACACGGATACCTTCGAGTCGTACACGCACGATCCGCACGATCCCACCAGCATCAGCAGCAACGTGAGCACAGTCCTTTTTTCGGCGGGGGCGCTCGCTGAGGACGCCGAGGGACTGCTCTGGGTTGGCACCCAGGCGGGGCTGAATGCCTTCGACAAGCGCACCGGCACCTTCACGCGCTACTTGCACGAGGAGGCCAACCCCAATAGCCCCAGCCACAATAACGTGTACGCCGTTCTGGTGGACCGGCAGGAACGGATATGGATTGGCACCGACGGCGGTGGCCTGGACTGCTTGGATAAAGCCAGCGGAACGTTCACCCATTTTGTCAGCCGGCCGGCCGACGAGCGTGGCCTGGCCAGTAACGTGGTCCATGCCTTGCTCGAAGACCAGGATGGCGTCCTGTGGGTGGGCACGGACAAGGGTCTGCACCGCTTCAACGCCGCGGACGGCGGTTTTACGCGCTACCCGCACGATCCGGCCAACCCCAATAGCCCCAATTCGGACGTGATCCTTTCCCTCCGCCAGGGCAGCCGCGGACTGATCTGGATAACGTACATGCTCGGAGGCGAGGGAGGCGTGTCCGCTCTCGACCCGCGCAGCGGCGTGTTCCGGCATTACTTGAGCGACCCGGCTAACCCTTATAGCCCCAGCACAAATTCGATCGACGTCGTGTGGCAAGACCGGGCCGGCATCGTGTGGCTCGTCAACGACGTGGGGGTGGTGGACAAGCTGGATCCCAACGCGTCCCGATTCGTGAATTATCCTGTCAAGCAGTTCCCCCAGCCGTTTGTATCTTATCTATACGAGGATAGTCGCCAAACTTTGTGGATCAGCACGTTTCCCGCTGGCTTGACTGCTTATGACAAACTCTCGGCTTCGTTTACGCAGTACTTTGCCGACTGGCATTATTCGGCCGTCTGCGAGGATAGCGAGGGGAATGTATGGCTGGGCTATACCTGGCCGGCCGGCCTGGCCCTGTTCGACCGCCAGACTGGCAAGATCGTCAAAACGTTTGTCAACGATCCGGCCGATCCCACCAGCATGTCCGCTCACAACAACCAGATTGGCACGATCGTCGAGGACAAGTTCGATCCTACTGTCCTATGGTTGGGCACCTACGGGGCGGGCGTGGAACAGTTCGACAAAAAGACGGGAACGTTCAAGCACTACCCGCACGACTCCAACAATCCCAACAGTGTGGTCAACGACAACATGTGGAGCCTGTATCAAGATAGGCAGGGCATGCTGTGGCTGCCCACCGTGGCGGGCTTGGACCGGTTCGACCCGCGGACTGGCATCTACATCCACTATCCCCACGATCCCAACGATCCCACCAGCCTGAGTTCTGATAGCACCTATTGCGTCTTGGAAGATTCTGCCGGCCGCTTGTGGGTAGGCACGGCCCTGGGTTTCGACATGCTCGACCGCGAGAGCGGCCGCTTCACGCATTATACCCAGGCTACCGGCTACCCGGTGACGTCGATTATATCCTTCGTCGAAGATGACAACGGCTATCTCTGGATGGGCTCGTACGGTGGCGACGGATTGATCAGCTTTGATCCGCGTGCCAAAACCATGCGGGTGTTTCGTGCCAGCGACGGCCTGCCGGGCGATACCTTCACCCGCGCCGCGGTGAAGGACCACGACGGCAAGTTGTGGTTCGGCGGCACTGACGGGTTGACCAGTTTTTATCCCGGCGAGGTAGGTGTGAACGAGGTCGTCCCGCCCGTGCATCTGACGGCCTTGAAGCAAGGCGGCGAGCCGATGTCGCTGGGGCAGGCGCCCGAGCGCGTGCGGTCCATCTCCCTCGACTGGCGACACAACTATTTTGAATTCGAGTACGCGGCGCTCAATTTCACCAGCCCAACCAAGAACCAGTACAGGTACATGCTGGAGGGCTTGGACAAGGATTGGTATGACGCCGGGACGCGCCGCTTTGGGCGTTACAGCGGCCTGGACGGCGGTGCCTACACGCTGCGCGTCATCGGCTCGAACAACGACGGCGTGTGGAACGAAGAAGGCGTGAGTCTCCAGGTCGTCGTCGTCCCTCCCTGGTGGGCCAGGACGTGGTTTCGCGTCTTGGCCGGGCTGGTGGTGGTGGGCGTATTGCTTGGTATCTACCTGGTGCGCGTGAACCAGTTGAAGACGGCCCAGGCCTTGCGCGAGAGCCAGTTGCAGGCTGCTGCCGCCGAAGCCCAGGCCAGGGCCACCCAGGCCCAACTGGACGCGGCGGCTGCCCAGGCGCAAGCCGCCGCCGCCGAAGCCAGGCAAGCCGAGGCGGTGGCCGCCGCCCAGGCCGAAAAAGCGGCCGCCCTGCAAGTGCTCAACGACGAGGTCCGGCGGGCCTGGCAAGCCGCCGACCAGGCCAACCAGGCCAAGAGCGATTTCCTCGCCAGCACGAGTCACGAGCTGCGCACCCCTCTCAACGGCATCCTGGGCTATGCCCAAATCCTCCTGCGCGGCAAGGACTTGACGCCGCTGCAGCATGATGGCCTGAGCGTCATCCAGCAGAGCGGCCAACACCTGCTCACGCTGATCAACGACATCCTCGACCTGTCGAAAATCGAGGCCGGCAAGTTGGAGCTGTACCCGGCCGCCCTCAGCTTGCCGGATTTGCTGCAAGGTGTGGCCAGCCTCGTCCGCGTCCAGGCTCAGAACAAGGGCTTGGACTTTGTCCTGGACGAGGTGTCGCCCCTACCGCCGCTCGTGCACGCCGACGGCAAGCGCCTGCGCCAGGTCTTGATCAACCTGCTCAACAACGCCATCAAGTTCACCCACGCCGGCAGCGTGATGCTGAGAGCCGGCCTCGTGGGCAACGGGGTAGGCACCCAGCCGGAGCCAGCTCGTCGTGACGATGCGGCGGAGAGTCGCCCGCCTGGCTCGCTCGTTCGCTTTGAAGTGATCGATACCGGCGTGGGCATCGCGGCCGATCAGTTAGACAAGATCTTTCAACCCTTCGAGCAAGCCGGGGACGTGCGGGCGCGCGCGGAGGGCGCCGGCCTGGGCCTGTCCATCGCGCGCCGCCTGGTGGAGTTGATGGGCAGCCGACTGCACGTCCACAGCCAGCCGGGCCGCGGCAGCACCTTCTGTTTCGATCTGCGGCTGCCAGCAGCACCGGCCGGGGCGCCGCTTGAAGGGGCACGTGTCACCGCGCGCGAGGTCATCGGCTACGCCGGCCGCAGCGTGACGGTGCTGGTGGTGGACGACTTGGCGCACAACCGGGCCGTCATGCTCAACATGCTGGAGCCGCTGGGTTTCGAGGTGTCGGAAGCCGGCACCGGCCAGGAGGCGCTTGACGTGGCTGTTTCGGCGCATCCCGACGTAGTGGTGATGGACATGATCATGCCTGGCATGACCGGCTTTGAGGCGGTGCAGCAGATGCGCCAGATGCCGCAGTTCAAATCCACTTTCATCTTGGGCTGCTCGGCCAGCGTGTTCGAGCAAGACCGCCAGAAGGTGCTTGCCGCCGGCTGCGATGCCTTCCTGCCCAAGCCGATCGAGCTTGACAGGCTGCTGGCCCTGCTGCAAGAGCACTTGGGCCTGGATTGGATCTATGCGGAAGGCGCCCAAGGCGAAGCGGAAACCGCCCCGGCCGGAGCGGCGCAAGTGACGCCCCCGCCGCCGGAGGAGCTCAGGGCGCTGCTCGAGCTGGCGCAGCGCAGGAGCATCGCCAGGCTGTGCCGGCGGGCTGAAGAACTGGCCGAGGCGGACCCGCGCTACCGGCCCTTTGTGACCAGGCTGCGGGAACTGGCCAGGACTTTTGACAGCCAGGCGATCGCGGCCTTTATCGAACCGTATCTGCGGGGGCGGGTTTGAAACACGCCCCTACCACCCAGCCGCGCCCAGCAGGACGATCTTGTCTTTCCCGCTTGATACCTGCCGCGTGGCATTGCAGCAGTCCACCACCAAGCGCGCTCCCTCTACCACGCGCGCGTAATCGAGGCTGTGGTGGCCGGTGATGACGAGCACGCAGTCGGCCTGGCCCAGGCGGGCATCGTCTAACTCGACCGATTCCAGATCCAGCCTTTGGCGCTGAAAGACGTCCGGCCCGATTGAAAAGCGCGGCACGTGGGGATCGTGGTACTCGACCTGCGCGCCGCGCAGCAGCAGCAGCTCGATGACGCGCTCGGCCGGGCTGTTGCGGGGATCGTCAATGTCCGGCTTGAAGGCCACCCCCAATACCAGCACGGAAGCTCCCGCCAGGCCGCGCCCCTGGCGCGACAGCCCGCGCGCCACCAGGTCGACCACGTGGTAGGGCATCGATTCGTTGACATTGGCGGCCAGGTCGATAAAGTTGGTGTGAAAGTCGTACTCGCGCGCTTTCCACGACAGGTACAGGGGGTCAATGGGTATGCAGTGGCCACCCACTCCTGCGCCCGGGTAGAACGGCATAAAGCCGAAGGGCTTGGTCCTGGCGGCGCGGATGATTTCCCAGATATCCAGCCCCATCCGCTCGGATAGCAGCGCCATCTCGTTGACCAACGCGATATTGACGCTGCGGAAAATGTTCTCCAGCAGCTTGGTCATCTCGGCCGCCCGCGCGCTGGAGACGATCTCTACCGGCGCGCCGATGCGCTGCAGCAGCTCGGCCGCGCGCCGCGTGGCCGAGCCGCTCGTGCCGCCCACCACCTTGGGCGTGTTGATGGCGTTGAAGCGCGTGTTGCCCGGGTCGATCCGCTCCGGGCTAAAGGCCAGGTCAAAGTCTTGGCCGGCTTTCAGACCGCCGCGCTCCAGGATGGGCAAGACGACCTCGTCGGTCGTGCCCGGATAGGTCGTGCTTTGCAGGACGATCAACTGCCCCGCTCTCAAGCGCGCCGCGATGCCTTCGGCCGCGCTGATGATGAACGATAGATCGGGCGCCTTGGCGGCATCGTAGGGCGTGGGGACGCAGATAAAGATGGCGTCCGCTTCGCGCAGCGTGTCGTAATCGCTGCTGGCGCGCAGCAAGCCCCGCGCAACCAGGCTGGCGATGTCGGCCGCCGGCACGTCGGGGATGTAGCTGCGCCCGGCTTCCAACGCCTCGATTTTGTTCTGCTCCAACTCGATGCCAAGCACCAGAAGGCCGGCCCGGCCAAAGGCGAGCGCCAGGGGTAGCCCCACGTAACCTAAACCAATGATCGCGATTGTACTGTCCATTCTTAGCCTTTAGACCAAGGCTCTCTGCTTCCTGCACTTCGTTTGGAGGTGCTAAGCAAGACCCTTAGGGTCTGATTTGAATTCCAAGCGCCACAAGCCCCACGCCCCCAGCAACGCCATCATGCCGGTGAGAAAGTAGCTGTCGAAGGCGTTGGCCTTGGCCACGTATACGGCTGCCAAACCACACCCACAGGCGACCAGGTAAAGCGCCATCACCGCTTCGCGATGCGATAGACCGAAGCGGGCCAGCCGGTGTGAAGTGTGATCCTTGCCGGCGGTGGTCAGCGGGTTCACGCCGCGCCGCAGGCGCGAGATGAACACGAGGGTCGTGTCGAAAATGGGCACGCCCAGCACCAACACGGGCACCATCCACGTCATCCACGGGCTGGAAGCGCCTGGAAAGCGGAGCTTGATGCCCAGGCCAGCCAAAACAAAGCCCAGGAACAGGGTGCCGGCATCGCCCATGAAAATCGAGGCCGGGTTAAAGTTGTAGACCAAAAAGCCCAGGCATGCGCCCATCACGGCCGCCGCTAATGCCCCCACCAGTATCTGGTCGTTGAGCGCAGCCAGCAAAGTGAAAAAAGCCGCCGCGATCGCGCAAATGCCGCCCGACAAGCCGTCCATGTTATCGAGCAGGTTGATGGCGTTCGTGATGCCGACCACCCAGGCCAGCGTGATGGCGATGTTGAGCGCGTAGGGGACGGGCAGTTGAACCTGGACGCCCGAGATGATGAGTATGACCGTCGTGCCAATTTGAATCAACAACTTGATCCCGGCGCTTAGCGGGGCGCGGTCGTCCCACAACCCCGTCAAGGCCAGGACAGACGCGCCAATCACAATGCCGGCCAACTCGGACGAGCGGAAGGGGTTATCGATGAGCAGCAGCGCTAACACCACGCCAACGTAGATGGCGGCCCCGCCCATCAGCGGGACCGGCCTGACGTGAAGCTTGCGCGCGCTGGGATGGTCGATGATCCCCAGGCGCGGAGCAATCTGGCGGGCCAACGGTGTGCCAACCAGGGCAACCCCCAACGCGCTGATGCAGACGATGATGGGTGAAATGCTCATGGTGTGGTCGGCGTGATCGCCGCCTGGGGCGTCGGCTGGGCCAGCCGGGTCTGAATGTCCAGGATGTAAGCGTCCAACGTGGCTTGCTGATCGGTGGGCGCCAGCTCGCGCGCGCTCTGGGCGCTCTGCAGCGCCTGGACCAAGTCCCCTTTCTGGTTGAACAGGATGGCCATGTTCTTGTAGGCGTTCCAGTCCTTGGGCGTGACCTTGATCAGCTCCAGGTTGCAGGCGATCGCCTCATCCAGCTTGTTTTGCTGGGCATAAATGTAACACAGCACGTTGCGGGCCTGGCTGAGGCTTGGGCTGATCTTGAGCGCCTGCTCGTAGGCGCCGGCCGCCTCGTCCATCTTCTGCTGGTTCATGTACAGATCGCCCATGATCATGTAGGTCTGGTTATAGATGGGATCCAGCTCGAGCGAGCGCTCCAGCCTTTGCAGCGCGGTGTCGGAGTCGTTCTTGAGATACAGGTAAACCGTGGCCCACTCGTTCCACAGCACGGCGTTGTTCGGGCTGAGATTGGTGGCGTCCTGGTAATAGATGTTGGATTGGTTGGCGCGCGCCTGCTTGTCCTCGGCCGTCTCGGCCAGGTCGGCCCAGCGGCGATACAGGCGGGCCAGGTTGGCGCTGTGATCGGTGTTGAGTGGGTTGATCTCTCGCGCGCGCACCAGCACGGCCCGCGCCGCCATCAGCAAATCCTGCCGCGAGAGCTGGGCCGTCTGCTGGACGTTCATCTTGAGCACCGCGTTGGCCTCCGTCTTTTCGCTGAGCAGGTGGGTTTCATTGTTCTGGGCCGCGTTGGCCTTTTCCAGGAAGGCTCGCCCCAGCCACAGATAGTAGAAATCCTCGGTGGGCGCCAGCTCGATAGCGCGCTTGTAGTGAGCGATGCTGGCGTCCCACTGGCCTTGCCGGTCCCACGGGTCGGCCTGCTTGTAGATGATGTCGGCCCGGATGGGGTTCATGTTGGTCGCGCTGAGGACGGCCAGCGCAATCAGCATGGCGGGGATAAAGAGCACGGCCCCTATGCCGCGCGCGAGCGGGACGCCCGCCAGGCGCTCTTCGGCCACCAGCAGCCCGGCGGCGACCAGGATCGCCAGGAACACAAAGGCATAATAGTAACTGAGGATGCTGGCCACCTGGTCGGCGATTTGCACCACCTCGTCGACGGTGCGTGCCTGGGTGCGCGTCAGTCCCCCCAGGTGAGAGGCCAGGACGGTGGCGAACAACAACGCCACGCACAGCGAGACCGCGTAGTAGATCGCCGCGCTGCCGGCGATCTCTTCGAGCTTGCGCAGCACCTTGGTGCGGCTCAGCTCGGCCAGGATCACCAGCCCGCTGATCAGCCACGTCAGCCCGACCAGGCCCAGCACCGCGTAGGACGTACGCCCGTTTTGCATCGAGATGGTCGTCAAGGCCTTCCAGATGATCTGGCTCGCGTCGGCCAGCCGGTCCGAGTTGGTGATGAATTCGTACAAAACGGTCGACAGGATGATGGCGCCGACCATGCTGTACCCGCTGATGGTGCCCACCCAGACCGGCAGCCAGGCCCGACTCGGCCCGGGGTGGCTTTCCGCCTGGAGCTGGCGCGCCCGGCGGCGCTTTTTGTGCTGCGGGATCGTGCTGCGCGCACGCTCGGCCGGAACGGGCGCCTCTTCTTCGACCATGGTCTTGGCCGTCTCGGACTGGCGGACCCACCCCATCCCGGCCACGACCAGCAGCCCCGCAAAGGTCCAGAAGGTGGTGCGGGTGGACGCGATGGCGATCCCAAAGTGGATCTCGATGTAGTGGGCCACGATGCCGCCCAACAAGCTGATCATCAGCAGTTGGTGTGGGCTGCGTGGGGTGGTGTTCTGTTCGGGATCGTACAGGAACATGGCATAGATGGCCAGGTAGAGGACGATGCCGCCCGCGATGCCGATCGGCACACCCACTCCCAGCATCTTGGGATCCTTGAGCAGCAGCACGGTGACCAGGGCCCCCGCCGCGCCCAGCCCCACCCACAGGCCGATGAACAGCTTGCGCTCGCGGAGACCCGGCATCATCCCCAGCCAGTGGAAGCCGTAGACGAACAGGCTGATGAAGACGAGCTGCTCGGCCAGGAAGCCCAGCAGCCCGGTGATGACCAGGGCGTCAAAGGTCTCGTTGTGGCTGCGGTCGGGCGAGGCATTGCGCGCCTCGTAGTGAGCCAGGTCGGGTGGGTAATAGCGGTTGTAGGCCACGTACATCGACTCAGGCCCGTAACCGACCAGCGGGCGCACCGCGTTGTACGGGTCGGACTGGCCGCCGGGGAAGCGCAGCGGCTCGTGCCACCATACCAGTTGCACGGCACCTTCCCAGATCAGCGTGCGGACCTTGCCGGTGCCGCCCTCGGTCTCGAACAGCTTGCCCAGGCGGCCAAATGTGGGGTTTTCACGCAGGGGCGCCAGGGGCGTTTCGGGACGGTTGAACTCGATCAGCAGCACGGCGCCGGTCAACGCGACGGTGATCCAGGCCAGCCACAGCCATTTCCGCGCCGTGCGAATGAACTGCTGGCTCGCGCTCTGCTCGCCCTGTGGGGGCGACTGCCGCCGCAAGTCGACCAGCAGCACCAGCCCCAGGACGAACAAGCCCACCATGCCGCCCAGCCAGGGGCCGCGGCTGCCGCAAAAGACAATCGTGATGAGCTGGACGGCGGCGATAAAGACGTAGCCAGAGGCGCGCGCGATGTCGGACAGGTAGGCTTCCTCTTCGGCCAGGATGGAGCGAAAGCTTTCGATCACGCGCCCCAGGGTGAGGAAGAAGGCCATGATCAAGTAAGCGCCGATGAAGATGGCGTTGCCCATGTTGGCAGCCACCCGGCTGGTCACGTCCCCGCCCCAGGGTAGGGGGTCGAGCTTGTAGCGCTGCACCAGGCCATAGAAGGCGATCGGCAGACTGTTGAGGATGATGGTCAGCACCAGGCGGTCGAGTTGGCGCTTGTCGCGCAGGCCCTGCAAGATCATGAAAAAGATGATGATGTAGGAAAAGGTGGTGTAGGTGCCCTGCAGGCGTTGGTAGGAACCCCACAGGCTAGTGCTGGGGGCGACCGACAGGGCGGTGCTGATCAGGTAACAGACGACCAGGATCAGGCTGGGGATGACGAGAGGCGTGCGCCAGGTCAAAGACTGCGCCTGCTCAGGGCGCGCGCGCGGCGTTTGGCCGAGTCCCTCGATCCACTTGATCAGCCAGGCTGCGGAGGCCACGACGGCGATGGAGCGTACCAGGGTGAGCTTGTCCGGCTCGAACACGCGGCTGGAATAGACGTTGAAAAAGAGCGGCGCGGCGATCACGGCCGCCAGCCAGCACATTTCGATGATCTTGTCGCAATAGGCCCCGAGTTTACTGGTAGGCATACTACTCCTAAAAGTCAAGATTTACCAAGTCCGAAACCCCCCTATCTTACCCCACCTTAGCCGAAAAATCAAGTTGGCGCTGCCCCGCGGATGTGGTTTGCGTTTTTGCGTGGGGGTGGCGGGTTGTTTAGCTAGGCCACCCGAAGGCGAAACGCACCCACAGGAACCCGCCCGCTTGCGCTTTTTTGCTTTTCTGACTATACTTGGCGCTGGAGCCGAGTTCATCCGTTTTGAGCCCCAACTCGAACTTTCTCAGGCCACCCGGGCCCAAGCAGCAGTAATGAAAGAAGGGTTAGGAGAGTGGATATAACCGTTATTCCGATAGCCCGTAAGCTTTTGTAGGCTGTATCATGCACGATGACCAGACGAAACGCTCGAGCGTGGCATGTCTCACCTGCCTGTTCGCGGCCCTGGCCGGGATGTGCTTGACCCTGGCAGGGCTGGCAACTTTCCTTGCCACTCGACCGCCCCCCACACCGCCCACGTCAATCGCTCAAGGCGACCCCACGCCCACGCCCCAAGCGGGACGCGAGCCCCTGCCGTCAGTCGTGCTGCCCTCGCCTCTCTCCTCCCCACTGGCCAGCCCAATCGCTCAGGGCGCCCCCACGCCCACGCCCCAAGCGGGACGCGAGCCCCTGCCGTCAGTCGTGCTGCCCTCGCCTCCCTCCTCCCCACTGGCCTCGCCTACCTCCCCGCCGACGCCAACCCAACTGCCGACGGCTACCCCCACTCCCCTCGATTTCAACGCCATTCGAGCCGGATTGCAGGCCCAGGGCCAGGAGCTTGCCTTTGTCAAGATCGGTTTCCACGTCGGCCCAGGCGGCAACCAGGCCGGCCTTGACCGCTATCTCGAAGCACTGGCCGCCGCCGGCGTGCCAAGCTTTGTCAAGTGCGTCGACGATTACACCTGGTGCCTCCAGGCGCTGAACGACGATCCTAACAGCACCACCGTCTTTCGCCTGACAGGTGGCGCCCTGGAACTGCCTGACTATAAGCTCCCGGCCGAGCAATCGGCTGAACATCACTGGGCACGCGTTCTCGAGGCTCTCCCGCCCGAGTTTGACCGGAGGACGTGGATCGAGCTTATGAACGAGCCATACAAAGAACATGCCGACTGGCTAGGCCGTTTCGCACTTCACATCGCGCAGTTGGCGCTCCGCGATGGCTACCGCTGGGCTGCCTTTGGATGGAGTTCCGGCGAACCTGAGCCGGAACATTGGGAAACGCCGGCGATGCTCGAGTTCCTCGCTCTGGCTTCTCAATACCCCGATCAAATCGCCATCGCCCTGCACGAATACAGTTACAGCTCGGATACTGTCAGCCACCTGTATCCCTATCTCATCGGTCGCTTCCAAGCGCTGTTTCGAATCTGCGACCAGCATGGCATCCCCCGCTCAACTGTGTTGATCACCGAGTGGGGATGGGAGGCACGCGCCATGCCGCCCGTCGATCAGGCCATGGACGACATCGCCTGGGCTTCCCGGCTCTACGCGGCCTACCCCCAGGTACGCGGGGCCGCCATCTGGTACCTGGGCGGGGGGTATGACCAGATCACGGACCAGGTCCAACAGCTCATTGCCCCCATGCGCGAGTACGCTTTGTGGACTTATTTTATCATCGAGCCGGATCAGCGGCCCATCGATCCCAGCCTGTTTCAGCCATAAAAACCTCGGTGGGCCATTGGGCCATTCGCATCGTTGACAAGTTCTGGGCCTCACTATATAATTGTATCGCCGGCGGCCGCACGCCGCCCCGTCACACTGAAAGGATCAAGCAATGCCGCCTTCGCGCCACGTTCTGGCCTGCGCGACCGTCATGGAAGAAATACTGCCTCTCTTGCCGGAGGACGTGACTTACCAGGTCCTCGACTTTGGACTGCACCTCAATCCGGCCAACCTGAAGCGCGCGCTCCAGGAGGCTGTCGACGCGACTGCCGGCAAGGCCGACGAATTGATCCTCGGCTATGGCCTGTGCAGCATGGCCGTCATCGGCCTGCGCGCCACCGCTTGTACCCTGGTTGTGCCGCGCGTGGACGACTGCATCGCTATTTTCCTGGGCTCCAGCCACGCCTACAGGCAGCAGGCGCGCGCCGAGCCGGGCACCTATTACCTCACCAAAGGCTGGCTCGAGGTTGGTGACACACCCTTCAGCGACTATGACCGCCTGGCCGATAAATATGACCCGCAGAAGGCCGACCGGCTCATCCGCCAAACGATCAAGAATTACACCCGCCTGGCCTTGATCGACACCGGCCACGACGGCCTCGAGCGCTATCGAGAACAGACCCGCCAACTGGCCGCGCGCTGGGACCTGCGCTTCGAGGAGATCCCGGGTTCGGATGCCCTGGTGCGCAAGATGCTTTTTGGCCCCTGGGACGAGGACTTTGTGCTCGTCCCACCTGGCGAGTCGGTCCGCCACGAGCACTTTTTCCCCACAGGAGGGCAGCTTGCCTTACACGATCGAGTTTGAGCCGCTCGGCCGGCGCGGCCCTTGCCCCCAGGCCGGCAGCCTGCTCGACGCGGCGCGCGCCCTGGGCGTGGACCTGGCCAGCGTGTGCGGCGGGCACGGCACGTGTGGCAGTTGTCGCGTGCAGATTGTGGCGGGTCACGTGACGCCTGTCACCTCGCGCGAAGAAGGCGAGCTGACAGACGCCGAGCTAGCCCAAGGTTACCGCCTGGCCTGCCTGGCCAGGCCGCTGAGCGATTGCCGCGTGTACGTGCCGCCCGAGTCGCTCACGGCGCCGCAGCGTACGCAGGTGGAAGGCCTCGAGGTGCCGGCCGACATCCATCTGTCAGTCGCTCACTGCATGGTGCAGATCGCCCCCCCGTCGTTAGAGGACCTGCGGGGGGACGACGAGCGCCTGTGCGAAGCGGCGGCAGCCGCCAGCGGCGCCAGCGTTGTCCTGCCCGACATGGAGGTGGCGCGCCAGGCAAGCGCTGAGCTGCGCCGCTTGGGCTGGCAGGCCCGCGTCACGCTGCGCGGCCGCGAGCTGGTGCATGTGGGCCCCCTCGACGCACCCTGGCTGGGTCTGGCGGTCGATCTCGGCACGACCAAGATCGCCGCCTACGTCGTGGGGCTGGCCTCGGGCCAGACCCTGGCCGCGCGCGGCGCGATGAACCCCCAGATCGCTTACGGCGAGGACGTCATCGCCCGGCTGGTGTACGCCGGCAAGGGGCCGGATGAGGCGACCCACATGCAGACGCTTCTGGCCGGCGGCTTGAGCCGGCTGGCCGCCGAGGCGTGCGCCAGCATCGGCGCCCGGCCCACTGACATCGTCGACGCGCTCGTCGTCGGCAACACCGCCATGCATCACTTGTTCCTGCGGCTCCCGGTGCAGCAACTGGCGGTGGCCCCCTACGTGCCGGCGGTGCGCTCGGCGGTGGACGTCAAGGCGCGCGAGCTGGGCTTGAAGCTCGCCTCCGGCGCTTACGTGCACCTGCTCCCCAATATCGCCGGCTACGTGGGAGCCGACCACGTGGCGATGCTGCTGGCGGCCGGCGTGGCCGACGCGACGGATACCACCCTCGCCATCGACATCGGCACCAACACAGAGATGTGCCTGGCGTACGAGGGGCGGCTGACCAGCCTGTCGTGCGCGTCAGGGCCGGCATTCGAGGGTGCCCACATCACCTTCGGTATGCGGGCCGCACCGGGCGCGATCGAGCGCGTGCGGATCGTCGACGGCCAGGCCGAGTACAAGACGATCGGCGACGAGCCGCCCGTGGGCCTGTGTGGCTCGGGATTGCTGGACGTCGTCGCACACTTGAGGCGGGCGGGTTTGTTGGATGCCAGGGGCCGGCTGGCGGGGCAAAGCCAGAAAACAGCGGGCGAGGCTGAGTTCGTCATTGCCAGCGAGGCCGAAACCGGCAACGGCCGCGCCATCACGGTGACGCAGCACGATATCCGCGAGCTGCAACTGGCCAAGGGCGCCATCCGCGCTGGCATCGAGACGCTGCTGCGGGACGCGGGTGTGACGGCCGGCCAGGTGACGCGGGTGATCATCGCCGGCGCGTTCGGTACCTACATCGACGTCGCGAGCGCGATGACCATCGGCCTGCTGCCCGAGCTGCCGCTGGAGCGCGTCACGCAGGTGGGCAATGCCGCCGGCACGGGCGCGCGGCTGGCGTTGATCTCGCGGGCACAGCGCCAGAAAGCGCACGAGCTGGCGCAGCGGGTGCGCTATCTCGAGCTGGCGCGCTCGCCAGGCTTTATGCGCACTTTCGCCGAGGCGATGTTCCTGTAAAGTTGGTGCAGCGCCAACTAAGGGTGCGCGTCACACTTTTGCATTCGGGCGAGTTGGCTATCTATTCAGTTTCTTGAACAAGGAGGTATGGATGGCACGCGAAACGATAGCGGTTGACCAATTTCTGACCAGGATATACCATCTGTGGGACAAGCAGTGGTTCTTGCTGACGAGCGGCGATTTTGCCCGGGGCCACTATAACACCATGACGGTGTCCTGGGGCAGCATGGGGGTGATGTGGAACCGCCCCTTTGTACAGGTGGTCGTGCGCCCCACACGCTACACCCACCAGTTTATGGAGCAGTATGGCACCTTTACGCTCTGCGCGTTTTCGGATACCTATCGCAAGGCGCTGAACTTGCTGGGTTCCAGGTCGGGGCGCGACGGCGACAAGATCGCCCAGGCCGGGCTGACGCCCATCGCCTCCACGCAGGTCGCCGCGCCCGCTTTTGCCGAGGCCGAGTTGATCCTCGAGTGCAAAAAGATGTATTGGGACGATTTTGACCCGACCCACTTCCTGGACCCCAAAATCGAGGAAAACTATGCCAAGCGAGATTATCACCGGGTTTACTTTGGACAGGTGATGGCGATCTACGCGGAAGCCGCGTACAGGTGAGCCGTGAAGGAGTAACATGGCAGCTGAACGCCTTCTGGTCGTCGAAGACGAACGCTCGGTGGCGCGGGGCCTGGAATATGGCTTGAAGAAGGAGGGCTTTGGCGTGCTGCTGGCTGAGACGGGCCAGCAGGCGCTCGATCTCGTTCACAGCCAGGACCCGCACCTCATCTTGCTGGACATCCGCTTGCCGGACATGAGCGGATTCGACGTGTGCCGGCAACTGCGCGCCGAGGGCAAGCGCCAGCCCATCTTGATGCTCACCGCCCGCGACGAGGAAATGGACAAGGTGCTGGGCCTCGAGCTGGGCGCTGACGATTACGTGGTCAAGCCCTACAGCTTGCGCGAGTTAATTTCGCGCATTCGAGCCTTGCTGCGCCGGGCCTACGGCGAGCTGGCAAGCGCTTCCCCAGGCGATCGCTTGACATTCGGAGACGTGGAAATTGACCTGGAGAAATTGCAAGTGTACCGGCGCGGGCAAATGGTCTACCTTACACCCATCGAGTTTCGCCTGCTGCGCTGCCTGGCCAGCAACCCCGGACGGCCCTTTAGCCGCGACGAATTGATCGAGACCATCTGGGGCTACGACAGCGACGTCGGCAGTGACCGCACCATCGATGTTCACGTCCGGCACCTGCGCGAAAAGCTGGAGGATAACCCGGCCGACCCGCGCTGGCTGGTGACGGTGCGCGGGGTGGGCTACAAGCTGGCAGATAGAGACGCCACGCGAAGCGGAGATGTCAGATAGAGATAGACTGGTTCTATCCCCGGCCTCGTGTCCTCAGGCCGGGGTTTTTTTGTTGCGAAATCTTGACAAAAGTCTAACGGCTTTATAACAGTTTCGTGTTATGCTTGGAGTATGAATAGGACGATGTTTCATTCACTGCGGTGGCGATTGATAGGCAGTTACGTCGTGTTGACGCTGGTCACGGTGAGCGTGATCGGCGTGCTGGCTTTGTCCGTGGTGCAGCGGCACGCCGAGCAGCAGGAAAAAGACTACCTGGCCTCCAACGCTCAGACGGTGGCGCGGCAAGCGCTGCCGTACATGTGGCCCGGCGTGCACCCTTTTGAATTGCAAGAACTGGCCCAGACGGCCGCCTTTTTGGGCAACATGCGCGTGCGGATACTGGACTACCGGCACGAGGTGATGGCCGATTCCGGCCCGCGCGCCGAGGCGCAAGAGTTCGTGTGGGTGGTGCCTTCGACAGTTAGCTCGCAAGCCTGGGATACCTCGCTGGTGATGATGTTGCCGTCAGGTGGCACGCTGGTGATGCCGATCCAGCACGATGGACAGGTGGGTTATGCGCAGTTGCCTTCCGATGCCAGCTATGTCATCGTGCGCCGGGTTGAAACAGCCTGGGGCAGCCGGCTCGTTTTTGGTGTGAGACAAGAGCAGGCCGCACAGCCGCCTTCGACTCCAACGGCCCAGACCACACTGCCGCGTTCACAGCGCGTCGCCAGCGTGCCGATTGGCGACGCGGATAAGCCGTTGGGTTATGTGGAGTTGAGCGGTGGGCCAGATTTTGGCGCACAGACTATAGAAACGACTCGCCGTGCATTCCTGCTGGCGGGCGGCGGGGCGGCGTTGATGGCCATTGTTGTTGGCTTGTTGGTCAGCGCGGGACTGACCGCTCCGTTGCGCCGCTTGACGGCGGCCGCCGGCCAGATGAGCAGCAGCAATCTTTCGGCGCGTGTGCAACTGCACGGGCAAGACGAAATCGGACAACTGGCAGGACAATTCAATCTGATGGCCGAGCGCCTGCAAGCCAGCTTTGCCGAACTGGCCGCCGAGCGTGACGCCTTGCGCCGCTTCATCGCGGACGCTTCTCACGAGCTGCGCACGCCCATCACGGCTCTGAAAACATTCAATGAATTGCTGCAGAATGCGGCCGAGGATGACTCGGCCGCCCGCGCCGAATTTTTGGCCGAGAGCCAGGCCCAGCTTGACCGCCTGGAATGGATCACGCATAACCTGCTCGACCTGTCCAGGCTGGATGCCGGCCTGGCCGAGCTGGATAAAGCCAGTCACGACGCGCGCGAGGTGATCGAGGCCGCCGCCGCCCCCTTCAAAACACTGGTGGCGGATAAGGGTGTCAGCTTGTCAATCCGGGTGCCGGCCGCCATGCAACTGTATGGCGACCGCGCGCGGATTGAAATGGCCTTGTCCAACCTGGTGGATAACGCGCTCAAGTTTACCCCCAGCGGGGGTCAGATCGAGATCGGCGCGCAGCCGCTTGGCGAGATGACGCACGTGTGGGTGCGTGACAGCGGAAGGGGCATCGACCCGGCTGATTTGCCGCGCGTCTTTGATCGCTTCTATCGCGGCAAGGCCAGCCCGCCCGGCGGCAGCGGCCTGGGCTTGGCTATCGTGCAAAGCATCGTCCAGGCTCACAGCGGCCGCGTCTCGGTCGAGAGCGAGTTGGGCCGCGGCAGCCGCTTCGTCGTCGAGCTGCCAATGGCAGCGTGCAGGCCTCACACTTGAGACCTTGAACCTGAAACTTGAAACTATTTTAAATAGGGAGGTTGAAATGCTAAAGCGTTATGTGATCATCACACTGGTACTGATTTCTGTATTGTTTTTGACAGGCTGCAGCACGCCGGGTCTGCTGGTACGGCAGGCCTCTAGACTTTTACTCGAGCGGCAGGAAGTGGTCGAGGCGGCAGCCGCCCCAACCCCCACGCCTCAGCCGCCCGTGGTGGCCGCTTCGGGCGGCGCGGTGGCCGCGCTCGAGGGCACGCTGGAAAACATCTACGCCAGGGTCAACCCCTCGGTCGTCCATATCCGCGTGGTTCAAAAGCAGCAGCTCAATTCCACGCTGCCGCAAATGCCCGACTTGCCCGATATACCTGGGTTTCAGTTCGGACAGCCCGACTCGGACACGCCCCAGGAATTCTATCAGCAAGGCGTGGGCTCCGGCTTCGTGTGGGATAAACAGGGACACATCGTCACCAACAACCACGTCGTGGCCGGCGCCGACAAGATCGAGGTGACTTTCTCCGACGGCACCATCGTCCCAGCCGAGCTGGTCGGCGCCGACCCGGATAGCGACCTGGCCGTGGTGAAAGTAGACCTGCCGGCCGGACAGTTGTACCCGGTGGAGATGGCTGACTCGACCCAGGTCAAGGTCGGCGAGCTGGTCGTCGCCATCGGCAACCCCTTTGGCCTGCAGGGCACCATGACGGTCGGCTTCGTCAGCGCCTTGGGCAGGTCGCTGCCCACAGACACGAACGGGCAAGGCGCGTCTTATACGATCCCCGACATCATCCAGACCGATGCCTCTCTCAACCCCGGCAATTCGGGCGGCGTTTTGGTAGACGATCAAGGCCGTGTCATCGGCGTGCCCTCGGCGATCGAATCCTCCGTGGGCACTTCGGCCGGGGTCGGCTTTGTCATCCCCTCCGCGATCGTGCAAAATGTGGTGCCGGAATTGATCCGCTCGAGCCATTACGACCACCCGCGCATCGGCATCAGTGGCACGACGCTCACGCCTGATCTGGCCAAGGCCATGGACTTGCCGGCCGAGCAACGCGGCGTATTGGTGATCGAAGTCATGGCCGGCAGCGCGGCGGATAGGGCCGGCCTGCGCGGCAGCGACCGCCAGGTGACGATCGACGGGGCGCAAGCCCGCGTGGGCGGTGACGTGATCACGGCCATTGATGGGCAGGAGGTGAAGAAATTCGATGACCTGGTGACCTACCTGGCCCGTTCCACCAAGGTGGGACAGACCATCACCCTCACCGTGCTGCGGCAGGGCCAAGAGAAGACACTCGAGGTGACTTTGGAAGCACGCCAGTGACGCGCGAAAGCTTCTAGACCAGGGTGGCGATCCGCATGATCGCCACCTTGAGGGTCTAGCTTTTAAAAAACCGTTCCAATTGAGCCGGCCTGATGAGTTGAGACGAGGAGGCCTTTTGCGTGCAAGTGTAGCGCGCCGCGACCTGGCCGCGCCGGACAGAGTCCTGCGGCGAGTAACCCTCCAACACGTAGCTGGACAGGAAGCCCACCGCCAGGCCATCCCCCGCCCCATTCGTGTCGATCACCGCTCCGGCCATGTCCACCGGCTCGAAAAAGCGGACGCCGGCCGCGCTGCCCAAGGCGCAGCCCCGCGCGCCCATGCCCACGACGACGATTTGGCCGGGCTTTAGCTCCAGACACGCCTCGATCATGGCGGTGGGGTCGTCCATGTTGGTGGCGGAAAAGAACAAGATGTCGGCGTGCTGGATGAAATCGCGCCGGTAGGGATCGTCCAGGCGGACCACGTCTTGGATGTCGCACGAGATGGTCAGGCCACATTCTCGGGCGATGGGCAGCAGGCGGCGTGCCCAGTTGGGAATGTTGAAATGCGCCAGCCGCGCCTGGGACAAGACGCTGCGGCAGAGCGCCAGGTCAGGCTGGAGCGTCATGTGGCTCTTGCCGTCGTAAAAATTCTTGCGCCGCCCGTCCGGGTACATCAAGTTGACGCTGCGGCTGGTGCCGGCCGGATCGACGAACAAGGCGGTGGTGTCCACCCCATCGCGGGCGAACTCGTCGCGGATCCAGCGGCCAAGCGGATCGTCGCCGACGTAGCCGATGAAGGCGGTCCTTTTGCCCAGTTGGGCAAAGCCGCGGCTGGCGTAACCGCCGGCTTGCCCAACGTAATCCAGGTCCTCCGTAAAGTTGGACTCGACGCTCAGGTCGATCGTCTGGCCATAGACATTGGTGTCGATGCCGACGTTTCCTACGACGACGACGTCAAAAGTCTTGTCAAAAGTTTCCGTCATGCACGCCCCCTGTTTACGCTTCACGTTTCACGCCTTACGTTTTACGTTTCACGTTTTACGTCTTGAGCCTCGTGCGTCAAGCTCTTCGATCAAGGCCGGCACCATGCCCAGGTGCTCGAGCTCAATGTACTTCCCCCGGTCCTGGTCTGGCACCGGCACGTTCTCGTGCGCCCAGGTGAGGGCGTTGGGGACATACACCGCCGTCCCCCCCAACGCGACCACCGGCAAGATGTCCGAACGCAGCGAATTCCCCACCATCAAAAAGCGATCCGGCCTGACGTGATGCCTGGCCAGGATGGCGGCGTAGCTGTCGCGCGTCTTGTCGCTGACGATCTGGACGTGCGTAAAGTAGGCCTTTAGCCCCGAGCGGGCGACCTTGGCTTCCTGCTCGAACAAATCCCCCTTGGTGATGAGCATCAGGGGATACGAGCCGGCCAGGCTGGCCACGGTCTCTTCGGCGTGCTCCAGGAGCCGGACCCTGGCGCTCAGCATGCCCTTGGCGATGTCGATCACTTGCCGCAGCTCCGCGCCTCGGATGTGGCCGCCGCTGATCTCGATGGCGGCTTCAACCAGCGACAGCGCAAAGCCCTTGATGCCGTAGCCGTAATAGCCCAGGTTGTCCAGCTCGATCTGGCGCAGCTTCCGCTCGGCCTGCCCGGCGCTGTGGTAAGGAGCGAGCAGGGCCTCGAAGCGCTCGATGGCCTCGTGGTAAAAGCTTTCGTTGTGCCACAGCGTGTCGTCGGCGTCAAAGGCAATCATGTCGAATGCAGTCATAGGATGCTTCCTCCGTATGTGTCGTACAGATTTTACGCAGTACCGCAAAAGTTGCTTTTTTATCCGCGAATCTTCGCGAATCTACACAAATGGTTGTAAAATTCGTGAAAATTAGCGTGAAT
>JAFGFO010000255.1 GCA_016931085.1 Thermoflexales bacterium
CGAATTGTCATTTTCGCCGTTCTTTGAGCGGCGCTGGTCGAGCCTGTATGCAGCGTTCAAAGACGGACGAATAGATCGGAAGGTTCTATAGAACACACGACGAAAACGCCCTCGTAGGGGCGAGGCGATGCCTCACCCTGGGCGACCCACCGGGTCGCCCCTACGAAACGGAACGTCCCTCACCGGGGACGAATGATTCGTAGGCCGGGTTTCGACTTCATTTGAGGGAAGATGATCAGCCTCAATCGGCGTCTAACTGTATCTTGCCCAGCGGGCGCTCAGTGGGGCCCGACACCGGCAGCAGGACGTAGAAGCAGCTCCCCGGACAACGCTCTTCGTCGTGCCCCTCGCTTTCAACCCAGATGCGCCCCTTGTGAGCGTGCACGATGCCGCGCACGATCGCCAGGCCCAAGCCGGGGCCGCCGCCCTTGAACTTGGTCTGGCTCGACGAATGATAATGCGCCTGGCCAACCTGGTAAAACTTTTCAAAAATCAGGTCGTGATGCTGGGGATCGATACCCACCCCCGTGTCGCAAACGGCTATCTGGATCATTGGCTCCATCCCGCTTTCGGCAATCAGCGTCCCGCTCACCGTGATCGAGCCGCCATCTGGCGTGTACTTGATGGCATTGACAAGCAGGTGATGGAAAACCTTGTGCAACAGCTCGGGGTCAGCCTGGATGGGGGGCAAATCGTCCAGCTTGGTCACCTTCAGGGTCAATCGCCGGTCTTGCAGCGTCACCTTGAACTCGGACTGGATGCGCCTGGATAAATCCAGTAGCTTCACGAATTGGGGGTTCATATCCAGCATCTGGCTGTCGATCGTCGACACGTCGAGCATATCTTCGACGATCCGATGCAAACGATCTTGGGCAGACAAGATCCCTTCCAGGAACACCTTGGCATCGGAAATACCCTCCGTGACATCTTCCAACAAGTGGGCGTAGCCCATGATCAGCGACAATGGCGTGCGCAGCTCGTGAGCCGCCACCACGATAAAATCGGACTTGGTCCTGTCCAATTCCTCCAAATTATGGTAGGCCTTGTTCAATTCATCGGTGCGATCCAGCACCATTTGCTCCAGTCTCTCGTTAAAGCGGGCGATCTCCTCGTACAATGTGGCGTTTTCGATCGCGATAGCCGCCTGGGTGGCGAAAGCCAGTACGACCGTAGCATCCTCGGTGTTAAAGGCCCCCACGCCGGGGCGTGTCAGGGAAATCATTCCGATCACGTGATCCTTATAGACCAGCGGCACCCCTAGCCACGAGTGATTCACCGGCAGCCAGTCCAGTTGCAGCCAGCTATCTGTCTGCAGCACATTATCCAGTTGCAGGGGGCGAGCAGCACTCACTACCTGGTGAAAGACATCTCCCTCTCGAATCGGCATGCGCAGGTCTTGCACGCGCTCGTCTTCTGGAAAGCCGCACTGTGCCACCAGCCGCGCCATCCCCTCCTCCTGCAACAACACCGAACCGCGCTCGTACGGCACTACGAACGCCAATTGCTCCAGGATGCGCCTGGGTACCTCGCGCAAGTCCAGGTCCATGGCCAGCTCGCGCCCGGCTTGTTCCAGGGACTCGGCCAATTGGCGGCGCGTTTTTTCCACCTTGTAAAATTGGGCGTTGCGAATCGCGATGGCCATCTGGTCAGCCAACATCTGCAAAACGAGCAAGTCCTGAGGCTCGAACGCTTCCAGGCCGCTGGCGATATGTAAAGCGCCGAAGGGCCTGCCGCCCATGCGCAGCGGCAGCGCCAATTCCGAGCGTATATCAGGCAGCAGTTCCGCGGCGCACATCGCCCGGGTATCCCTATCGTCAGCAAAGCTGTAAATGCCGCTCGTGCATGCCCTCACAATCACATTCATCGAGTCCATCGAAACGCGACAGCCCTGTTCACGCAGCACCTTACCCCTTTCCCCACTGCCGGCGCGCAAGAGGATGTGGTCTTTGCCTTCGGACATCAACCACACACTCACAAAATCGTAGCCGAACTGCGCCTGGATCAAGTTGACCACCTGGTCAAGCAACTCGTCTGGATCGAGAATAGACGTGGCCTGCTGGCCCACCTGGCTGCTGGTCTCCAATTGCATAGCACGCCACGTCAAGGTGGCATTGGCTCGCTGTAGCTCGACCATCTGCAAGTCCACGCCAGCCTCCAAGGCGCGGGTACATTCATCCAATTCAAGGCGCGCGGCGCTCCGCTCGGCCTGCAGCGTATCGAAGGCGTCGGCCAGGATATCCCATTCAACCAGCTTGCGCCCGGCGGGTGGCCGCCCCAGCTTGCGCTCAGCTTTGGCCGTCAGGGCCGCCAGCGGCGACATCCAGCGATAAGCCAATCCCACCACCAGGCCAGTCAGCACGATCCCGACTATCACCGCAACGCCCAGCACATTGTTTCGGACGTGCTGGATGACAGCCATCGTCTCGGCCTGGCCAGCAGGCTGGTTCGCAGCCACGGCCAGGGCAACAATTTGATCGATGCCTTGCAGAGCGACACAACACACGATGGCCAGCGGTAAAATTGACGCCAACAAAAGAATCACAATCAGCCGATTTGTGATGTTCATTGCGTTATAGTTTACTACGAGCGCTTGGGATAGTCAACTCAACAGGGGACTGGGACTCCGCAGCAATAGGCGACAACGAGCATACGTCCCCCCCAATGGCGTCATTTTGCGGCTGGGCGCCCCACTTACCTCCCCGA
>JAFGFO010000256.1 GCA_016931085.1 Thermoflexales bacterium
GGTTTGCTGCAAATAGTCCAACACCATGATGTTGGGATAGAGCGCGGACGAGGTCTGCTCGAAGCAGCCGGTGGGCATCCGTAGGAGGGTGTCCAGGCCCTCGATGGCCTGGGCTGCCGCGCCGGGATAAAGCTTGACCATCACGTGGGCTGTGCCAGGTACGGTGTAGGCCGGCACCTGGAGTTGAAGCGTAGCCCCCTGCCCTATTCTGGCCGAAGTGCTTTCGCGCAGCTCGCTGCCGTCGGGCACGACCTGCACCTCCTTGGCGATGGCGTCGGACATTTTTGAGCCCCAGGCGGTGACGGTCAATCGTCCACGGCCATGCTGGGCCGCCACGATGGAGAAGTAAGCCACCTCGATGTCGTTGGCCGCGATGGTCAGCTCCTGCGCCGGCTGGCCCAGCAGCGTGAACCAGGCGGCGGTCTCAAGCTCCAACCGCACGCGCTGGGTCTGGGTCAGGTAGTTGTAGACGGCCACCGGCACGCGCACTTCGTCGCCAGCCGTCAAGGCCACCGGCAAGTCGAGGTCGATGAAGAAATCCTGAAAGACACGGATCCCGGCGGTGGTGGAGCCTATGCGCCCATCCTGGGTGTTGGCGATGGCTGTCAGCCGCCAGGTGGTGATCGAGTCGGCGATGGGTACCTCCAGGCTCAGGCGGCCGTCTTGATCGGTGATGGCCTCCGGCAGCCAGTAGAGCGTTTCGGGGAAGAACTGGCGCAAGCGCGGGCGTTCTTCAACCTGGACGACTGGCTCGCCTGGTTTTGACTCTGGCTCGTGGGTTGGCGCAGGCATTTGAGTGGGCTGAGCAGCCACCTCTTCTTTTTGAGTAGGGGCCGCCGGCGTTGCGGCTTTGCCGGCGCAGCCCGCCAGCAGGTTGCCGGCCGCCGCGTACATGTGGGGATTACCCATGGCGCGAACGAATGGCGAGCGCATATCGGGCAGCCAGGCCAGGTAAAAGGAGAGTGGGATGATGAGTAAGCCCATGGCGATGGCGGACAGGGCAGGCGCGCGTGTGCCTTCTAACAATAGCCCCAGTCCCAACGTCACCAATGCCGCCACCGCCAGCAGGAGGGCCAGGATAATCGATAGAATCACCATGGTAGATAGATTTGCCCCGGCTTCGGCCACAAAGACGAGCAGCCCGCCCAGGACCAGGTAGGCCGAACAAATCCCGATGACCAGTTGCGCGCGAGGATCGCTGCGCCGCCATGCGTAGATTGCCAGCAGTGCCCAGGCGACCAGCCAGGCCAGCAGGGCGGCCGCGAACGCGAGTGGCCCGAACAGTGTCCCGCCTATCCACAGCCCGGCGCCGAGCAGAGGCAGCAGGATGGGTGAGGTGAGCACTGTGGCGGTCAGGCCGAGGCCCATGCGCCCGAGCGCCTGACCCAGAACGCCGGTGGGCCGCAACCCCCAGATGACGACGATAGCCAGCAGAAGGGGCAGGACGATCACAGCGCGGGCCAGCCAATCGCCGATCTGGCTAAAGCGTGCCAGGCGAGCCTGCATATAGTCCTTGGCCTTGTCCAGCAGGGCTTGCAGGCGGAGGGTGAACGAGGTGCCCGGCAGGCCCGCCCACGAAGCGCGCGCCGATTGGTCCTGGGCTTGCCGGATCTTGGTCTCTGTCTTGGGTGACAACAGCGCCGGCAGTTGGAAGCCGTGCACCTCGTAGCGCGGCTCGAGCAGCTCTTTCTCGAGCAGGAAATACAGCTTTTCAAAGCCTGGCGCCTGCTCAGCCAGGGCATACACCGACTCGTCCACGATGCCCACGCCCAGCGCGGTCTGCACACCCTGCCCGCCCAGTTGGGTGTGCAAGTCCAGCCTGGCCGTGTCGCCCGGCCGGTAGATTTCGCGGTCGGCCGAGAGGGCGATCTCAAGCTCGTCAGGCTCGCTAACCACCACCAGGCGCGTATCGCGCGCGATCGTTCCATCGCCCAGCACGCGGTAGGCGTTCAACTCCAGCGTGCCCAGGTGGCTTGCCTCCAGGTCCAGCGCCAACGTCGCGCGCCCGTTTTCCAGGGGCAGAGCGTGAGTGGCGAGCGTCTGGCCTTCTTTGACGACGTCCAGATAGATGGCGCCCAGGTTTCCGCTTGTGAGTACCTCCAACTTGAGCGTATCGCCCACGCGGTAGGCGGCCCGCTCTGCCCGCAGCAGGACGCTCTCGGGGATCGTCTCGGCGTCCAATGGGATGCTGGCTTCGCCTGTCATCCCGGCTGCGTCCCGGGCGCTGAGCTTGAGATCGAGCTTTCCCAGGGGGGCGGTCAGGCGGAACTCGCCCAGGCCGTACTCGCCGGTGCGTAGCTCAGAGACCTGGCCGTTTACGTCAACGCTCAGCATTGCCTCAGCGGGGCGCCCGTCGGGGTAGCTGGCCAGTAGGTAGATGACGTTCTCCACGCCCGGCTTGAGGACGCCGCTTTCGGGGACGGCATCCAGCAAGATGGCCTGGTCGGTGACGGGAATCGAGGCGTAACCGTTTTCCGCGTGCTCGGCCTGATCAATCACCTCGGCCTCCAACTCCAGGTAGGCGATGGCCTTGCGGACCGAGGGCGCTACCAGCATAGAGGGAGCGTTGAACTCGAACTCGAAATGGCCGCCAGCATCAGTTTGGCCCACCAACTCAACGACTTGTGCCCGCTCCACGTCGCGCACGTAGCCGCGCAACGTCACCTGCGCCTTGTCAGCCGGCTTGCCGAAAAAGTAGCCGGCCTGCAGGTGACCGCGAACGGCCTCGCCGGGGCGGTAGAAGGCCCGCTCGGCCTCCAATGTCACTTTGAACTTGGGCAGCACGTAGGGCTTGACCTGGACGGTCTTTTCAGAGCTGGTATCGCCCAGGCGCGCTTCCAGCCGGTAATCGCCCTGGATGATTTCGCTGGCGAGCGTGAAATCGGCGTAGGCTACGCCAAAGGCGGAGGCGGTCGCTGTGCGGCGAAAGACCTTGTTGCCGGCCGCGTCGTGGACGACGAACTCGATCTCCTGCCCGGCGGCTGCTTGGCGGTCGACGGTGGCCAGGGCCAGGGCACGCATGTGGATGACTTGGCCAGGCTGGTAGAGCGGCTTGTCGCTGGACAAGTATAGCTTGTAGCTGCGCCGGATGGTGATGGCTTGGCTGGCCTGGCTGGTGCCCAGGCTGGAGCGTGTCTCGACAATCAACACGGCCTGGCTATCAGCCTGGAGCTGTATCCCGGCAGATCGCGCTTCGCGGTCTGCAGCCAGACCGGGCGGGCGGGCGCTCGCTTCTAGCTCGGGCAATTCGGGCACGTTAAAAACTACCTGGGCCGTGCCATAGTCATCCGTTTGGCCCTGCCAGACAATTTTGGCCAAGGCAGGCTGCGCCGTGTTGCCCAGCTTGATGGTGACGTCCGCGCCTTGGGTGGGCTGGCTGCTCGTGGCTTCGCGCACCAGCACGCGCAGGGCGACCTGTGTGCCGGGTGTCAGCGTTGTCTGCCCCAGGACCAGCGTTTCCTGGCGTGGCCCGCGCGTGGGCATAGCGGCTGTCTGCCAGGTGGGGACGATGAAGGCCAACACCAGCATCGCTAAGGCCGCATAGCTGCTCAGTGCTCGCCAGCGCCAGGTCCGTCGCCCGATTTCGAAGGGGATTGTCACCGCCGGTGTCATCACCGCTGCCCACCATGCCCCGCCTTGTTGGTGAGCGGCTAAGCGCTTCTGGATGCGTTCGTCGGCCGAGTTGGGCAGGTGTACCACTTTCAGAGCTTGGCGTGTCGCCTGCAAGCCTTGGTGGAGCTTGGTCAAACGTTCCAGCTCGGCAGTGCATTCCTGGCAGACTTGGAGGTGCTTCTCTACCTCGGCGCGGCTCTCTGTGCCCAACTCGTTATCTAGGTAGGCTAATAATTCTGGCTTGATGTGTGCATCGCTCATTAGATTCGCTCCTTCGGTGCCGGCTCCACCGGCGCTGCCAGTTCTGCCTCCAGCTTTTTGTGCGCATTGAAAAGGCGGGATTTGACTGTGCCGTGGTTCAGATTGAGCACCCGGGCGATTTCATCGTAAGATAAATCGGCCTGGTAACGCAAGATGATGATCTCTCGGTGGATATCGTCGAGAGCATCTATCGCCCGCCAGAGCGTAGCAGCTTGTTCCCGATGCAGACTGGCAGTTTCTGGATTGTGATTGGCTCGGCCATTGGGCAGAGCTTCGATTTGTTCTATCACGTCCTCCCACTCGGCCGAGGGAAGGCGTTTGCGTCGCAGTCGCATCCGGCAGCGGTTGACGGTGACCCGGTAGAGCCACGTATCAAAGCTAGCTGGCCCTTTGACATTGTAACGCGGCAGCGCTCGCAGTAGATCGATGAAAGTATCCTGGACGACTTCTTCAGCATCACCGCTATTGCGTGTTATGAAGAAGGCGACGCGATAGACGTAATCTTTGTAGCGATTATATAGGGCATCGAAGGCGCCCGTTTGTCCTTGTTGGTGGCGGCGTATCAGGTCCTCAGTTGCTACGGTCACGTGTTCCCCCCTTCGTCAGGGTTGTATGATATATGTTTCATGCCCCCTGTCGTCAAAAAGTTCATGGCCATGGCCAAGCGTGGCCCCATGACTTTGCATGGCTCTTGCCAATTAGGCCGAACGAGTGTATTATAGCATTATGTGATGATTGATGAAAATGGGGTAATGGGAGAGAGAGAAGCGTGGAGACCCTACAGAACGATAACTTGACTGTCCAAATCGACTCTCTATTAGGCGGCAAGATCGCTCAAATCGTCGATAGGCGCACGCGGCGGGCGTGGCTGTCTCATCACCCACGCTTAGATTGGCACGTGTTAGACGCGGCCGAATTAGCCCTGCCGGAGCCTTATGGCCGCCTGGGAGACCTGGGGGGTTGGGATGAGTGTTGTCCGACTGTAGGGAGTTCACATTATCCACTGTTACCATACGCTGGCCTGCCCCTGGTGGATCATGGTGAGTGCTGGTTGCAGCAGCCTGAGGAACAGCGGGATGGTATGCGTATCGAGCACACCTGGCGGGGAAAGGCGCTTCCCTTCGAGTTGCGTAGGCGGATAGAACTGGATTGCGAGCGCCCACACCTGGCTTTGTCTTATACGCTGCGGTCCTTGAGCGACGAGCGGCTGGCGCTCTTATGGTCTGCGCACCCTCTTGTGGCGATCGAAGCGGGCATGCGTCTCGAGTTGGCGGAAGGGACACGCATGACGATTAACTCGGAGGGCTCCCCGTTGGGTTCTCCAGGGACGAGTTTCGAATGGCCTTTATGTGGCACCTTCGATTTGTCGCTTATTACTCCCCAGGCCGCTTGGTACGCCAAGATGTTTTCCGAGATACTGGATCCTGGCGAGGTGAGCTTGCTTGCGCCGAGTGGTGAACGCCTGCGTTTGTCTTGGTCGAGTGGGCAGCGCTTGCTGCGCTTGGGCCTTTGGTTGAATTACAACGGCTGTAGTGGAGATGGTGGGGACCCCTTGCAGGTTGTGGGACTTGAGCCTTGCGTCGGGGCTACTGATGCTTTAGAGGATGCAGTGGCCGAAGGCACGGCTCTCGTTCTCGAGCCAGGTGGCCAACGGGATTGGCAGGTGTGGGTTGATGTGACGGATTGATCGATATGGACAAAGCCACGGAACGCTACAAGTATAATTGTCGTGACTGCCCTATCCGGCAGCAGTGCCTCGATGACAAGCCGATGTCGCCTAGCATCAAGATGATCATTGCCCGCGCCTTTGAGCAGCGCACGGACACCGATGAGACCTGGGCCGCGCTCCAGGGTGATTGCCTGTTGCTGCGGCGCGAGCGCGAGCAGGCTGCGCCCCAAAAGTTGGCTGTAGAGTCCGGCTTGCTCAGGCGCATCCGGATGGCGCAACAGGGGGCCGAACAAGAGCAGGCTGCCACATCCCAGCCGCCGCCCAACCGGGCCGGGCCTGAAGTTGTCGGACCTGAGCCTGCTGCGCAGTTTGTAACTGCGCCTATAACGGCTGCCCAAGACAGGACTTTTATCGCCAGGCCGCCCGTGCCGGCTGTGCCTGTCGTGACAGAGCCGTGTGGCTTCCTTGTCGCGGCGACACGGCGACTGGTGCGTTTGCCGGATGATGACGAAATTGTCGTGGGACGTTTCGAGTACAACTTGGGCAAACCACCGGACGTCGATTTGAACTATGACCAGCGCGAGGCTCAGACTGTTTCGCGCCACCACTTGCGGGTAGTGGGATCGGGGGGGCAACATACCATAGAAGACATGGGCAGCACGTATGGCACTCGTCTGAACAAGCGCATGTTGTTCATGTGCGAAAAAGCGCCACTGTCTCGCGGCGACCAGATTTTCTTGGGCAGCTTCCAGATGACCTACTTGCCTTTGCCCAAGTGGGCGTTGGAACCCAACGTGCGTGTATCGCACATCAGTTACATCACGATCACGCACATTGGCCGCCACGTTAAACTGCCTGATAAAAAGGATGTTATCTTGGGACGGCCTGATCCCACGCTGCCCGGTTACATTCCGGATATCGATTTGAGTGTGGCGGGCGATGTGGCCAAGCACATTTCGCGGCGGCATGCCCGGCTGTCATCCCGCGGCGGGTGGCATTTCGTCGAGGATATGGGGAGTGCCACCGGCACGCGCTTGAACGGCAGGCCGATTCGTCCCGGCGATTCACCGCTCCTGCTGCATCCTGGCGACCAGTTGTGGATGGGTGGGTGCGTGATAGCGTACGAGTGGAAAGTTCTATGAAAGGGCGCTTGTGGCTGGGCGAGTTGGGTCAGCTTGTGAATGGTCATTAATCTAGTTAGGAGGCAGCGTATGAGCACCACGTCTCGTATCGTGTGGGAAAAAGATGGCAAGGAAATGATCTTGATTCCGAGCGGCGAGTTCACGATGGGTTGTGACGAAGGTCCTGAAAGATGCCGCCCGGCCCATTCTGTGCACGTGGATGCATTTTACATCGATCGTTATCCGGTGACGAATGAGGAGTACAAGCGTTTCGCGGACGATGTGAGCCATCCGGTGCCGTATTACAGCCTGAGTTGGTGTGATACACGCGATTATAATTGGGATCCCCAAACGCGCATGTTTCCTGAAGGCAAGGCGCGCCATCCGGTCGTGTTGGTGACATGGCAAGATGCGTTGGCATATGCCAACTGGGCCGGCAAGCGGCTGCCGACCGAAGCCGAGTGGGAGCGGGCTGCTCGGGGCGTGGATGGACGCCTGTGGCCGTGGGGCAATGACAAGCTCGTCGGGCGGACTAATACCTTGGAGGCTGGCCTGGCTCAGCCGTCAGAAATCGACCAGTACTCGCCCGAAGGTGATAGCCCGGACGGTGTGGGCGGGATGATTGGCAATGTGTGGGAATGGACGTCCAGTCTCTTTATGCCCTACCCTTACGAGGCTCGCGATGGGCGCGAGGACCTGGAGCGCATGGGTTGGCGGGTCCTGCGCGGCGGATCGCACCTTAACGATCTGGACGTGGCGCGTTGTTATGCCCGCCTGGATGGCGATTTTGTGCTGTTCAACAACGTCGGTTTTCGCTGCGCGGCCACGCCTTGATTTAGAAACCTATATAGTGACAATTGTCACTATATAGGTTTCTTTGTTTAGCCCTTGATCACCAGCATCGGCTCGAGACGGGCCACCTTGAGCGCGATGCCGGCATTGTGCATGACCTCAACGACGGCATCCACATCCTTGTAGGCCTGCGGTGCTTCTTCGGCCAGGCCGGCGAGAGAGCCGGCCCTCACGGCGATGCCCTGGTGTTCCAGCTTGCTCTTGAGATCGTCGCCGCGTATGTGTTTTTTAGCCTGGGCGCGGCTCATCAGGCGGCCCGCGCCGTGGCACGAACTGCCAAAGGTTTGCTCCATCGCTGCCTGTGTGCCGACGAGAACCCACGACGCCGTACCCATGGAACCGGGCACCAGGACCGGCTGGCCGATCGGACGGTATTCGGGCGGCAACTCCTGGAAGCCGGGTCCAAACGCGCGGGTCGCTCCCTTGCGGTGCACGCACAGCTTGACTTGTTGGCCATCCACGACGTGTGTTTCGATCTTGGCGATGTTGTGAGTGATATCGTAGATTTGGAACACGTCGAAATCGCGCACCTTGCTGGCCAAGACTTGCTCAAAGCTGCGCCGGATATGGTGCAGCAGCACCTGCCGGTTGGCGAACGCATAGTTAGCCGCGCACGCCATAGCCGCAAAGTAGCGTTGCCCTTCGGGACTGTCGAACGGCGCGCACACCAGCTCGCGATCGGGTAGAGCAATCTCGTACCGTCGCACGGCGGATTGCAGTTCGGAGACATAATCTTCGCAAACCTGGTGGCCAAGCCCGCGCGATCCGCAGTGGAGCTGGACAACGGCCTGCCCGACGAACAGGTCCATGGCTTGAGCGGCTCGCTCGTCGTAGATCTCGACCACCTGGTCCACCTCGATAAAGTGATTGCCGGCGCCCAGGCTGCCGACCTGGGGCATGCCGCGTTTCCTGGCCCGCTGGCTGATGTGACTGGGGTCGGCACCGGCCAAGCAGCCGTGCTCCTCGGTGCGCGGCAGATCTTCGGGCCGGGCGTAGCCCTTGCTCAGCGCCCAGCGGCTGCCCTTGACGCACACCTCGTCCAACTCGCTGGCGCTGAGCGTCAGCCCGCCCTTCTCCCCTACCCCACTGGGGCAGTTGTGGTACAGCGCCGTGACCAGACTGTCGAGGTGTGGCCTGATCTCCTCGCCCTCCAGGTGAGTGCCCATCAGCCGCACCCCGCAGTTGATATCGTAGCCTACTCCGCCAGGTGAGATGATGCCATGCGGCAGCCGGGTGGCGGCCACGCCGCCGATCGGGAAGCCGTAGCCTTGATGGCAGTCGGGCATGACGAGCGAGTACTTGACCACGCCGGGCAGCGTCGTGGTGTTGATGAGCTGCTGCATCGAATTGTCGCGCATGGCGGTCTCGAGCAGCTCCTCGTCGGCATAGACACGCGCCGGCACGCGCATGCCCTCGCGAAAGCTCGCCGGCACTTCCCACACGTACTCGCTGATCTGCGTGAAATCCTGCTTGCTGACCATTTTCCTCTCGCTCCTTGTGACTTGCACGAGCTCTTGATCGCCCCTCTCGTCCCTTGGCCGCTTGCCGCGTTGCTTGGCGACCCAGTCTTGCTTCTGGCGCTTGGCTTCTTGCTTTCTACTTCTGTCTGGCATTTTTTCCTTCCTTTCTTTCCTACTCCCTACTGCCTACTCGCTACTCCCTACATATCAAACACGATCGTCACTTCGTACCCGTCGCGGCCGCTTGCAATCTCTAGCCCGTGAAACGTGGCGGCCTTGACGATTCTTTGCAGCCTCAGGCCGGCCTGCCCGCGCGCGATGCTGCGCAGGTGATCCGCCCCAATCTCCACGACCTCGAACTGGCCAAAAACCAGGCCCTCGGTTTCTGTATAATACAACAACTCGTTGAGCCAGTTGACGAGCAGCGTCTCGGCGTCGATACCTGCCACCTCTACAACTCGTTCGACGGCGGATTGGATGGTCGCCGCATCATCTCCCAGTCCTAACGCGTACATGCCCGCCGCCACGTTGGCGAACAACTCGGCCAGCGTATCCCCGCGCGCCCACAAAGACAGATCTGCCGTGTGCTCGACTTCGCGGAACTGGACACTGGAAGCCGTAAGTGGGTGACTTGTGATGGGTGGCTTGCTCATAGCTTGAGTATACAACACATGGTGAATTTCGCAAGGCGAAATTCACCCCTTGTCTCATTACCGTATTTAGGCTACAATATAGGCCATGATGAAAAAGCAGATTTCCCAGTTTGAAGCCTTGGCCGAGCGTTTGGTGGAGGGCACGTTCAGCCGCTTGTTCGCCGGCCGGCTTCACCCTTTGGAGGTGGCCACGGCTTTGGCGCGTGCCACCGAGGATGCTCAAGTTGTCAACCGGCACGGCGAGCGCCTGGCGCCCAACGTGTATTGGGTCTATTTGAGCCCAGAGGACTATGAGGCTTTGCAAGCTTCGCATCCCACCTTGCCGGACGACTTGGCCCAGTCCGTCGCTCAACTGGGCAGCCAGGCTGGCTTGCTGGTGGCGCAAACACCGGTAGTCGAGGTTCACTACAGCGAAAAGATTCCACGCCGGCGCGCGTCGGTCGTGGCCCGTTACATCCCGCCTGAGGATGGGATGGGCGGCACGACAGATCAACTGGACGTCACGCTTCAGACGGCGGCTACGCGCCAGCCCTCCGCCCGATCTTTCTTGATCTTGTACGGCACGCGCACGGTGCTGCTGGGCACCCCAATTGTGAGCCTGGGGCGCAGTTTTGAGAATGATGTCGTCATCGACGATTCGCGCGTGAGCCGCCGGCACGCCCAACTCCGCCAGCGGGCCGGGCGCTACGTGATTTACGATTTAGGGTCGTCAGGTGGCACGCTGGTCAACGGCGTTCGGGTCAGCGAGTGCATCCTGTCCTCCGGGGACGTGATCAGCCTGGCAGGGCTGGAAATCGTCTACGGTGAAGAGGATCTAAGCCTGCCTCCATCTCCGGCATTGCAAGATACGCCGGTGATGGGCGGGCACGACGCGTAATAGCTCTGCGATCGATTTGCACATGGAAATGGCGTTGTTGTTTGGACGGCTCGTGCTGACGGGCTTGCTATATCTGTTTCTGGCGGCTGTGTTTATTGTGTTGTGGCGGGACATGCGGCCTGCGTCTCGTTCATCGTCTGCGCAGCAGCGCAATGGCCACTTGCTTGTGTTGGAGGGCGATTCGGAACTCGTGCCCGGCACGATCATAGATCTGCGGCCGTTGAGCACGTTGGGGCGTGCCGCGACCAGCACGATCGTTTTGGCGGACACCTTTGTCTCGGCCGAGCACGCTGTGATCACCTTACGCGATGGCCGGTGGTGGCTGGAGGATTGCGACAGCCGCAATGGAACGACCGTGAACGGGGTGCGTATCGAGTCACCGCTCGTGTTGAGCGGCGGGGACGTGCTGGGTATCGGACGTGTCAGGTTGAAATTGGAAAGCGATGCAGTGTGATTCTCGAGTGAGAATAGACACCCTGCTTTGAATGGAGGTAACAATGATCTACATCTACATCGGCGCGTTTGTCGTGTTCGGCACACTGGCGGGCATCGTGGCTTATCTTTACCGCGAAGGCGCGATCGCCCAGGGTAAGAGCGAAATTGGCCTGGGGCCACTCAAGATCAAGCTGGGAGTGAGGCAAAATGGCGAAAAAAGCGCGTGACCCTATCTCGTTGGCTGTCATCGGCGGCAGTGGCCTGTATGCCATGGAGGGCTTGAGCGACGTCGAGGAGCTGAGCGTCAAGACTCCCTTTGGTGCTCCATCAGATGCCATCGTGACCGGTGTGCTGGCGGGGCAGCGGGTGGCCTTTCTGGCGCGCCACGGCCAGGGGCATCGCTTGACGCCAGGCGAGGTGCCCTATCGCGCCAACATTTTTGCGCTCAAGGCCTTGGGCGTCGAGCGGGTCGTTTCAATCAGCGCGTGTGGCAGCCTGCGCGAGCATTTGCATCCCGGCGATGTCGTCATCCCGAGCCAGGTGTACGACAACACCAAGTCTCGCGCCAACACCTTTTTCGGCCGCGGCCTGGTGGCTCATGTCGGCGTGGCTGACCCTTTCTGCCCACAGCTTTCGGCTTGCCTGGCCGAGGCGGTCGAGCAGGCCGGCGGCACACTCCATCGCGGCGGCACTTTCGTCACGATTGAGGGACCGCGTTTCTCGACCAAGGCTGAAAGCTATGCCTTTCGCCAGTTGGGTTTTGACATCATCGGCATGACAACTAGCCCCGAAGCCTACCTGGCGCGTGAGGCCGAGCTGTGCTACGCGGTAATGGCTCACATCAGCGACTATGACGTGTGGCACGAGAGCGAATCGCCGGTGACGGTTGAGATGGTCATACGTATCCTGAACCAGAATGTGCAATTGGTCAAGCTTGCCGTCGCTGCCGTGTTGGACAAGCTTGCCGGCGCTTCGCGCCAGTGCGAGTGCGGCGATGCGTTGGCTACTGCCGTGATTACCTGTTCGGACAAGGTGCCGGCCAAGCTCAAACGAGAGCTGGCGCCGATCATTGGCAAATACCTGCCGGCCCGCACGAAGGCGTAAGGCAGGTTTCCATATTTTGTCAAAGCCTGGTGGCTATCCACAGGACGCCTTTGGCGTGGAAAGCCACCCTACAATGTCGCTTTGAATATGGCAGCAAGTACGTTAAATGGCACACCGGGCGAGGAGACTCGCCCTGGCCACTTATCGCTGCTCGTGTTGGGCGACGCCAATCGCGTCGAGCGCGTTTTACTGGCGCTGGCTGGAGCGTTTACCCTGGCCGGCTTGCTTCAGTTGGCTTGGGTCAGGTCTGTTCGCACGCAGCCGGGATTCACCACTACTTGGTTCCCACTCATTCTGCCGGCGCTGATATGGACAGGCAGCTTTGTCGCCGCACATGGCGCCTTGTGCCGTTACAGGCCCCGGCGTGACCCGATTCTGCTGCCCCTGGCGGCCTTGCTTGCCGGCTGGGGCTTGATCGAGGTGGCGCGCCTGGCGCCGGCTTTTTTGTGGCGGCAGGCGCTTTGGCTGCCTCTCTCTCTGCTCGCTTTCCTGGCCGTATCTATTGCCCCACCCGATTTGCGCTGGCTGCGCCGCTACAAATATACCTGGTTGTTCGGCGGCCTGGCGCTGCTGGCGGCCACGTTGGTGATAGGCGTGAACCCTTCCGGCTATGGTGAGCGGCTGTGGCTGGGCCTGGGCAACGTGTACTTTCAACCCTCGGAGCTGCTCAAGCTGCTCTTTGTCGCTTACCTGGCCGCTTACCTGGCCGAGAAGCGCGAGCTTTTGGAACTCACCGGCTCACGAGTGTGGAAATGGCGTTTGCCCGCCTCGCCTTACTTGGCGCCTGTGCTTGCCATGTGGGCCTTGGCGATGGGCTTGTTGGCCTGGCAGCGCGACCTTGGCGCGGCTATTTTGTTTTTCTTTACATTCTTGGGGATGTTGTACCTGGCGGGCGGGCAATGGAGCTATCTACTAGGGGGGTGCGCCTTATTCCTGGCCGGCGCCAGCGCTGCCTATTACCTGATCGATCGCGTGGCCTTGCGCGTGGATGCCTGGTGGAATCCTTGGCCAGATGCCGCAGGCCGCTCTTACCAGATCGTTCAGTCCTTGCTGGCGTTCGCGTCGGGTGGCCTCATCGGCCAGGGAGTCGGGCAGGGCGCGCCGACGCTCATCCCGGTCGTGCACAGCGATTTCGTGTTCGCGGCAATTGGCGAAGAGTTTGGCCTGGTTGGAACTTTGGCCGTGCTTGCATGTGTGGCTGTGTTGGTCGCGCGTGGATTCCGGGCTGCTATCCGGGCCTCGACGGCTTTTGAACAGCTCTTGGCGGCCGGCCTGGCCTTGCTGCTAGGGTTGCAGGCATGGATCATCATGGGTGGCAACGTCAAGTTGATCCCTTTGACAGGCGTGACACTGCCTTTTGTCAGTTATGGAGGCAGTTCGCTGTTGAGTAGCTTTGTGATCCTGGGTTTGCTGTTGCACGTGACGGCCAAGGAGGCCAGGGGAGACCTTGCCTGGCGAGGGCTGGTCAGAGGGCGGGCAGCCGGGGGGGTGGAGGTAGAGGAAGAGGCTGAGGAATCTGCTTTGCTTAGACAGCCCTCCTGTGACGGGAATGTGACGGAAGTGGCAATCAGGCGGCTGGCGTTGGGGATCGCGCTCGCGTTTGGAGCTTTGGCGCTCGCTTTGGGTTATTGGCAGGTGGTGCGCCGCCCCGAGCTTGTCTTGCGCGACGACAATCCCAGGCTCGTGCTGGCCAAGCGAGCCGTCTGGCGTGGAACGATATTCGACCGCCGTGGTGTGCCCATAGCAACAAGCCGTTTTGACGAGGACAAGGGAGAGTACGTCAGGTCCTATCCCGAACCCTTGGCCGAGCCACTGGTAGGTTATTACAGCTTGCGTTATGGCACGGGAGGGGCTGAAGCTGCCTTTGACGCGCGGCTGCGCGGGGTTGAGGGAAAAAGCGATCTCCAGATAGAGTGGCACAATATGCAGCACAAGCCATGGGTTGGACAAGACGTCACACTGACGCTGGATGTCGAGTGGCAGCGCGCGGCTTACCAGGCACTGGGCGATTGGCGCGGCGTGGTGATGGTGGCCGAGCTGGATAGCGGGCAGCTGCTGGCAGTGGCCAGTCGCCCGGCTTTCGACCCCAACTCGTTGGATGCTGATTGGGAGCGGCTGCGAGATGACCCGTCCGCTCCCTTGCTCAACCGGGCCTTCCAGGGGCAGTACCAACCCGGCAGCTTGTTTCAGACAGTGATTATGGAAGAGGCTCTCCGTTCAGGCTTGATCGTGTTGTCGGATACTGCGACTGCTGCCTGGCTAACTGCGCCAGTCATCATCAACGGCGATACCTTGGTGGGCTGTGTTTCATCTCCCCAAGGGGAAACGTGGGCGGATGCCTACACGGCCGGCTGTCCAGGGCCTTTCTCCAAGTTGTCTAATGCTTTAGATGTGACGACGATGGAAAGGCTTGTACGGCGTTGGGGCTTGGATGCGTTGGTCAGTCCAGATAGTGCAACGCCGCTTTCCGCTTCCGCATGGCACGTTTCAGAATTTACCAAGCACGCTTTGGTCTTGGGGCAAGGCAAGTTCACCTTCACACCTGCGCATGTGATGCATATGCTGCTGGTGCTGTCTAACGACGGGCGGGCTGTTCCTATCCGAATGGCATCTGATCCCTATAAAGCAGCCGAGCATGCAAACGTGGATGTGCGGGCGGAGGAGGTGTTGGCGCTACGGCGGCAGTGGAGCCAGGCGTGCGGGGTGAGCGGGTTGACGGGGCAGGCAGTGAGTGGCGCGCAACGACTGGTCTGGTATATGGGGATTGCCCCTGCCCTCGTGCCGCGTTACGGGGTGGTGATTTTGCTCGAGGGACAGCAGGATTTGCCTGTTTCATCTGCCTCAAAGATAGCTTGTCAACTGCTTGCTCAGTCGCCACCCTAGCCTTGTGTGTCGCGGGACCGTCGCTATGCCCCTGAGCCAGCTTTTCAAAATGCACCTACGTGTTTGCCCCTGCCCCCGGATTATTGAAGAGATATCTCCTGAGGACCTCGTGGGCTTCGCGTAGCGATAGCTCTCTTCAAGAGAATGAGAACAAACTTTCTACACGGGCAGCTAGTCGCTACGCGAAGCACCATTGTGTTCGCATAAACTCTCAAGCCTCATCACAGCAGCCTAGACCTCCAGATCAACGTACTCTTGCACTCTTACGACCTCGTCCAAACCAAATCCTAACACTGTTAGCAACTCGGCCAACAACTGAGCCTTGATGTCTGCGTCACGACTCGACCACGTTCGGCTCTTGACTTCAAGATACCACTCACCCGCTCTAGGCAGGTCGAGCTTGTCAATATTGACCGCAAAATCGATGTCTTGGTAAGCGATATGGTAGCGCCAACGTTCCTTATGAACGACAATCTCACGCACCGGCTTGAAATACTCGCGGTAGAAACGTCGCGATTGGGTCGCGTGGGCCGTGAAACGCGAACGCGATAAGACGACCGAGTGAGGATACTCGCGCTCATGGGCCGGGCTGGTCAAGGTGAGGCTGTAGCGAACCTCCCGCACAGCTCCCTTCTCATTCAAAATCTCGTCTTCGCGATAGCGGAGGCGCCCCTGCGACCACTCGGTGAACAAGAAGTAAGTGTCGTACTGGCGACGCACCGACGAACGCGAGATCTTTACCAGGGGAGAACGCAGTACTTTAAAAACCGCCTCGGGCTGATCCAAGCGCACCTTGACCTGGACCTCGAACGTTTCCTGTTGTTCCAGGCCGCCAATGGCGATCAACTTGTCCAGCAGGTGTCCCTCGCGCGCGATGAGGAAAGCATCTATCCCCGCCGCTTTAGCCTGGGCCTGCGTCAACACCGTCGCTTCGTCCACGGTCAACAATCGGCGGTCCCACATCAGACATTGGCCGTTCACCCAGGTATGGCGGACATCGCTGCTCTTGGCGGCATAAACCAACTGGGCATAAAGGGCATTCGGGTCGCGGGCGTACTTGGGCATGACGTGCAACCCTCCCAGGTCGACCGCGATCACGTCAGCCCGCTTGCCAAGCTCCAAAGAGCCGGTGATGTCACCGATATGCAAAGCCTCAGCGCCCATGACGGTCGCCATGGCCAGGGCCTGCCATGCCGGCAGCGCTTCTGGGTCGCCGCTGACCCCCTTGGCCAACAAAGCGGCCAAGCGCATTTCCTCAAACATGTCCAGGTCGTTATTGCTGGCCGTGCCATCCGTGCCGATGCCAACGTGGATGCCCTGCGATAACATCGCTTGCACAGGCGCTACGCCGCTGGCCAGCTTGAGATTGCTGGTCGGATTGTGCACCACCCCGGCGCCGGCCTGGCTCAAATCACGCATCTCGCCAGCATCCACGTGAACGCAGTGGGCCGCGATCACCTTGGCCCTAAAGAGGCCCTGTTCCTTGACCCAGGCCACCGGCGGGACGCCAAAAGTGGCCCGGTTTTCGTCGACCTCTTCTTTGGTTTCAGATAGGTGGGTGTGCAAAGGGACATCGTACTCGATAGCCAGGTTCACGGCTGCCTCAAGAATTTCTGGCGTGGAGGTATAAGGCGCGTGTGGCCCGACAGCCGGCACGATCAAGGGATGATTGCACCACTTGCGGACAAAGCACCGGGCGTACTCCAGGCTCTCATCATAGGTGACCGCGTCGGGAGACGGGAATTTGAGAATCGTTTCGGCGCACACAGCGCGCATGCCAACGCCCGCGGCCGCCTCGGCAACAGCGTCCTCGAAATAATACATGTCGGCGAAGCAAGTCACGCCCCCTCGAATCATCTCGGCGCAAGCCAACAAGGTGCCCAAGCGAACGAAGTCGGGGTCGACGAATTCGCGCTCGACCGGCAGCATGTAGCCGTGCAGCCAGACGTCCAGGCGAAGGTCGTCGGCCAGGCCGCGCAAAAGCGTCATGGGCACGTGCGTATGTGCATTGATCAGGCCGGGCATGAGCACACAATTGGCACAATCCACAATCTCATCAGCCGCATGCTCGTTCAGCACAGACTCGGCCTGCCCCACAGCGACCAATGCGCCGCCGGCAAAAGCTAACGCACCATCCTGGAAAACTTCACGTTGGGGGTTCATAGTGACGACGATACCGTGAGCGAGAATTTTATCGACGTGCATTGATCAGCCTCCAAGCGTTAGTACTCGGGCAATATTTTGCTCTATTGCCAGTTTATATTCCTCCGTGTCCTGTGTGCCTCTGTGACTAGCTCAACTCATCCGGACAGCTACCAACGTGATATCATCGTGCTGCTCAGCCGGGCCCACAAAAGCATTCACGTCAGCCAGTACCGCGTCGATCAAGGCCTGTGGCGAAAGGCTAGGCGGCAACGAGCGCGCCAGTGCCTCCAGGCGCTCAAAGCCGTACAGCTCGCGAGCCGGGTTCATCGCCTCGACCACGCCGTCGGTATAGAACAGCACTGTATCGCCTGGCTGCAAATCCAGGCAGTGGTCGCTGTATTCGACAGAGTCCGTCATCCCCAACGGCAAAGCGGCGCCCATCGTTTCGAGATACTGGGGGTATTGCTCGCCGGCCGGGCGAACGCGGTGCAGCAAGAATGGGTAGATTTGCCCGGCGTTGGCCCACACCATTCTCCGCGAGCGAACATCCAGGGTGGCATAACTGGCTGCCACGAACATCCCTCTAGGCACGTCCCTGGAAAGCATGCGGTTAGACTCGTTCAACACAAAGGCTGGCGACTCGTGATCGAACGCTTCCGAGCGAATCGTGCTGTGGGCAGCCACCATCATCATGGCAGCTGGGATGCTCTTGCCCGACACGTCACCGACGACAACGCCCATCTGTCCTCCGGCCAGCACCAACACATCGTAAAAATCCCCCGACGTTTCGCGATGCGGCAAGCAATAAGCTGCCACTTCAATGCCAGCCAGGTACGGGAGTTGAGCGGGGAAAAGCGCCTGCTGCACATTACGGGCGATCTCCAGCTCGCGCTGCATACGCTCACTTTCAGCTCGCTCATGGTACAAGCGCTCCAGTTGCGACGACATCTCGTTGAACGTGCCGGCCAACTCGCCCAATTCGTCGTTCGAACGCAAGTCGATCGTGTGCCCAAACTTGCCGCCGGCCAAGGCCAGGGCCCCGTGCTGCAAGCGGCGCAGCGGGCGATTGAAGGCCATGGTTGCTACAAGCATTGACAGAACCACCGCTATCGCGCTCCCGCCGAGCAAAATCGGCCAGACGCGGTCCAAGGTATCTTGCTGCAGCAGGTTGGTCGCCTCGCCGGCCAGGACCGCCTCGACGAGGCCCAACACCTGCGACTGTCCTTCTTCATCCGTTACGAGAATCGGCGCCACAAAGCCATAATACATCCCATATTCGTCGGTATACTGGACACGGTGTGCCTGCTGGTCCTCGTAAGCCGCAAAGTGACCCGGTGCGGGATACAAAAACGGATAACTCACCCCGGTATAGTCAGCATCCACCCAGTAGTAAAAATAATCGCCCTCACGGTAATAGATACCCACCCAGGCCAGGTTGCCGGCGGTGAGCGCAGACTCCAACTGCTGCGCGATGTTTTCGTATTCCGGCCCATCGAGGTCAACCGGCTCACGGATTGACAACAACACAGTGGGAGAGATCGTGCTGGCGGCCAGCAACGCCACGTGCTCGAGGCGGGTATCCATTTCGGACTGAAATCGCTCGGTGCTTTCATGGTATACACGGTAACCCGACAAGCCGACAGTCACAATGATGAGCACCACGAGCGGCAGCATCACCTTGACAAAGAGCGGAACTCGTATCGTCATTGTTTCACCTCGATCTGAGCGCGAAGCTGTCCATCCGGTTCGAACACCCAGATTGCATTATTCCGCGCATCGGCAGCGTACACCGCACCATCGGGGCCAACATTCAGGCCCATTACCTGCCAAAGCTTGACCGGGGGGGAGAACTCGGTGACATAATGCCCTTCAGCGTCAAAAACCTGGATGCGGTGATTGGCCATGTCGCCCACGTACACTCGCCCGCTGTTATCATCCACAGCGATGTTTTGCGGGTAGGCGAACTGGCCTGGCTCACGTCCATACGAGCCCAAGCTCAACAGGTGTGTAACGGTCAATTCGCCCGAATCGGTCAGCGCCAGGCTAAACTGCTGCACGCGACTATTGATGTTATCGGCGACATAGATCAAATTGCGCTGGTCGTCAACGGCCACATCGTTCAAGCCATTAAACTGGCCATCTTCACTCCCAGTTTCACCAAAAAACGTAGTCAGCAACTGTCCCTGCGAATCAAAGACTCGCAGGGTATTGGTGCCGTAGTCGGCCACGTAAGCCCGTCCCTGGCTATCTATATCAATGCCATACATGTTATTGTACTGAACATCTGTATTCGAGTACACGTAATCCTGTCCACCCAGCTCGCGCAAATAGCGGCCATCAGGGGAGAACACCTTGACGCCATCGTGAATCATGTTGGCGCCCTCCTCGTCATATATCTTGTTACAGAAATAGACGTTGCCGACCAGGTCGAGCGCGATGTCCCAACCATAATAAATGTCCTCCGCCTGTGAGCCTAGTTTTCCAAATGCTCCCAAAAAGTTCCCATCCGGCGACAGGTGAACGACGCGGTAGTGGCCGCGATCCATGACATACAAGCTACCATCCGCCGCCACGGCCACACCATTGGGGCGAAGCAAAGTGCTTGGCGTTGACGCACACGCGGCCAACGAACACGACGCGAGTACGCATGACACGAGTACGATGATGGCGCCCGGGCCTCTATGCTTTGACAACATCACAACCTCCCCACCCCACAAACAACGCACCCCTGAAAAATGACGGTGTGTAAAATTGGTATCATCTCAATAATTCGGGGTAGGGGCAGGGGCAAGCCCTGCCCAAAGCGGGCAACCGCAAGGGTTGCCCCTACATTTTGAAAAGATACTAAAATTGGGCATGGCTCATAATCCTGGAAAGTTAGATTGACACTTTGATTTACACTTCTAGAAATTTTTGGCCGAAATCTGGCGCAA
>JAFGFO010000257.1 GCA_016931085.1 Thermoflexales bacterium
GACGATAAGGAGTTTGCGATTTCAAAACATTCGGATGGACACCAAGTAGGCTGGCTCACGAATTTACACAGAACTTGACATACTGCCGTTCCACGCGATTACCGTTTTCTGGATATTAATCCTTCCTTTGAGCGACTGACTGGGCTGGACCGCGCTGAGGTGGTGGGGCGGTTGCAAAGCCAAGTTCTGCCGAATGAAGACCCCAAGTGGGTGGAAATGTACGGTCACGTGGCACTTGCGGGTGAGCCATGCGAATTCGAGAATTATTCGCCGGTGCTCCGGCGACACTACAAGGTCTATGCCTACCAGCCTGTGCCACGCCAGTTTGCGGTGTTGTTTATGGACATTACCGAGCACAAGCGGATGGAAGGAAACCTGTGTGAAAGCGAGGATCGCTATCGCCGGCTTGTGGAACTGTCACCGGACATGATCGCGATCCACCAGCAAGACAAGGTAGTTTTCATCAATGAGGCTGGCGCCAGATTGTTGGGGGCAAGTCCCGAACAGATTGTTGGAAGACCAGTGACCGAGTTTGTGCCTCCCATCCGCAGAGAAATTGCCCAAGAGAGAATTCATCACCTGCTGGCAGAGGGCATGTCGCCTCTATACGAGCAAAAGCTGCGCCGGCTCGATGGGACAGAAATCGATATCGAAGTTGTGGGGATTCTCTTCCGTTACCAGGATGAGGTAGCCGTGCAACTGGTTGCTCGCGACATTACCGCGCGCAAGCAGGCAGAGGAAAGAATCGCCCAATTGATTGAACGATTGAACCTGGCCACCCGCGCTGCTTCCCTGGGGATTTGGGATTGGGATGTTCAAAAGAACGAGTTGCTCTGGGATGAGCGGATGTATGAACTCTATGGCATAAAGCGAGAAAGTTTTGGCGGCGCCTACCAGGCATGGCTGGCGGGCGTCCATCCCGACGACCGTGATATAAGCAACGAGGCTGTGCAGCGAGCGTTGCGCGGCGAAGGAGACTATGACATCGAGTTTCGAGTCGTATGGCCGGATGGCACCGTTCGAGTGTTGAAGGCGCACGGCCTTGTGGTGCACGATTCCGAAGGCAAACCGCTGCGCATGACAGGTATCAATTACGACATCACCAAGCGCAAGCAGGTCGAGACCGCGCTGCGCGTCAACGAGCAGAGGTACATTGATTTGTTGAATAACCTCAACTCTGGCGTAGTGACCCATGCCCCTGATACCTCCATCCTCTACTTTAATAAACGCGCTTGTGAACTGCTGGGCTTGACGCCGGATCAAATGCTGGGGAAACAGGCCATGGACCCCCAATGGCGCTTCCTGCGCGCTGATGGTGCGCCGATGCCATTGGCCGAGTATCCGGTGAACCAGGTTCTGGCTACCCGTCAGACTTTGCAAAACTGCGTTGTGGGTGTTTGCCACACCGTCACGGAAAAGGTCCACTGGGTATTGGCGAATGGTTTGCCTGTCTGGGATGTAGCCGCACAGTTGGAGTCGATCATCATCACGTTTGTCGACATCACCGAGCGTAAACAAGCCGAAACGCGCATTAGGCAAGCGCTGGCTGAAAAAGAGAACCTGCTGCGCGAGTTGTACCACCGCACCAAGAACAATATGCAAGTCGTGATCAATATGCTCCAACTCCAGGCTGGTTCTATTACCGACCCCCAGGCTTTACGCGCCTTTCGAGATACCCAAGACCGCATCCGCGCCATGGCGCGGGCCCACCAAATGCTGTACGAGGGGCGAGACTTGTCGAGCATCAACCTGCAGCAGTATGTCGCTGACCTGGCCGAATCATTACTGACCAGTCGCCAGATGATCGCAGCGGGTCAAATTCAGCTTAAACTGGAGCTACAGGCCATCACTGTCCTGTTCGACGTGGCCATTCCGTGCGGTCTCATCTTGACCGAATTGATCACCAACGCACTCGAACACGCTTTTCCTCCCGGGCGCGCCGGCACCATTCACATTCAGATGTACCGGGCGGGCGAGGATGAAATCGTGTTGTGTGTCGCGGATAATGGGGTGGGAGTGCCGGCCGGTTTTGATTTTAGCGACTGTATCACCTTGGGGCTGCAAATCATTTTGTTTACCGTCCGACATCAGCTCCAGGGACATATTGAATTCCAAGCGCACGAAGGCGTCACATGCCGGGTGCGTTTCAAAGACACTCTATATACTCGGAGGGTATAGGCTGTGCTAAAAATCTTGGTCGTCGAAGATGAGAGCATACTGGCAATGGTGCTGTGCAGAAACTTGAAACAGGCTGGTTATCACGTATGCCAGCCAGTAGCGACTGGTGAACAAGCCGTTCACTGCCTTACCGGTGAGCAGCCCGACATCATTCTGATGGATATCCGCCTGGCCGGTGTGTTGAATGGCATTGAAGCCGTACAGCAAATGCGTGCCTTTTCACAGGTGCCAGTCGTATTTATGACAGGCTACCCAGATGAAAACACGAGAGAACAAGCTATGCAACTCCAGCCAGCGGCGTATCTCATCAAGCCTGTAGAGCTATATGATCTCGAACCACTGTTCCGATCATTGCTCCAGGCCACGCGCGAGCAAACTTGACCGCACTGGCCAGATGGGTACGGTGACGAGTGGTGTCAAGTGCAAGATGAGTAAATTTGGCGATTCGCCAGACAACGGTCGCTTTTAGCTTTAAAACTCGATCGACTTTTACCCACTCGCAGCTATTTTGCTCAGCAAATCAATCAAGCCCCACAGCGCAAGCAGCCCAACCACCACAGCCATAAGCGGCTTGACGATCCGCCACGAGACCATCATCAGCCTTGAGACAACCCGCGACCAGAGTATGTCGGCAAAGATACCCACCAAAAAGCCAAGCAGGAAAACGAGCGCAACACCTACTGCGTCCACCGCGACACTCTCCCAACAAGCCAGGCTGGCCAAACGTGACGGCGACTGTGCAGCCGATAGAGCAACGCAACGGCAAACGGGATCCACACTCCCGAAAACTGCGAGACCCCCCTGCTCCATTGCAAGACCAACACAACGTCAACGAGCGCCAGCCCACTCACCGCAAGCAGGCGGCGGCCAGGCCGAGCCAGCATAGCTATCGCCACCGGCAGCAGCGCCGCCATGTCAAAGACCCACCCAAAAGGCATCGTCGCCACCGACAGCAACAAGACCACACTCAGATGCTCGCGCCAGTTGAATCGCCCTCGCCAACGACGCCACAGCCATAACGTCAGTGCAGCACCCACGATGGTCGGGACGAATTGCAGCCAGGCCGGCCCAAAACATAACCGCAGCGCATAACCCACCGTCGGGACACCACTCTTGTTCAAAGGGCCGCCCGCCTCCACGATGGACTCCCACCGGACGGCCGGATTGAGCGCCAAGACCAGCCCGGTGACCAGCAGCAAACAGGCAACCGCACTGGCCAGGATTCGCCATCGGCGCTCTTGCCACACCCACAACGCGATGACTATCAGAAACACGTACAGCACGTGCGGCTTGATGGCAACCAACGCCAGAAACGCACCTGCAGCTCCGTCGTGCCCTTTCTGGATAGCCCACAGAAATCCCACCACGCCGGCCAGCAACAGGATGCTAAACTGCCCCATCAACAGGGTCACCGTGGCAGGCGCGAACAATATCCCGGCTAACCAGCCAACCCAAGACAAGCCTGGCTCACCCCCACAGAATCGCCACAGGTAATCCGACGCGACGATCAACAGGCCGACACTGGCGGCCAGCCAGACCATTCTTGCCGTCCAGAACGGCATCAAGCCCAACACGACCGTGATCGCCAGCACCCAGGGCGGCGCCCACACCATCATCGGCGCAGTCTCGATCCAGCCCTCGGCGCGCTGAACAGGCAACAGATTGCCAGAACTGTACGGATTGCCACCCTGCCAGAAAACCCGCCCGGTCGACCAGTAGCCGATCAAATCACCCAATGACACGCTCGGCTCGAACGCCTGGGCAAAAAGCCAGGTCACCAACAGCCAGACGAGCAGAGCGACGCCCATTCGCCTGCTTACCACTGCACTGTAACCCCTTTTTGTTCCAATCGCCACACCAACCAGGCTAGCCCCAAGACAGGCAATAACGTCGGGACAAGCGGAAGCAGGCTGACTGCAAAGGGAACGACCGGATGATCCAAGCGCCCCTCGACGCTTCGCAAAACGATCTGCCACACCCAGACGTGAGTGTGCAGCAGGAACCCGACCAGGTAGGCCACACCAGACTCTTGCTTGGGGAATCTCGATTCGAACAGACGGCTGCCCACAATCACTACCGGGATCAAGGCCAGGGTCAAATAGTGCATCCAGGCTACCGGGCTGATTGAGAGAGACACACATACCAACACGCCAAACGCTCCCTCAAACGAGCTCTTGCGAGTGACGTACAAGACCAACCCCACCAAGGACAATGACACCAACATCGAGAGCGGCTGCGCCGCCCATACCGCGTTGACGAGCGGCGGCGCTATCATCCCTTCCATCAGGGGCGATCCGGTGCCTTCAAACAAGCGCCAGATCAGGCTCGGAGTCGAAAAGCTGCTGCCGTGATTGCGGTACAGCGAGAACACCTGCGGCCCAATATGCACATAGTAATCCACAACATGGTCAAATCCCATGACCACGCCCGCCGCCACGTTGGCCGCCGCAAGCGCCAACACCGACGCGCCGGCCGCCTGCCAACGCCTGCGAAACACGAGCAGCACGATCAACGGCCAGGTGAGCAGCTTGAGCGCGACCGACAAGCCGAGCAAGATGCCCCCCAACCTGTCTTGGCCCGATAAAAGCGCCAGCCACGCGCCGGTGAGCAACAATAGCAAGACCGTCATCAGTTGGCCCCAGTACATACCCTCTGCAGCCGGATACCAGGCCAGGGCAAGCAGGCCAGCCAAAGTAACCGTTGCTGGTGTGAGAGGCTGCCCAAAGCGGCAACCCCAAACTAGCGATGCCGCCCCCACCACACAAACCAGCTCGAACACGAACCAGGCCCAGCTCGCCGCCTGGTAGGACAACAAGCCAAGCGGCAGCGCCAACACCACCACCGGCGGCGGGTGGGGAGAGAACGAGTAAAGCGTCCAGCCGGCAAGCTGCTCGGGCGGTATCTGGACAAATCGCGCGACCAGGTCAGGCAACTGCTGGTACGGATTTTCTCCAAGCAGGACCGCTCGCGCCATCGTGTACTCTTGAGCCAGGTCTCGCGTGTCGTAAACGCGAGGCGGGAAAATCCCTACGATGCACCGACACACGTTGGCAAATCCGGCCACCGACAAAATGCCCACCAGCACATACCTGAGCCAAATCGCGCGTTTGCCCCGCGAGAACGCCAAGCTCACTGCTGCCATCCCGCCCGCTCCCAAAGCTGAGATTGCTCATCCTCATACACTCTGACCCATCCAGGCTCAGCCTCCATCGCGCGCGCCAGGCCGTCTTGTAACTCTACGTCGAGCAGGACGCGGTCGACGCCATACTTGTCCAGCAGCTCGCCGCTGCACGTGCCGTTCGATATCCTGAGGTAATCCACCCACTGCTCGAAGGGATACAACTCCACGCGGGGGTCGACAAAGACACCCTGGCCAGGCACGGCCCAGATCAAGTAGCTCGCGTACCCCATCTCGGCAAACAGCCGCCCGCCAGGATGCTGCCTCAGATAGTCCGCAGCCCGGACCGGCGTCGAAATCGACAAGATCGGCCCCTCCGCAACATTCCGCTGCACCATCTGCCAGTATTCCCCAGGCAGCGGCACCCGCTCGACCCACCACGGCTGCACCAAGACCGCCGGCGCAAACACCAACAAGCCGGCAGCAAAGCGCCAGGCCGACTTGCTCACGCTGGCCGAGGGCGCGACGAGACCGCCAAATAGCCTCGACAAGACAGGCATCGCTGCCAGGGCATACCACACAATGTAACGCTGGCCGCTCATGGCCAGGCCCGAGAAGGCGACGAGCAAAAGGGCTTCGGTCGGTGTGGGACGCTTGCGCGAATAGGTCAGAACCGCCAACAGCGCCACGAGACTGGCAAAGAACAAGACGTTGAACGCGTTCAGATCGGCCGCCGGCGATTGCCATTCCTCAACCAACATTTGACTGGGCGAGTCGGTCATCAGGTTAGTCACATAGCCGACGATGTGTGGGCCTCGCGGATTTACCAGCACGGCCAGGCCCACGAGAATCCCCACGACGCACAAACACTTGAATTTGCGGCAGGCTCGATCCGAGATCGCCTCGCCGGCAATGGTGATGCCTACCAACACCAGCCCCAGCACGAACGAACCGTGAACGTTGACCCAAAAGGCCATCAGTGCCGGCAGCGCCAGCAGCCAACGGGCGTTTAGCCTACCAGTGGCATACGCATCGAGCAGCGCGACAAAAGCCACAAACGGCAGCAGCGCGAAAATCTGCGGGCGCATGACGAGATTGTTGCTCGCCATCATAAACGACCACAGAACCATCACGTTTGGCCACGCGCCGCCCTTCTGCCTTGCAGTGCGCCAGGCCAACGCGAAGGCTCCCACCACGACCAGCGTGCGCGCAAACAGCAGCAGCGGCACCCCACCCAGGCGAAAGATTTGGTAAAACAGCCACTCGGCCAGCCAGGCGCCATACACATAAGGCTGGTCGGGCGGCAGCGACCAGGCAAACAGATTCGTCGCCGGGATCTTGCCCGTGACGGCAATCAGCTCGCCGGCCTTCAGGTGCCACCAAAAGTCATTGGGGTCAAGCGGAAGGAGCGACACGAAAAAGGCAATCCACGCCAGGCAGATCAACAGCCACAGGTGATCGTCGCGCAAGGCGAGTTTTCTCATTGCCTGCCCTCCCAAACTACAACACAGCCATCAACTGCAGAAAGACCGGCCCCAGGACAATCACCATAAACGGCACAAAGAAAAACAGGGTCATGGGCATCAGCAAGACATTGTCCAGGTTCTCGGCCTTTCGCTCACGCTCGCCCAGGTACTCGTTCGCCGCGATCTTGGCCATCGCCGTCAACTGCTCCGGCCCCTGGATCCCGGCCCGCTGGACCTGGTCGAGATTGGCAACGAACGACGTCAAATCAGGCAACCTCCAGGCGGCCGCCAACTGCTTGAGCACACCCTCCTGGTGCTCGGTCGAGAACATCATCTTGCCACGCGACCTGGCCAGCATATCGGCAAAGACCATCCCGACGACGGTCGGAGATTCGGCCAGCCGGCTGATGGCCGTCTCGATGGACGCTCCCGCCGACACCTCGGCCGCCACGACCTGCACCATCTCGGGCAACTGCCGGCGAAATGTGCGGCGCGACTCGCTGGCAGAGCTGCCCATCAGCAGAATAGGCGCGTAAAATCCAAACGCCCCGGTCGCCAGCACCATCACGCCACCCCGGAACATGTAGAACCCCACCGCGATCCCCACCAGTCCCAGCACCAGGCTCAAGCCAATGATCTCGCCTGCTTGCCAGCTTGCCCACTTGCCAATCAGGTGCGCCCAGGGCAAGTCGCTTTCGACTTTTTCGATAGGCAAAAAGCGGCCAACGGGTGACTGCGTAGCATAACCGCCTATCTTTTGCCAGGTATTACCCTCCTCGGCAGCGCCAAACACCCGGCTGAGCCGCTGCGCGTAATGACCCCGGCCTATCGCCATGTTGCCCGTGAACACGTACCCCAGGGCGCCAGCCGTCAGCGCCGCAGAAATCGTGATAAATTGAATCAACGTGCCAGTGTCCATCAACTGCTCCTTTGACTGATCTCGATCAAGCAAATCGCAACGGCCGTGACCATAACCAGCCTGACTAGTAAATCCCCCACCAGCGCCAGCAGCCACAAGCCAGTTGCAACGTCGATCACAAGACTTCCTCGATTTGCCCTGAAATGAACCAATAGCCAAACGCCATCGCGCCGATGCAGCCGGCCAGCATCATTTGGGCCGGTAAGCTGGTGTACGTCTGCCGCATCAAGGGGTTGAGAAACATCTGGGCAAAGACAAAGATGAACGCGCCCACGATGATCCGAATCGTGCCGTGCGCCCCATCAGCCTTGGCCTGGATTTTCTGCCGAACAGACATGATCGCTCCCAGGTTGTTGGCCGCCGACTGAAAGGCGCTGCTAAACTGCGCCCCGCCAGTCTCCTGCAGGCGTCTCAGGATAAAGAAAAACAGGGCCAGCGAGGGGCTGATGTTCTGGACGCGCGCCTCGGCATCCAAAAGCGCCTGCCGCCCGCGCAAGCGCAAGTCACGCTCCACGCGCTCTAGCTCCGGAGCCAGGTACCTGTCTCCCGCCGCTCTCAGATTGGTCGAGGTTCTCTCCAAGATCGTGCTCGCATCGGCATTGATCATCGCCAGGGCCGCCACGTCCGAAAAGACCTTGGCCGTGCTTTTCTCGATAGACGCCTTGACCGAGCCAACTTGCGCATCGAGCAGCAGTCCCACGCCAAACCAGATTACCCCCCCAAGCGCAGCCAGCACTACCAGCGGCAGCCCAAACACCAAGGCAATACCCGCACCGGCTATGGCCAACACAATTCTGATCATGCCAATCGTCCTGACTTCTTCGCCCACTTGCACCCGGATGTGCAGCCGGCGCAGCAGCAGTGACGCCTTGAACTCTTGCGTTCCAAACTCGTACTCGGTCTGATCTTGCGCCTGGGATGGCGCCGCCAAGGCATTCGACAAACGCCTGGAAACAGACGAGGCCGACACAGGCAACTGCCGCGCCACCATGACCAAAAAGGCCGCGACCGTCGCAGCCGCCAACAATGCAATCGTCACCGGATTTGCCATCTTTCACCATCCCTTTCCGCTGACATGATCGCCAGCGACCATGTCAGCCCCCAGCTCGTAAGCGGGTGATTTCCCCCACCTGCTCGTGATCGGCATTGAAAATGGGCGTGAACTGCACGTCGCCGCTCTTGAGCGCCTGCTCGACCTGCCAGATGCCGCTCACCCGCCGGATGGTGCGCACGCTCCCACCGGCGGCGCGAATACCATCCGCCGCGTGGATATCCACCGGCCGGCTGTTTTGGTCCACCGTCGCAAAGTTGATCTGGACGTAAATGTCCACCGCCGAAGCAAAAAACGCCTTGGCCGCCTCGATGCGCACACCGGCGTCGGAAAACATGATGACGCTCAGACGATGGACTGCCGCCAGCGGGTCTTCGGCGTGAAAGGTAGACAGGCCCGGATGGTCAGACATCTGGGCGCGGAACAGCGCCAGCGCCGCGTCACCCTTGCGAACCTCGCCCACGATCAGCCGGTCGGGCGACATTCTCATCGCGTCGTTCACAGCGTCCGAGACGGTGTACGACGGAATGGGCGAGCCGGGCGGCGCGTACCTGGCCTCCAACGTCACCACGTGTGGCTTGTTCAGGAAAATCTCTTCCGGATCCTCGATCTTGACGATACGCTCGGTATCCGGAATGGACGAGCACATGGCCGACAGCAGCGTGGTTTTGCCGGTGCCCGTGCCGCCCGCAATGAGTATTCGCAACTTGCGGTGCACAGCATCGGCCATCAGCGTCATCATGTCGCGTGTGGCACTGCCCCACTCGACGATCATGTCGGGCGTGACGGCCCTGGTCTCGAACAGACGAACGGACAACGCAGGAAAGCCCACACCCGGCGCGATAGCCGAATGAACCACTTTGACGCGCCCGCCGGCAGGATTGTCCGAGGTCTTGGGCAAGCGAGCGTCCACCGAGGGCGTAGCCTCAGTAAGAGCTTTGTTTTGAGCACCCAGCAGCTTGTCCACAACCCGGATGACCTCCTCGTACTGCGGCTGGATGTCGCTCGGCTCAAAGTGCTCGCCGCCCTTGCGCTTGATGTACAGTTTGCCGCTCGGAAGGAGCGCGATCTCGACAATGTCCGAACGTACAGGCGGGAGCAGCCGGTCGAGAAAGCCCATGCCGACGACCAGCGAAAAGATTTCCTCCACGATGCTGCCAACCATCGTGGTCGTGAACGCCATCGCGCCACGCCGGCGAGCAGACTCTGAGACCAAGGTCGAGATGCGCTCCCGAATCTGAGCGTGCTTGTCCCGGTTGCGCAACTCTTTGCCAAACTCGCGCGAGATCTGCTCCGAGACCTCGTCGACAACCGCCTCGCGCTCGGCCCGCAGCGTCTGGTCAGACTGCTGCGAATTGGCATATCGACTGAGTGTGTTGCTGTTCATCGCTTACCCTTCGGGTCCGGTAATAGCTGGTTGCTTGCGACTCCTTCTCTGCCTGGGTTTGGAAGTAACATCTGGGACAGACAAGACGCTGGCAGGACCGGAAGTAGGCGCAGCCGGTACAGTACGCCGGCTTACCATCACGAGCCCAACTACCACCAGCAAGAGCACACCGGCGACGAGCGGTAAGACGGCCCGTGCCTTCCGAGCTGCCGCGCTCCAAGACGTGGATGCAAGTCCCACCGGCGGCAGATCGAGCGTTTGCCCAGGATCAAGCGTCACCGTCCAGGCTTGGGGCGTGGTCGTCTGATACCCTTTCAAGTCATTGGCCTTGAGGGTATAGACGCCCGGCCCTAGTCCCGCAAAGCAAGCCGGGCTGTGGCTCTCGGTTTCCCGCGCCTGGCCCTGCGCATCAACAAGTGTGAACAGCACACCCTTGACCGAACCCTCGCGATCGTCACGCGCACCGTTGGCGTTGGCGTCGTCGAACGCCCACGTGCACACACTGCCCAACGTAGTGTCTACCTGTGTGTCGACCAACGCTTCACCCTGGGCTACACCCTGAGCGTAGTCGAAGGACTGTCGAAGGGCAGGCGGGTCGAGCACGACCACGTCGTCCAAGAAAAGCGCATTCTTGTAAAACGCATATTGCGGCTCGCCCATGATGCAGATCGTCACCTTGCGCGCGTTGGCCTTGACCTTGAGCGAGGTCAGGGTCGACTGCTCCATGTGCCCCACGTAAACCGGATCACCCCACGCCGCGCCCGCGCAGCCATCGCCACCCTTGGGATCGAGGCCCAGCCGCACGCCGATCCAGTCGCGTTCGCCACCACCGCTGTCCGTGAAGGCCGAGGCGCGAACCGTGAACCAGACCTCGGCCCCAGGCTGGATAGAAACCTGCTGGTAGATGCCAGCCCGCCACTTGGTAAATTCGTAATTGTCGATCTGGAGCGTGGCGCCGTTGATATTGCGCGCCTGGTCGTCGGCGATCTTGAACACCGGCGGCCAATATGAGGTGTATGGGTCGTTCGTCTTTTGATCCAGGGCAAAAGTCTGCCACCCGGCCAGGCCCTGGTCAAAACCGCCATTTTGATTAGGCACGATGAACGTCTGCGCCGAAACAGCCGGCGCGACGACGGCCGCCAGCAACAAGCAAACCGTCAAGGCTACTGCGATACGATTCGTTTTCGTGTACATCTTTTCATCTCCTTGTATGCTTTATCTTTTCACACCGAACACAAAATCGGTGAGCTGTTTCAGCCCCGTCTGCGCGGGTTGAGCCAGGGGCGTGGTCGTGACGCCAGGAAACAGGGTGTTCGCCAGCGAGCGGATACCTTTGGCAAAGCCATCCAGCTCCTGCGTGGGCAATTGCCCCTTGTTTTGCGCCAGGCGCACACATTTGTCCAGCGGCAGCAATGCAATCGCCGGCGGGAACGGGCGCTGCAAAAAGTCTTGCGCCGCGCGCTGAAAGTCGCGGGGTAACAGGTTATCGTCCGGCGAGGTCTCGTTCATAACCAGGTGGATGGACTCGGGCGGGATGCGATGCTGCCCGGCCAGCGTCTCGGTCAGCGTGCGGTACAAGTCCACCGTCCGCACCTGGTCGATAAACGACGGCTGGGCAACCAACAAGACCATGTTGGCCGCGATCAGCGGCTGAATAGCCCACTCGGTGCGCTCGGCCGGCAGGTCGAGCAACACAGCCGCGTACCCATCGCCGGCGGCCGTCACGACAAGACTGCGAATGCTGCCCGGGTCTTCGGGTGGCTTGCGGGCGATCTCTTCGGCCCGCAGCGCGTCATTGGGCGAGAGCACCACGTCGAGATTGCCCTTGCGCAAGATGCTCGACCGAAAGCCCTCCAAACCCGGATGCTGAAAGAACGTCATCGAGGTGCGCTCGGCCTTGAGGTCCAGGTACACAGCCATCGCGTCAGGCACGTCCAAGCCTATACAAATCGTGCGAATGCCCCGATGAGCCAGCTCGTACCCCAAGTTCGAGACCAGGGTGGATTTCCCTGCCCCACCCTTGCCCCACACGGCAACGATGCGCGTGCCCACCACGGTCATCCCACGCGGGCCACCTGAAGCGGCAAGCGCGCGATCCGGCTCGGTATACAGCCGCAAAGCGCGCTCCGAGACAGCCGTCGTCTTGACCCGCTCGGCGACCTCGACAAAGTTGACGTGCGGGCCAAGGAACACGTCGCGCACGGGCGGACAGGCCCGAATCCTCCCCTCGACCTGGGCCCAGGCCTGCGGCAAGATCACCAACACCGGCACGGGCATCTTTTGCAGCCACTTGACCAGTTGATCGTGATTCGGCGCAACGTCGGCCTCCATGAGCAAAATCTCGCTCCCGTCGTTGGGAAAGTGGGTCGTCAGCGCATTCCAATCCGACGACATGCCGACGACGTGAAACCTGTTGTTGGTCGAAAACCCCTGGGTGTACATCTGCAAGGTGCGTTCCAGCACCGTCCCGGCCAGGTGCACGTACACCTTGCGTTCTTCGTCTATGGTTTTCATCAGCTACCCTCCCGCCGTGTACGCAGCCGGCGTGGGCTGCGGCGTCGGCGTGGGGCCGGGGAACAACTCTTTGAGGCTTGCGCCGGGCGTGTCAGGCGACAGGGCACCCTTGGGCTCCAACGCCAGGTGAATGGTCGCGTTGTTGTTCAGCAGTGGCAGGACCTCGACCGGCGAGGCAAACACCTGCACCGGAGTCGTCCCCGACAAGCCCACGGTGATGCTGATTGGCTGAACCGGCGTCTCTAGCACCACCACACCCTGCTGCGGGCGCTGCTGCCCACTGCTCGAGCTGCTTCCCACGCTGTCGACGCCGCCGCCGGCACTGCCGCCAGCCTCTACCGGCTCGATGTAGCGAAAGTCGTGCGGCACCAGCATGACCTCCATGTTGGTCAACAGCAGGTGAGCCTGCGGGCCGGATTCAGTGGCAAAAATACCGACGACGCTCACCGAGTCGCCCGGACGCAGCGTGCCCAACAGTCCCTTGTCGTCCGTGACCTTGATGGCCACAGCCCGATACCCACTCTCCAGCATCGGCACGAGCGGATTGTCCGCGCCGGCCAGGGCGGCCGCTGTGAGCTGGTCACCAGGCAAGCGAGTCTGTCCCAAGCGCTTGCCGACAACTTGCTCAACTTTGGTGAACGCGCCCTCCGTCACCGCGCTGGCGTGGATGCTCTTGAGCGCCACGTCGTTCGAGCTCACTATTTGCCCGCCAGAAATCGGGCGGGAGACTACCACGACTTGTTTTCGATTTGCCAGGCTGCCCAGGAAACTCAAGGTCAATACCCCGGTCAGACCGGCCAGAACGATAACGATGATCCAACGTCTAAGCATTTTCCTACCTCCGCATTTATTTACTCGATCTCGACTATTGCTTGGGGGCCTCGTCGTACCCAACCCCATACGTCACTGCTGGCTTGGGAAGGTGCACGTAGAAATCCCTGTTTTCGCCTGCCGCCACCGTACCCACATAGACCGTCTCGCACAACACCGGCAACCCCCAATCGTCCAGGCCCCACGCGACGGCAGAAACGCCTTTCGCCACGTCTTGCACGTCAGCGCTGGTGTTGGAGATCACGCCAACCAGCCTCCAATAACCGGACTGGCGGGTGACCGTGATGGTCCTGGCGGATAGGGGGGGATAAGAGTGCGAGGGCAGGTCATAAGTGACGTTCACGGTGTACGTGACGATCGGATAGTAGCTGACCGCCTTGAAACACGACTGCGCGCCCGTATCCATCCAGGCGGCGGGCACTCGGACCACCGAGGTCTCGGTCCTGGTGATGTCGCCGATCTGAACCACCATCGCCACGTTGGCATACGGATTCTCAACCGGGGCAGCCAGGTTTTCGACCAGGCCGTAAACCGTCCACATCCATCCCTCGTCATGAACGGCAGTAGACCACTGCACGTCCCAGCGGGGACCGGACAGGATAAGGGGCAGATAGAAATGGTAGACTATGGGCGTCCTGGTCGGTTCGGGTGTAGGGAGACTGGGGGTCGGCTCGGGCGTGAACGGATAGGGTGTGAGCGGGGGACGCAAGAGCAGCCGATCCGCCGGCGCATCTCCCGCACCGGCAGCCACGACGCCGCTAACCAACACCACTAGAACGATAACGGCACACATGACATATTTCACAAATCACCTCCAACAAAAAAAGGCGCTCTCCCTGCCTCATTCGCAGATCGAGCGCCCTGGCGCGAATTATTCTGTCGTCGTCCGGATGGTCAGGGTGCCACGGTGTTTGTCACAGCCAACTGGCTCTCGACCGTGGCGTGCCAACCTTCCGTCGCCGTGGGCAGCGCGGTCCACGTCGCCGCCGCCTGCCCCACCGGCTCGGCCGGCGGATTGGGCGGGGTCAGGAACATTGCGACAAGCAAAGCCAGGATGACCAGCGCCAGGCACGCAAGCACTACCCACAACTGCCTTTCCGAGAATTTCAAGTTCATCTTCACGATTTGCCTCCTTCGTCTAACAAATACCAAGCCGGGTCAACTGCCCGATTGCCTTCTCTGACCTCAAAATGCAGATGCCACCCGTTCGCGTTGCCACTGCCGCCCATCACGCCCACCTGGTCGCCGGGGTAAACCACTTGCTTGGGCTTGACCACGATGTATTGAAGATGCGCGTACCAGGTCTGCACGCCGCCGTCGTGATCCAGGATAACCAGGTAGCCATAGCCGTTATCGTCCCAATCGGCAAAGGCAACCGTGCCGGTGGCCACCGCGGTTATCGCGTACCCCAACTGGCCACCCATGTCCCAGGCCGGGTGCTCGGCTGAAAACGTCCGCACCAATTTGCTGTTGCGAATCGGCCACTTCCAATACGCCTTGCGCGGTATGGGAGTGGCAGTCGGTGTGATCGTTGCCGTGGTAGTCACCGTCGCCGGCGGCATCGCCAATGATACTGTCGGGGATATGAACGGCGTAGGCAGCACAGTAGGCGCAGGCGTGACAGTGGGGATGCGGGGCATTGGCGGCTCGGCCGTTTCCAGCGCGGCCGCCGGCCCGGCGATGGTAATCGCCACGTAGGCCAGGCTCACCGCCAACAACAGCGCGATACCCACCACCAACAAGCGAAATGTGCCCTTGTGGGCTTGTAGATTTAAAAACCACGTGTTCATTGCTCACTCCATTCGTCAAGTCAATCAGTCAATCAAAACGCGCGATCTCGACAACCAACATCTTGAGATCGCGAATGCGGGTCGGCCCCAGCCCAAGCTCGTCTCGCAGCTCGTTGTGCTTCTCAAGCAAGGACTTGACGCCAACGTCAAAGAACAGCTCGTCGTCCGTCAAATCCGTCAACCTCGGATCGCTCGCGTGCAAAAGCGCCTTGTCCAAGGGCACGTCCTCGTCGGGATCCACGATGTAAACTTGCACCATCCGCCTTTTGGATCCGTTCGCTGCCACTAACATCGTTACCTCCCTGGGTGTTTGCCTTGTGGAAAAACCTACACACAGGCTTCCATTAATCGCAGAGCCTGGATACTCGCTGCTCCTCGTTCCGCTCGACGATGTGCCATTGGTGACACAGGCCGTGTTGGGCCTTTCTATATCGAAACCTTCAAATATGTCCATACGCTACTTTACCCTCTGCGTCTTGTAATTCTTGAATATCGCCGGCAGATAAACCGTCTTGACCGGCGGCTCAGCCGGCGTGGGCGTATACGCCGGAACGACCGGCTTGAACGCCAGTTGACCATCGCTCGATTGCCCCCCGCAGGCAGACGCGGCCACGAGCACGATAAGCAGGATAGCCAACGACACCCTGTGCCTCATTTTCTACCCCTGACGAGATCGTCCAACTCGGATTCAACCCACTCGCCCACCACCTGGGCTGCCATCAAGACAAATATGAGCGGTACTGTCCACAACTGCTCAAAGCTCACACCGGCCGCCTCTGCCTGGCGAACGAGGGTCACGATGATCCGCCCCATCACCACACCTCGACCCCATAACGACTCGCCATCTCGGACTCGGTCTCGGCATACGCCGAGACGAGCAACGGCCTGATCAGCATCGGCTCCAGCCCATACTCGCCGTAGGGATTGCGGTAACCCAATAGGGTCAAACAGCGCTGCTCGGGCATCGTCGCAATGTACAAGGCGGTATCCACATCCTTCAGCCCCTTTTCGCTGCGCCCCAACGCCGCCGTCACAATATCCCGATCCTCGCGATTCTTGAGCCGAAACACGGCAAAATTGTTGCACGACGACCACACCCGAGGCGGCAAAATCGAGGGCGCCTGCGCACCAAACGACATCGCAACACCGTACTTGCGGCAATCCGGCCACATGGCAATCAAATGCTCGGAACCGGTGCTTTTTTGCTGCTGCCCGTCACTACCCCCCGTCGACATGCCGCCAAACAACTTGTTGATCTCGTCTATAAAGATGTGCATGCCCCGGTATGGCTGCAAGCCCGTTTCCTCCGTGAGCCGCACGGAATCCGTATACAACATCCAGGCGATGTAACCGATCAAGAACGCCTTGGCAAATTCGTTCAGGCCGACGCCGGCAAACACGGTCAGACCCCACGGCAGCGATGTATCCTCAAGCGCAGTAGTGCCATCACCAGGCCCGTAAGCTCGCAGCGCGTCCGCTTCCAGGAAACCTTGCATCCTGAGCAGCACGCCGTACAACGCTTGCTGATCCCCTTGCGTCTTGGAGGTCTTGTAACGATTGTTCAACCGCTCGTACCACTCGGCCATCGAGCACAAGCGGCTGCGATACACGGCCAGCGCCTGGGCCTCTTTGATCTTGAGATCGTGAACCTTGAGACCTGCCAGCACGTGGGGAGCTTGGCCAGCCGCTACACGCGCCTGGTTGATCACGTCTTCTTCGACGGCGCTAACCGTGTTGGACATCACATTCGTCACAACATCCGGCTCGCGTAACAACACGCCATACTGGATATACAATTCCTTGAGCGTTTCGGCCATGTGCCCCAACTGGCGCGCACCCATGCCGGTAACGCCCGCATAGATCTCGACCAAGGCGTCCTTTTGCGCCACCGGGTCGATGCGGCGACTGATTTGCAGCGGGTTCCACCGCAGCGGGCTTATCCCAGTGGGAGATAGGTGGTACAGCTTTGATACGCCTTCCAATCCATGAGCATTGATCAGGCGCTCCCACCCTTTGCCAAAATCAAATACCAACGTGCGCAACTTCCACTTCAGGGTCGAGTCGTACACCATCCGCTCGGCCAGCACCGTTTTGCCCATTCCGGTGTCACCCAATATCGCCGTGCTGAAAAAGCCGTCCTTATCCAGCGTGCAGGGCGTGCTCGTCGGATTGAACGCATCATAGTTTTCCTTGCTGTATTGGTGGCCCAGGAGCACGTCGCCCCGCAGCTCCGGCAAGAACGCAAACCTCGGCGGCCTGGGCCGGACGGTTGCCGCCGTGCCTTCCTCGAACTGCCCCGGCGCAACGTAGGCCGACAGTTGAGGCGTGCCCAGCAGTGTACTGAACCGCCCGCCGCCCAGGACGGTGGCCAGCGGATCGGCACAGGGGAGCACGCACGGCGTAAACGTGTGCATGTGATCGCGAATGTGCACCCGCTCGTCCTCATTGAGACGCACCGTCACCACCGGCGGCACGACGTCCTCCAAGCCGTGAAAAGCCTGGGTCACAGCCGCCTCAGCCGCCCGTGCCCCTTGCTCGGTTTTCGTCAACACGTAGGCGTCCACCAGATAGCCGCCCTCAAGACTTATCATGTCGGCGATCCGCATCATGCGCTGGAACAAGGCGGCCAGGAACGCCTCCTCCTCGTTGCGCCACTTGAACGACTTGGAAATGCTGATCGACGGCGCCAGCCCCATCGAAAGCCCGGCCGCGTTCGTCTGGGCAATCGTGCGGGCAACTTGCTGGGCTTGGGCCTGGCTCTCGGCGTGCGACTGCCCCCAGCCCTCCGACTTGCTGTCCGCGCCGCCCACGCTCTGGCCCCACGACTCGCTCTCCGAGTTCGTGACCCCCGTCGCGTGGCTGCGACCAACCACGTGTGACTCTCCCCACGATTCGGATACGCCCGCGCTGTGGCCGGTGCCATCGGCCACGCCGTCCGAGTGACTCGTGGAATCGGCCACCGAATCGGTATGGCTCTTGCTGGTCGTGTCCGAAGTCGAGTTGGTCTCGGCGTGTGAGCTCGTGCTCGACGACATGCCACCCGACGAGCCGCCATGAGATACCGAGTGCGAAACAGCGTCAGACTGGCCCCCCGACATTCCCACACTTAGGCCACTGCTGTCGGTATGCGCTCCACTGTCAGTATGGCCAGTGGCGTCAGTGACACTGCTGCTGTCTGACTGGTTTTGTGAAACAGCCGTGGAAGCCGATGCGCCTACGGTGGCGCTTGCATTAACCCCCGTGCCGGCAAACCCTGCGCTGGCGCCGGCTGAAACACTGGCGTTGACGCCGGCAGTATCGGTAAACCCTGCGCCCTCTTGATGGCCAGATCCAACAGAATGTTGAGCTGAATCTGCATGTCCTGTAGTATCCGCCTGGCCTGTATTCAAGCCGGCACTCCAACCCGATTGATCCGTGTGGACGCTGCCATCTGAAACTGACCAAGAGCTACCCCAGGATGCCCCTGATGTGTGCGCCGATCCGTCAGTTGTCGCGTGCCCCACCGAGTGAGCTTCGCCAACAGAATCGGCGCTTCCTACGGTGTGTCCTACCCCATCGGAATGACTCTCGCTGTGCGAGACACTGTCGGCCTGGCTGACGCCGTGCGAGTGAGACGTCCCCCACGCTTCCGATTCGCCCCACGACTCGCTTTCCGCGTGCCCCACGCTCTGCGAGTGCGACTGGGCCCATGAATCGGTGTGGCCAACTCCCTGGCTGTGAGAGACGCCATCGGACACCCCCTGCGCCTGCGACTGGCCATAGCCAGTGCCGGCAGCCTCCCCAACCGCCCGGCTGAGCAATATCGGCACACCCATCCCGGCACTGATCGATACCTGTCCCTCGCTGCGGCTGACGTGCAGGCTGGTCTCGATCGCGGCAGCCCGAAGCAGATCGGCCGCCTTGCGCCTCGGCAGCCGGCTGCCCAGGATGAAAAACACAAAGTCCTCGTTCACACGCGCCATGGCACGGAAAAACTGCTCGTTCTGCTCGCGGGGCTTTTCGGCTATGCTCTCGGGTTTGTCGGATACCGTTGTATTCTCGCGAGGATCAGGCTGCCCCAACACGGCGATCGCGTGGGGATAGGTGTCAATGGCCTGAATGATAAAGTTGGTGCGAGCCGTGTCGAGCGGCCGCACAGAGGAGGCCAAGAAATTCGCCATCGTCGCTCTCAGCGCCGTCGAGCAATTCCTGGCCTCGCGCAGGGCCGCCTCGTGAGACGGCTTGTAGGTCGCAACGCCATACATCTGCACAATGCCCAGGCGCGGATTGCCAAACATCCCGGCTGTAACGTACAGCATGTCCACCCGCGCATTGTATAGCCCACGCAGCATCGTGCGCGTCTGGTCGAGCACGTCCAGTTCTTTGCGCTCGTCCCGAGGCGCGGCCGGCAAAGCCCACAGCTCGTACAAGATAATGACCTTGTAGCCGCGCCTCCACCCGCCGTCGACGTCGGGCAGCTCGACCTCGTACCAGATGTGGTCCAGGTGCCCATCGTCGTATACTGGCCGGCTGTCCAATATGTGCAGATCAGTTCGCGCCGGCGTCTGCGCCGTCAGAAACGAGAACATTTGCCTCTCCACGAGTAGGTCGAAAAGTATACTCAACCTGGTCCACAACAGTGGCCAGGTAACGAATCGTCTGAGACCTGAACGGTTCTCTCATCACCAGAACCCGACTGCATAACTGCTGCAGCGCGTCGTCAACGGACAAAATAGTCGCGTCACTCATTCCACCAATCCTCCACGTGTCCGAATCGCGTGAACAATGTCCGACATCGTTTGCCCCGGCGCCACCAAGCTCGACTGGTTAATCGCAAATTCCTTGATCGCCCAGCCGATGTATCCCACCGGAATGGCGTACCAGATAGCGATCGTGGCAAGCGTCTGGACGATCCCCTTGCCCTGGTTGATCGTCTGGCTGGCCGCTTGCGTGCTGCCCAAAAGCTTTGCCCACTGCTCAGGGCTAAGATCAGCCGTCAGCCGCGTGAAACCAAGCAATCCAATGTTTGCCAGCGTGTACATCAACATCGCCGTCTTGCCGCGCCAGAGCGTTTGCGGTCGCTGGCCAGGCACCAGCCAGGCGGCTGCCAGCGTCACGGCCCACATCACCAGGCCCAGGGCCGGCACAGGCTGGGGAACAGTCAAGGCAATGAATAGCCACAGGAAAGCCAGCACCAGTGTCACGCGGGCGGAAAAGAACGAGCCAGGGGTTGCCGGCCGCGGCGAGAGCGACAACTGGGTGGCCAGCAGGCGGTCCATCATCAAGACGCCGGCGATGCAGGGGACTGACAGCACCAGCGACCACTGCGCAATCAAGGCGTACACGATGACCAACACCCCGTTGATCTCGTACATTACCACGTTGCGCACGAAATGAGCAATGTCGCCTGCGGTTTCTTCCATACTGTTTCGTTAAACAAAAACGGCGCTCGACCCCACCTCACTTGTGGGTTGAGCGCCGGATACGCCAAGATATTCAGTTACGCTTCTATTCTACATCCAAAGCTGTCACGTTGTCTACAACATTTTGTTGCGCACGATGGGACACTCGATCAAAACTCGCGCACTTCGGCCCAAAACTCGTCGCTCTTTTGCTGCAATGTCACCATGTCGGTCGCGTAAATCCGCCCGTGATACCTGCCAATCTTCAAGATCTCTTTGACAAGCTCACTCCTGGCTTGGGACTCGGGCGCAACCAGGTACACTGCCCCCTGGATGAGCAGCGAATTTTGCCATTTGGCCACCCGCCGATCGGCCGACAGACCGGGCGGACCCGCACCTCGCTCGCACTCGACCAGCCAGGTCTCTTCAACACCCTCGCTGACCTGCACGGTCACCGATAGGTCAGGCTGAAAGCTGCACTTGCCCTCAAGTTGGACTGGCTCCGGCATGCATGCCACGGCCGCTCCGCGCTGCCTGAATTGGTCGGCGGCCCCAACGCACAAGAGCGCGTGGTACCGGCTCTGTTCGCCGTGATGCCGCATAATCTGGCTGAACTCGGACTCGACTGGCTTGACCTCGAAAATCCGGCGGAACATCTCGCGCCCCGCTTCCGTCAACTGTATGGCGTGCGGCAGCCAGATATCCCGCTTGTCCGTGTCCACGATCTCGATCCACCCCAACGAATCAAGTTTCTTGATCAGCCGCTGGCATCCAGACCGGCCAGACCCATCCGCCGCTATCAACGGAGACACTACTCTTTCGATCCATTTGCGCGAGCTATAGCCCGTCTCGCCAAGCAAGCCGAGGAACAAGGCCTTTTTGACATAGTCCCTGTCCCGCTCCGTCTCCGAACCATTGTACTCCCACCACTTGGGAACGCCAGGCACTTTTAACTGAAGACCATAGGGCAACTCGGGTCGAGGCACCGGCATGAGCGGCGGCGCGCTCTCCACGGGTTGTGCCGGCGAGCCCGCCTGAGCTGGCTGCACAGGTTGAGAAGGCTGGTCGACGCTGCCTTGACGCTGGCGAATAATTCCTTGCAAAATCGTCGTTTGCTCTCTGAGGGTTGCGACCTCCTGGCGTAACGCCATCACCTGGCCACGCGCCTCGTCGCGATCTCGTTCCAACTGCTGGGCACGAACATCTTTCATCTGCTCATAGATGCAATGACGCGCGGTCTGCACCACCTTGGAAACCTGCCCCGCGCCCCACTCTGCACCGCTCCAATTCCGCGCGTCACGATGTTGCTCCAAGAAACCAGCCGCAACACCCTCGACAATCTTGAGCAACGCGTCCTTGTAAGCGGCCGCATTCTCCTCGGCCGCTTTGCGCATGGCCAACTCGGCTTCGTTGATGCCATCCAACATACGGTTGTAGACCGGGCTGGGTGCTAATGGGGATTGAGTCGTGTCCATCGCGAGTGGGCCTCTGTCAGTGATGCCCTGGCCGTGTCCAACGCAAGAATGGCATGGTTGTGCGCTTCCTCGGTCGGCGTGTTGACGAACAAGACGACCAAGCGCCCGGCCGCGACATAATCCTGGGCAGCCTGAGCCAAGATCAACTTGAGCGTTTCCAACTCGGGCGGTGTCTGCTGGCGATCCACAGCCTCCACGACTGCCAGCGCATCCTCGGTAGCTGTACGCGCCTGGCGAGCTTGTTCGAGCAGGTCGGACGCATCCTCGCCGGCATTCAACACGTCAGCCAGCCGCCCATCAGCCCGCTGCAGGACGTCAATCCTGGCCGAGACAAAGCGCAAATAGCCTATGGTTTGGGCCAGGTCGGGCGAGAGCAGCAAGGGGTCGCTATCCACACGCGGGCTATATGCCGCGCCAAGCAACCCTATCGCCAACGCCAGTAGAACGATCGTTATGATGGCAATCCGCTTCATTCATCAACTCTACTTTCAAGGCCGTCACATCTATCTTTTGCCGGCCATGCTCGATGCACGAATCGAGGTAGCCAATGACCGAGATTTGCCTACCTTGAAGCTCTTCCTTCAGGTCCTTGCGCTGGCCGTTTTGGCGACATTGGCGCAAAACGTCCCGCACCAGGGCTTGGCGCAGCACCACGCTGAGCATGCTTTGTTTGTCAGGCGAATTCACCGCCAGGCTCAGGCGGGCAAAGCCCGACTCGTATCGAGTCACCCATTTGATCCTGCCTTGCAGGATGACGAGATTCATTCCCAGGTCCAATTCGCCTCCCACTTCTGGAGGCGCGTGCAGCGTAGTCATAGGCTTTCCTATCGCAAAGGTGGAACCACCTCAACAGAACAAATCACGAACCAGAGGATTGAGAGGGATCCTCTGCAACTTATTGTATGCCAAAACCCGTTGCGTTGTCTACAACATTTTGTTGCATGCGGCGGAACACCGCTTGGGGCAATGTCGATGCTTGTGACTTGAAGCATAGTTTTGCAGTCAGTGCAATGGTATGCTTCCATTTTGGCACTGCAAAACTATGCTTCCAAGCCCATGGTCTACGCTTATAGGTTGCTGTGCTATGAAAATGTGCACTCAAGTTGCTTAAAGGTGTGGTTTCACGCCAAGGCCATAGCATATTTGCCAATATCGGTTACACTGCTTTGCAGAACTCGCGGCAAGCCTATGGTTCCAATTTGAACTTTCGGCAAGATTATGCTTCCAACACCCGGCGACGCCTGCTTAAATTCCCTCGAAAACGGCCTAAAAACAGCCACGTTGTGCAAAACTATGCTTCCAGCCAGTGCAAAACTATGCGTAAAGTCACAATGCTTTTCGGCCTTGCCGAAACCACCACCCACGGCCAAACGCAAAGAACTGGTGCGGCGCTTGATCGCAGATGTGACGCTCACACAGCAAAAAACCGAAATCATGATACAATGGCGACGGGGAGTAACGCGGTCGAAGACTGGGCGATCCCGCTGCCATAACTCGTTAGATGCTCGGTGAAAAATGCAACCTTTGCTTGGCGGCATAGTTTATACTTATCAGCTTGACAAGTGGAAAATCAGCTGGGAAAGCGATGAAAAATATCGGCATTGGTGTTTGCAGGAGCATTCATCAAACACCGATATTGCTCTTGTTGTGATGTTCAACCCTGGGAGTTTGAGTGGTGATGGTGCAAATTTACGTACAGATACTACCCTAAGGATCCTGAGAGAAGTGTTCTGCGACACTGGGCTAAACCCTCTTGTTGTTAACCTATTTGACTTTGCGACTCCCAAGATTAACGAACTGTATCAACATTGGAGCCAAAGGGACAAGGGCAAATGTGTTTACAGCCTGCTACCATACGAAAAAATACGAATTGTTGTGTATGCCTATGGCGACTATGAAAACAAGGATAAGCACACCTCAGATGTAAAAGAGCGCATCAGATCAGTGAGAAGCTTGCTGGCAGAAATACCTGAGATTATTGTAGCCTCAAACCGTAGCGGTACTCCAAAACATCCAATGAACTGGCAGAGAGAAGGGATCAAATCAAACGCCCAACAACTAGTTCGTGATTTCTACAGATCACGTCTAGCAACGGCTTCCACTTGACCCTTACGCGCGCCGTCTACCATCATTCTGTGTTTTCAATCGTTCTGAGCAAACTGGCATAGTCGGTTACAGCGGCGCGGATGAGAAGATATTGAGTTAGAGATATGGTAACTTTAGAATCACCTGAACGCCTCATGCAATACGACAGCGCTGGCAAGCCCATTTCGGGTGTGGGGCCGGGCGCACCCTTGGTATTTGTCAAAGCCTATTTCCCAGAAGTCCAACAGGTTATTCGTATTGCCAGCGCGTTTTTTACCCTCAGCGGCTATCAATTGGGACGCAAATATGCTTTGCCTGAAGTCCAGTTCCGTATCTTGGTTGGCAAAGAAGAGGGCAAAAACGTCACGGCGACGGTGCTGCAGGAAATATTGGACGATCTCGGTCGGTGTGAAACCGAGCTATGGGAAACTGTAGCAGAATTGGTCGAGCGGCTAAAAAACGGGCAGTTTCGCATCATGGACGCTCGGGCCATGCAGACCCCCTTTCACTGCAAGTTCTACATCTGCGACGACACGCTGATCTGGCAAGGCTCTTCCAACTTTTCGCGAACCGGACTATATGTTTCCTCTGAGCAAGTGAGCGCCAGCCGTGACCCGGCGCAAGTTCAGCAATTTACAGTATGGTATGACGATGCAGCACGCAACGCCAAGGATCTTGTTGCTGAACTCATTGCACGGTTGGAGGGATGGCTCAAACTGGCCACGCCATTCGAGATTTACCTCAAGACCTTACTCTTCCTCAATAACCTACCGGACGAAAAGGTACGTTCAGACGGACACCAGCCAGCTTACTATCAAAAAGGTGTAATCGCGCGCGCCCTGCGGCTGGCCCGCAGCTTTGGAGGAGGATTGATAGTTGCAGCTACAGGGTTGGGCAAAACCGTCATGGGTGCCGAAATCGCCTGGCGTCTGCAGATGTCTGGCCAAGCCAAACGCCTGATTCTGGTAGCCCCCAATGGTGTGCGCGAAAACTGGGAGAACGAGCTTTCCAGCCGCGATGTCAACTATAAATTCTTCAACATCGGGGTACTGTTCCGTAAACCCTCTGCAAAAACGCACCATCAGGCCAACAAACTAGATGAGCAACTTCGGCAAGCTGACAGTCAAACCACTTTACTGATTGACGAAGCGCATTTCTATCGCAATCAATTGTTGTCCGAAAAGTCAAAAGGGCACAAAAGCTTAGTCTATGAGCGATTGGAGCCGGTTGTCAAGCGCGGCGCAAATATTTTTCTACTCACAGCCACAGCTTATGGTACCAACATGCAAAACCTCAACAGCCTGCTCTATCTGTTGCCTCATCGGCAATCCAACTTGGTGGATAGTCAAAACCCCTTTCGAGCCAGTTCTGCAGATGAGTTTGCTCGTCTACCTGTTGTTACTATTCTGGGACTGCCGCATGTACTCAAAATAGCACGGCAACGTGGTGATGTGGATGAGAACGGACGGACATTCATTCAGTTTGCCGATGAAAAACGCTATTTACCCAGGTATCTGCGCCTCCAATCTGTTCGCTATCAGTTGACGTTGCAAGCCGACCTACTGAATGCCTTTGACCAAAAATGCTTTAGTCAAGCCAATAAATTTCGTCAACATTGGTACGATGACGACACATCTTCCATGCAACTTGGCCTAATCGACACCCTATATAACAATGCACTGGAAAGCTGGCTCAGTTCGCCAGCCGCGTTGGCAGAAAGTATAGCGCTGAATCTACAAACGCCAGGCAAACAGGACTATATGATATCTACCGAGACAGGTACAGCACATTTCACCCCCCAATTGGATATGTTCGGTTCGCCAGCGCACGCCTCTCACAAACGCCAAGGCCACCTAGGAAAGCCCAGAACAACCGATGGCATTGGATATCAATCCTACATGCAGCTCAGCCAAGCCGAACGTCAAGCTGCCCTGATGCCATTGCTCGATCAACTGAAACAACCTGATTATCAAAGAGACGATAAATTCCAAAAGTTGAGCGCCATCATTCACCGGCATTGTATAAGCCAATCCGGCAAAGTCGTTGTTTTTGTCAAACGACACCTTACAGCACAATATCTCTTGAAAGGACTAGAGCAGACCTTTGGCAAGAAAGTGCAAATTGGGTCAACCGTGGAGACATCTGAAGATTCCCTGCGCCTGAAATCTGGCCCCTACCGCTCTGAAGTGTTGAAAAACTTTTCTCCCCGATCGCACAATTACGATGCCGACCGAGAATACAACGTGCTGATTTGCACTGATGCGGACGGGGTGGGCGTCAATCTACAAGACGCAGACACAGTTATTAACTACGACCCACCCGAAGGCGCCGACACATTATTCCAACGAGCTGGCCGTGTGCTTCGCATGACAAATGACCCGGAGCGAGTCGTGTTTTTTTATACATTGGTGCCCTCACTGTCCGATGAAGTGAACCCCAAGTCGCAATGTCAAAATGATATTCGTGCAGTCTTTCAACGCATTCGCCGCCGCCACGTCCAATCCAAACAGATTCTTGGATCAGAGGTGATGTCCGAGCAGGAATCAGTAGAGGTTTCGCTGGATGCGGACATGGATGTTGAACAACTAACACGCGATCAAGATTTTCTTGCCGACATCGGCGGACTTGGAGCAGAAGCGATGATGACGCATACTGCTGCGCTAGAGCAATACCGCACTCAAGCCGAAGCCTTACCAGAGTTCCTGTTGAGCGCCCGACGTTCCAGTGGTGTCCAGCATGAAGTGTTTGTGTTGCTACGGCATCAACAATCTTACCGTCCAGTAATTTTTGATCTTTTGCAGAAACAATTGGAGGAATTGACCGATTTGGCCGTCCTAGATCGCTTACGTTGTGAGTTGAGCGAACCGCGTGCTGTGGTCAATCCCGAGCACATAGAACGCGCCGCCAATGTTGCCATGCGCGCTTGGTGCGAGAAAAACAATATCTCGACTGATCAGGTTCGGAAAACCTGTGCTTTATATTTGCTACCGGAACATTCCCCCGTAACGCTTGAGGCTTTGCTGGATGAGCTTGGAATACTCTCAGAGGATTAGACCAGTCAATGACTGGTTACGTTTAAAAGCACCGCGTCCTTTTTGATTGGCTATCTGCGCCAAAGAATAACCAGCGAAACTGATCCAACCCTCTTTTGGGTTTGGTATCTTGAAAATATACCAGAAAAGTCACCTCACCGCTTATTTGAAAAGTATTGATGCTAAACGATCCCAAAACAAACACAGCCAACCCAATCTTGGGTTTCTCTCGGCGGTTGCCGCGAAAGAGGAGCACATGACCATTTCTGCCAAATACGTTCACACCAATCTCATCGCTCAAGACTGGCGCCTTCTGGCTGACTTTTACCAACACGTCTTGGGATGTGTACCGGTTCCGCCGGAACGCGACTTGCAAGGCGAAAAACTCGAAGCGGGAACTGGCATCCCAGGCGCGCATCTGCGCGGCATACATCTGCGCTTGCCCGGCTATGGCGATGGCGGGCCGACGCTAGAGATTTTCAGCTACAATATTCTCGAAACGCGAGCCAGGACAGCCGTCAATCGCCCCGGATTCGGGCACATTGCCTTTTCGGTTGACGACGTAGCAGCCGCACAGAAGGCTATCAAGCAAGCGGGCGGGCAAGCAATCGGTGAAATCGTGAATCTGCAGCTTGCCACTGGCGCAAAGGTAACGTGGTGCTATGTAACCGACCCCGAAGGGAACGTGGTCGAGTTGCAGTCATGGTCAAGCTAAAAGCTCTTTGGCCTTTGCCTGGGGGCTTTCCATGTCCCTCCAACTTTTGAGGTAATCAGAATGGCCAAATCGAAGCGAAAACACAAAAAAGCGAAAAGCCTGAGTAGCGGCGTTCCACCCGTGCCAGACAGCCTGCGTAAGCAGGTCGCCCAGGCTGGGCTGGAACACGTTCAATTTCGAGCTTTTAGAATCTCGGACGACGTCGACGACAACTATCGGTCCGGCATCACCGACGAAATCGGAGAGGCAACGCTTGCGCTCAAGCAAGGCCAGGTGCACGAGGCGATAGTCGCGTTTCAAAACATCATCAAGCGCGAGCCAGGCGCCAAGGAAGCATACCTCAACCTGGCTGCAGCCTACAAACTATCAGGCCAAGATGAGACAACAGCCGAAGCTCTTTTCCAGGAAACGATGGAAAAGTTCCCTCGCTACGTCTTTCCTCGCGCCAACCTGGCTCAAATCTATCTAAAACGTGGCCAGGTAAAAGAAGCAGAAGAGCTATTGCTCCCCCTGGACAATCTGCGCGACTTTACGTCGGGAGAATTCCGCTTCTACGCCTTGACGTGGAGCGATGTCTTGGCGGCGCAGGGCAACTATGAGGCTGCCATGTCGTGGTTGCAAATGCTCTCGTCAGCACGGCCGGGATCGCCTGGCGTGTGGGGGCGGCGCGTCCGCTACTGGATAGGGCGGTTATTACGCGGATCCCACCCAAAAGAGCAGGAATGACAAGAATGCAAGCCCCAGCATAGCTGGTTAGCCGGCAGGATACCGCCGCCTGATGATCCTACCCTTCTGAGGGTCCAGCACCATCGAGTAAAGTTCGATCTCGAACCACGCTAGAAAAGCTTGGTAACTCTGATCAGCGGGCCACCAACTCGGGTCCCGATACCAAGAGTCCAGTTCCACTTCAAACAGTTCGGGATAGATGGTCTCTATGAATGCTTGTGCTTCCTCTTCGTGATCGTATTCAGGCAGCAAGATA
>JAFGFO010000258.1 GCA_016931085.1 Thermoflexales bacterium
ATCTCAATAATCCGGGGCGTAGGGGCAGACCTATGTGTCTGCCCTGGGCAAACACGCAGGTTTGCCCCTACATTTTGAGAAGATACGGGAAATAGTTACTCGAAAAATATGTGAGACACAAAGGAGATATTCGATGAAAAAGCTATCCGTACTTATCTTGACAGCGGTCATGCTGGCCGCAGTGAGCTGGGCAGTAGTGATGGCTGCCGGGAACCCGCCCTCCGAGCAGGTCGAGGCGACCCTGGCGGCCGCGGCGACGGCCCCACACCCGGTGATTGCCGACCACACCCACGTGGATATCACCGTCCTGCCAGCAGCCGCGATCACAGCGGCCAAAAACACGCTCCACATCGGCTACGGCCACACCTCTCACGGCAGCCAGATCGCGGACGGCATGAGCGGGCTGGTCGGCTTTGCCAACGGCGGCGGGCACGGGCTGGCGCTTCCGGAGGACATTTTTGCCTGGAACAGAGGCGGGACAGACGGGGCGCTCGACATGCGGGAAGGCGACGGCTACGGCGACGGCGACCTGGATCACGACGCCGGCTATTATCCGAATTGGGTCAATGAAACGGCAGCCTACCTCGGCGATCCTATCACCGCCACAGGCTTCATCACCACAGGCCGCGGGTCAAACCATCCCGAAATCAACGTCATCATGTGGTCGTGGTGCGGCCAGGCCTCCAGCCGCACCGAGCAAGAGATGATCGATACCTACCTGGCGCCCATGACGCAGTTCGAGGCAAGCTATCCGGGCGTGACCTTTGTCTACATGACGGGGCACTCGGACGGGACGGGCGAGGAGGGCAACCTGCACCTGCGCAACCAGCAGATCAGAGACTATTGCCTGGCCAATAACAAGGTGCTGTTCGACTTTTACGACATCGAGCTGTACGACCCGGACGGGGCCTACTACGGTGACAAGGCTGTCGACGACGCGTGCTATTACGACTCGAACGGCGACGGCACAACTAATCACGATAATGACAAGAACTGGGCTACATCTTGGCAGATTTCGCACACTCAGAACGTGGATTGGTACGCTTGTGGCTGCGCTCACTCGCAGTCCTTGAACTGCAATCAAAAGGCCTACGCGATCTGGTGGCTGTGGGCGCGCCTGGGCGGTTGGGATGGGGTGACCAGCAATTACGCCAGCTCAGATCAAAGCGGCAACTGGAGCGCAGCCGGCACGTGGCGTGGCGACAGCGTGCCCGCCGCCGGCGACGCCGTCACCATCACGACCGGCACGACCGTCACGGTGGACGCCAATGCCACATGTTACCAGTTGAAGATCGAGTCTGGCGCGGTGCTCATCATCCCAGAGGGTATCACGCTCACCGTCACCAGCAGCATTGACAATCGAGGCACTATCCGGCAAGTACAAAGCGTCAACAATAGCACAGTCGCCTTCCCCAGGCTCGGCCACGCTGAGGGGGCGAATCTCTACCGAGGGGTAGAGATCGACACGCCAAACGACCTGGGTGCCGTCACCGTCACCCTGCGCGCTCTGAACGCCGGCGAACAATGCACTCAAGGCGACTCTGCTCACTCCTACGCCAAGCGCTGTTTTGAGATCGAGGCGAGCCACGCTGCCACGGCTACTGTGCGCCTGTGGGCGACGGCCGGCGAGGCAGCCAGCATCGGCACGCCGCGTATCTTTCGTTACGTCGCACCGAGTTGGGTCGAGTTATCCGACAACGCCGGCTCCGGCGGCCAGGGCGGCTATGTCTACGCGCAAGGCGACACGCCGGGCTTTTCGCACTTGCTCATCGCCGAGTCGGGGAATAACCCCACCCAGGTCAGCAACTACAAGCTGGACATCCAGGGCACGCGGTGGGGAATGCTCGTGGCAGCGGCACTCGCGCTCGTGCTGGGGGCGGGCGCAATCCTTCTCAGGAAGAACAACGTTCGGAGCTAATTCCTGGAAGACATCGTAGGGGCGACCCTCGCGGTCGCCCCTACTTCCAAGCCTGGCGAATTGCTTCCACTCGAAGCGCACAAGCACCGCTTTGTTTTCTCATAGGATGGGGCCTCCCTTTACAGCGTCGTTGCAACGCGCACAATTTCGGTTCGGGCAATGAGTTATATGCGGATTCTGGACGATTGCCGCGGCGACCGTGTCGATGAAGGCGCGAAAGGGATAGAGTCGCCACGTGCTTGGCCCGACTTGGAGCGTCTTTTCAATGCTCGCCAAGAAGGGAACAAAATTGTTGAAACCCTCCGAGCAGCTACCCACCTCCACCTCCAACACAACGTCGTTGCTATCCTTTGCCCAGCGCCGGAACAGCCTCCGCCCAGCCATTTCCTCTCCAAGGTGAATTGAGGTTGCCTTGGTCAGATCTACCCCGATTAGCACCATAAAGGCTGGTGAACGAGCGTACAGCTCTTTTAGAGGGCCATACACGTTCAGCGGGGCCTGTCGCCCGATGACTTCCTGCGCCAAAGGTCCCACAGCGGCAAACGAGTTGAGTGGATGATTGCCCCGCACCCTCCCCTCAGTAGCCAGGACCTGGGCCGGTATGGCGCCCATCTCCTCTAAAGTGACCAGATTGGCGTCCCTGTCATACACGGCGGGCTCTCCATACGGGCGAAAAGTCTCCAATCCGTTCTGAGGGATGAGCCTTCCGGGAGGAGGAGCGATCTCGCACTCGTAGCTAAATGTTGGCACAACCAGCGTGCAGCCTGAATCGAGAAAAGCCTGGACGACAGCTTTTGCCCCTCCCACTACATACTCATATTCCGCTCCATGAGCACAGGGTTACGGCTTGAAGCTCGTCACCAGACGATTTATGCCGAGCGATGTGCTCAAAACAAGC
>JAFGFO010000259.1 GCA_016931085.1 Thermoflexales bacterium
ACAGAGAAAACACGGAGCTTCACAGAGAAGATTTAGCCTTTTTAAAGCCTCTGTGTGCCTCTGTGTTCCCTCTGTGAGGCTCTGTGTCCTTCGGAAAAAACGTACCAGGCTGAGCAGTTACAAAAGCGTGCAAGATTGCGCCAAATGTTTAAGCCAGTTTTAACTTGTTTTTAAAGCTGTCTTAACATGAGCGTGATAGGCTAAGGTCTGAAGAATAGCACGTGTCACATTATGGGGTTAGCCCTGCTAACCGAGACAATACGAAAAAGACCATTGTGGAGGAGAAACATGATACTAGAACGGAAATTGCTCGATCAAAATGGAATGGCCCTGGCAGCGTACCTGGCGGGACGGCAGCCGAATGTAGCGACGGACGATCCAGTCCAGGACTCGCTGCAAGAGCGTATCAGGCAGCTTGAAAGTGAAAACGCGCGCTTGCTGCTTCAGGTGCAGGTGCTGCGAGAGCTTGTGTTCGATGAGGAGGGAGTGCTGTGAACATGTCTATGGAAACAGAGACACGCTGGGCAGTTTTGCAAAATCATCGTGTCGTCGACCCGGAGCGCGGCAGTTTCTACGCCTTGCTGGCGGCCTTGGATGGCGGTTGGCAGGTCGAACCGCCCGTGTATGCGCGCCCGCGCTGGGGGGCAGAGAACGCTGGAAAGCAAATGTACCACTGCATCTTGCGACGCGGCCCGGCTACCACGCTGGTGAGCGTCGAAGACAGCTCTCACTTGCGCGCGTTTCTGGATGAGCAGTCTATCCCTGTCAATCGCCAGGGAAATTTTTAACATGCTCTTAATCTGATCTTAAACAAGGCTTAAAGCGGCTGTGATAGGATGATAGTTGCTCAGCCTTGCTCAGGCTGTAAATCGATTGAAATACAAATCTATATTGAAGGAGAAGTGAAAAATGTCCAAGTTCGTTACAATAGCTATGTTGATTGTTGCCGTAGCGCTGCTCAGCGCGTGCGGCCAGGCGGCTGTGCCTGCGGCCCAGGCGCAGATTATCAAAGAGACCGTGGTGGTGGCCGGCACGCCGCAGGTGGTTGAGAAGGTCATCGAAAAAGAAAAGGTGGTTGTTGTCACCCCGACGGCTGACCCCAGCGCGCCCAAGCCCCTGCCGGCCGGCTCGGTGGTGCTCAACGGCGCCGGGGCGACTTTCCCCGACCCGGTCTATACCGAGTGGCGCTTTGCTTACCAGTACGTCGACCCATCGGTCGTCATCAACTACCAGGGCATTGGTTCAGGCGGCGGCAAGAAGGGCATCGCCGACAAGACGATCGACTTTGCCGGTTCCGATTCACTGCTCAAGAAGGAAGAATACGAGGCCAACCCGAGCCTGCAAATGTTCCCCACCCTGGCTGGCGCCGTGGTGCCCATCTTCAACGCCGCGCCCGAGGTCACCGAACTGGTGGTGGACGGCAAGATCATGGCCGATATCTACCTGGGCAAGATCACCCAGTGGAACGACCCGGCGATTGCCGCGCTCAATCCCACCCAGGACCTGCCTGACAAGGCCATCACCGCCGTGCACCGCTCGGATGGCTCGGGCACGACCGAGATCTTTACCACATTCCTGGCCGCCGTGAGCGAGGATTGGAAGAACGGCCCCGGCGCCGGCTCGGCGGTCGAGTGGCCGGTGGACAAGGCCGGCAGCGGCATCGGCGGCAAGGGGAATCCCGGCGTGGCCGCCGGCGTGCAGAACACGCCCTACTCGATCGGCTATGTCGAGTTGTCTTACGCGGTGGCCAACAAGATCGCGTTCGCCAAGATGGTCAACGCCGCCGGCAACACCGTCGAGGCCAACGCCGAGACCCTGGCCTCGGCCATGGCCGATTTCGGCGACAAGTTTGACGACAAGTTGATGATCAAATCGATCAGCAATGGCGCGGGCGCCAAGTCGTGGCCGATCGCCGGCTATACCTACATGATCGTTTACAAGGACATGCCGTCTTACAAGGGCGCTGACTGCGTCAAGGCCCAAAAGCTGCTCGACTTTGTGCAGTGGGCGCTGACGGACGAAGGCGCGGCCAAGCGTGCGTCTGACCTGGGTTACGCCACGCTGCCGCCGACCGTGCGCGACAAGGTGTTCGCGGTGCTGGCGACCACCACCTGCGATGGTGCTCCGCTCAACTTTGCCAAGTAGTGTGAACGCGGCAAACAGTCAATGCGGTCAACACTGTGGGGGCGACCCGACAGGTCGCCCCCACCCAACGTTATTTTTGGGATAGGTTATGCGTAGAGCTTCATACATCAACCCCAAGCCGAGCAAGCTGGGTCAGGCGCTCCGGCACGGCGATGTGCCGTGGAATGTCATCATCATCGCGGTGGCCTTGTTGGTCTTGGCGGTGGTGGCCGCTATCGGCTGGTCGGTATGGCAAGAATCGGCCGCCTCGCGCGCCGAGTTTGGCCTCAGCTTTGTCAGCCCCAAGGCCCAGTCGTCGTGGGATCCTGTTAATGACCATTTCGAGGCATGGCCCATCATCATGGGCACGCTGTCTACGGCATTGGTGGCCATTCTTATCGCCACCCCTATCAGTCTCTTCATCGCCATCTTTCTGGCCGAGTTGTGCCCGGCCTGGCTGCGCATGCCGCTCAATTTCATGGTCGAGATGCTGGCGGCGATACCCAGCGTGGTGTATGGCCTGTGGGGCCTTTTTGTCTTCCTCCCACTCGTCGTCAAGCCGGTGGGCGAGTTCCTGGGCAGCAGGTTAGGCTTTCTGCCCTTGTTCTCCGGCACCATTCCTGCCTCCGGCATCAGCCGCCTGGGGGCAGGGCTCATCCTCACGATCATGATCATCCCGACGATTGCCGCTGTCACGCGCGATGTCTTCCTGGCCATCCCGCGCTCGCAGCGCGAAGCGGCACTGGCGCTTGGCTCCACATACTGGGAGATGATCTGGCAGGTGCTGTTGCCGTATGGCCTGTCGGGCATCTTGGGAGCCGTCATCCTGGGCCTGGGGCGCGCCCTGGGTGAGACGATGGCGGTGACGATGGTGATCGGCAACAACACGGTCGAGTCGAGCGGCTCGCTGCTCAAGCCCGGCGCGACGATGGCCAGCGTGATCGCCAACGAGTTCGCCGAGGCGGTGACCAGGCTGCACACCAGCGCGCTGATCGAGCTGGGGCTGGTCTTGTTTGGGATGACGCTGCTGCTCAACATGGTGGCGCGCTTCCTGGTGTGGCGGGTAGCCCGCCAGGTGCCCACCGAGGGGAGAGCGTGAGAGGGAATCCTATGGCCGTATCAAAAACGTATATCAATCCCAAGGCGCGCCACACGAGCCGGCGCATCGTCAACGTGGTGATGCTCTCGATCACCGGCCTGTTCACGCTGTTGGCGTTGGTGCCCTTGGTGTGGATTATCGTCTACGTGCTCCGCACCGGTGGCCCCCACGTCAGCCTGGATCTGTTCACCAAGTTGCCGGCCGGCCTGGGACAGTCCGGCGGCGGGGTGTTGAACGCCATTCAAAGCACACTCGTAGTGACCTTGCTGGCAGTCTTGCTTTCGGTGCCGGTGGGGGTGTTGACCGCCTTTTACGTATCGCGCCACCCCAACACGCCGCTGGGCATCGCCGTCCGCTTTGGCACGGACGTGCTTTCGGGCGTGCCTTCGATCGTGGTGGGCTTGTTCGGTTACGCCTTGATGGTCAAACCGCGAGGACATTATTCGGCCCTGGCCGGCGGGGTAGCGATTGCCATCATCATGCTGCCGACTATCATCCGCACGACGGAAGAGATGCTCAAGTTGGTGCCCAATACACTGCGCGAGGGCAGCCTGGCGCTGGGCGCGCCGGAATGGAAAACCTCGCTGTCTGTCATGTTGCCGGCCGCCATCAGCGGCGTGGTGACAGGCATCATGCTGGCGCTGGCGCGCGGTGTGGGCGAGACAGCCCCCCTGCTGTTCACCGTGCTGGGCAACGATCGCTACGATGTCGGGCAGATCGTGGGCGGCGGGCTGCAAGGCGGGCAGACGCTGGGGCAAGTTACACAGCGCTTGCTGGATCAGCCGGTGGATGGCCTGACGCTGACGATGTGGAAATATGCCCAGCAGCCCTTCCCGGAGCGCGTGCAGCAGGCATGGGCGGTGGCCCTGGTGCTGATGGTGTTTGTGCTAAGTATCAACATCACGGCTCGCCTGATCGTGGTTTGGCGACAAAAGCAGTTGAATGGATAGAGATAACAGATAGAGATAGAGAGCAGATAGAGATGATGCAAAACAGTCTAGCCCAGTCGACAACGCTGCCTGGCTTGATGCCCATCGGCGCCGGCCAGCCAAGTCTCCCCAAGCTGGAGGTGTTTTCAACCACGGCCCAGGAGGCTGAAGTGCTCGTCGCGTCAGCGGGCCGGCCCAAGGTCACCATCGAAGCGCTGTCGGTGTACTATCGCGCCTTTTGCGCGGTGGCCGCCGTGAGCATGCCGATCTATGTCCACAAGATCACCGCCATCATTGGACCGTCGGGTTGCGGCAAGTCCACCTTGCTGCGCTCGCTCAACCGGATGAACGATTTGACGCCCGGCGCGCGCGTGGAGGGGAAAATCCTGCTGGATGGCGCCAATGGCCTTCAGGATATTTATACCAAGGGCGTGGATGTAGTGGATATGCGGCGGCGCATCGGCATGGTGTTTCAACGCCCCAATCCCTTTCCCAAGAGTATTTACGATAACGTAGCGTACGGCCCACGCCTGTACGGCGTGACGCGCAAAACCGAGCTGGATGCCATCGTCGAAAATAGCCTGAAGGGAGCCGCCTTGTGGAACGAAGTGCAAGACAAACTGAAACACTCGGGGCTGGCGCTTTCGGGCGGGCAGCAGCAGCGCTTGTGCATCGCTCGTGCCCTGGCGGTCGAGCCGGAGGTCATCTTGATGGACGAGCCGGCCAGCGCGCTCGACCCGGTGTCCACGCTCAAGATCGAAGAGTTGATGGCCGAGCTGAAAGAGAATTACACCATCGTCATCGTTACACACAACATGCAGCAGGCGGCACGCGTGAGCGATTACACCGCCATGATGATGATGCGCCCCGACCGGGCCGGCGAGGTGATCGAGTTTGACGTGACGACCAAGGTTTTCACCCGGCCCTCCGACAAGCGGACGGAAGATTACGTCACCGGGCGCTTTGGCTAGATTGAGGGAATGCTATGCAAAAGACAAGGGTATTATTTCTATGCACGGGAAACTCGGCGCGCAGCCAGATGGCTGAGGCCTTTCTGCGCCATTACGGTGGAGATCGCTTCGAGGCGTACAGCGCCGGGCTTGAGCCTCAAGGCGTCCATCCATACACGATCCAGGTGATGAGCGAGCTGGGGCTGGACCTCAGCGGCCAGGCCGCCAAGCACGTTCGCCAGTACATGGGCCAGATGCACTTTGGCTACCTGGTCACGGTTTGCTCGAACGCCGAAGCGCAGTGCCCGACCACTTTTCCGGGCGTTGGCCAGCGGCTGCATTGGAGTTTCGACGACCCGGCCGCCGTCCAGGGAAGCGGCGAAGAAAAACTGCTCAAGTTCCGCCAGGTCCGTGACCAGATCGAGCAGCGTATCAAGACCTGGTTAGCAGAACAAGATGGAAGGATGATGATATTATGAGCACTCTGCACTTGCGCAGCGCGCTGGAACACGAACTGGAGCTTGTGAGGCAGGACATCTTGCGCATGGGCAGCATGGTCGAGCGCGCCATTGAGCGCAGCATCCAGGCGCTCCGCGATCGCGACCCCGACCTGGCCCAGCAGGTCATCAACGACGATGCCCAAATCAACGCTATGCGCTACAAGCTAGAGGAAGCATGCCTTGAAGTCCTGGCTACCCAGCAGCCGGCCGCCGGCGATTTGCGGGCCCTGGTCGCCGCGCTGCACATCGCGGTGGAACTGGAGCGCATGGGCGATCACGCCGAGGGAATCGCCAAGCTGACGATCCGCATGGTGGACCAGCCCTTGCTCAAGCCGCTGGTGGACATCCCGCGCATGGCCGAGATTTGCCGGGAAATGATCAGCACCAGTCTGACCGCTTACGTCAATCGTGACGTCGAGTTGGCCAAGGCCGTCGCCGCTCGCGACGACGAGGTAGACGCGCTCTACCAGCAGACGCTGCGCGAGCTGCTGACTTACATGATCGAGGATCCCAAGAACATCAGCCGCGCCACCTTCTTGTTATGGGTCACGCACAACCTGGAGCGGGTCGGCGACCGCGTGACGAATGTCTGCGAACGTGTGGTGTTCATGACCACCGGCCAGTTGAAAGAGATTTCATGACAGGCAAGATCAAGGTCTTGTTTTTGTGCACGGCCAATGCCTGCCGGAGCCAGGTGGCGGAAGCCTTTCTGCGCAAGTATGACGGCGAGGACTTGGAAGCTTACAGCGCCGGCCTGGATCCCAAGGGCATCCACGCTAGGGGCCTCGGGCAATACGCCAGGCAAAATTCCTTGACCTGTCCAGTTTTTAGCAGGCTGGCGAAAGTCTTATGCACATTCTGGTTACCAATGACGATGGCGTGACCGCGCCAGGGCTCTTGGCGCTGGCGCAAGCTATGCGCGAGCTGGGACAGGTAAGTGTCCTGGCACCTGACCACAACTGGTCAGCGTCGGGCCACGTCAAGACGCTCGACCGCCCCCTACGAATAAAAGAGGTGATGCTGGCCGACGGCACGCCAGCGCTAACCAGTGACGGCGCACCCTCGGATTGTGTCTCGCTGGTGCTGCTGGGGTTCTTGCCGGAAAAGGTTGACATGGTCGTTTCGGGCATCAATCCCAACGCCAACGTCGGCCACGACGTCACCTATTCGGGCACGGTGACGGCCGCCATGGAGGCGGTGATTGGCGGCGTGCCGGGGGTGGCGGTCTCGCTCGACTCGCCCGACAATCACCTGAGCGCCATCGATTACGCCGCAGCCGCCGGCATCGCCCGGCAGATCGTCCAAGCCACCATCGAAAACAGCTTGCCCCACGACGTGTTGTTGAACGTCAATGTCCCCTACTTGCCTCACGACCAGATCAAGGGTTTTCGCATCACGCGCCAGGGCACGCGCGTATATCGCAGCCGGCTCGACAGCCGCCAGGATCCGCGCGGCAAGCCGTATTATTGGATCGGCGGCGACGCACCCACCAGCATCCCCGAAAAGGGCACCGACGCTGGCGCGCTGGCTGAAGGCTATGTCTCCATCACGCCTTTACAGCTTGACTTGACTGCCTACAATATCGTGACCAGCTTGGGCACGTGGGGGCTGGCTGTAGAACATAGTTGATTCTGATTCGGTTGGCTGCCCGTATGAAGCAGATATTTAATCGCCTGTCGACTAGCATCAGCTATACATTTGCCGTCGCTGTCTTTGCAGTGCTTGGAGGGCAAGCCTCGGCGGCGTTGGGCTTCCTGTTCATCTTGCTGATCACCGATCTCCCTCCTGAGCGATTCCGGCTCCACCTGGCGGCCATCACCGGCGGCGTGCTCGTGGCGACCCTGGTTCATTACGTGCTTTTCGGCCTGCTGCGTCCCTGGGGCCGGCGCTGGGAGTTGGCCGAGCTGCGCAGTCTGAATGATTGGGTTCACGTGGACAAGATCGACCCGGCTATACCCACGGACGAGTTGTCCGAAATCACCGCCACGTTGGAAAATTTGCGCCTCATCAATTACCGCCTGGCCGGCCTGCTCAGCAGCACGGTGGTGATGGTGGCCGTGGCTTTAGAACTGCCAAGAGGGGGGGCAGCCAGTGCGGCGCATTTCCTGCTCGGCGGCGCTTTGGCCGTCGCACTCTACGTCATCTTTGTCATGATTGTCACCGAGACGGCCATCCGGCCGGTGTTGAGCCAGGCCCGCCATATGCTGGCCTCGCGCGGCGACTGGCATGGGCCTGGGCATCAAACGGCGCTGCGTACCAAGTTGAGTCTCTTGGTTGGCCTGACGGCGATCAGCTTGCTGATGCTTAGCTCGCTGTTTATGTTTCGACCAGGCGCCGCTCACTCACCTGTGACAATTTTGCTGTTCTGCGGCTTGATCATGGGCCTGGTCACCTTCATGTCGGCCCTGATTCTTCGCTCTATCTTGCACTCACTGCAAGAAATCGAAGAGAGCGCCGACCGGCTCATCACTGAACAAAGCGCCGAATTGTTTTCTGGCAGCACTGACCGAGAATTCATCTCTTTTGCGCAGCATTTTTACGGCGCTGCACGGCGAATCATCGAATACCAGGAACAATTGCATGATCTGAACCTGACGCTGGAGCAGCGCGTGACCGAGCGAACAGCCGAACTGGAAACGCAAACGCAGGCCCTGGCCAGGTCGCAAGAGCGATTGGAAATGGCCTTGCGCGAGACAGCCGGCTTGTTCGAAGCGGTCCGAGACATCCTGGGCGCCACCCAGTTCGAAGCGGTCTGCTCCAGCTTGCTCGACCATCTCCAAAGGCTGGTCCAGGCTCACGCGGCGGTCTTGTACCTGGTCGATCACGACCGTGAGCAGGTCACGTTCAGCATGGTGGATAGCCATCGCGATGTTCGGAGCCCAGATCGCTACGTGGCCTACGAGGACTTGAAGCAGGGCATCAGCGGGCAGGTGTTCGAATCAGGCCGGCCGGTTTTGTCGTTGAGCGCGGACGACGGCATCGAGCCAGAAGAAACGCGAGAACTCCGGCGGCAAAACGGCGTTGGCTCGCTCATCGTCGTGCCCCTTATTTCGAAGCGCGACGCCAGCTCGCCGGCCCCAACCCCCAACGTCATTGGCACTGTCACTATTACCAACCGGGCCGGCGAGCGTGTCTTTACGGAGCACGACGTCGATTTGCTCATGGCCCTGGCCACCCAGGCCGCCACAGCCATTGACAACGTGCGCTTGACAGGCATGGAGCGCCAGGTGAGAGATGCTGAATTGGATACCGCCCGGCGGCTCCAGACCAGCCTGCTGCCGCCGGGCGCTCCCGACATGCCAGGCTTGGAGATGGCCGGCTTGTCGCAGCCGGCGCGCCTGGTGGGCGGCGATTTCTACGACTATTTTGCGTTTGACGCCGATTACCTGGGGATTGCGACCGGCGACGTGGCCGGCAAAGGCATGCAAGCGGCCTTGCTGATGGCACTCGTGGCGGGCTTACTGACCACCAGGGTACAGCGTCACACGAGGCCAGATGCCTTGCTGATGACCTTGAACGCCGAGTTGCATCCGCATACCTTGCGCAGCCGGCTGAATACCGCGTTCAGCTATTTGACCCTGGAGCGGCATGCAGCCACCTGGAAACTGTGTGTCGCCAACGCCGGCATGGTCGCGCCCCTGGTACGCCGCGCCGCCGGCAGTGTGGAATGGCTGGAAGTAGGCGGCTTGCCGCTGGGCCTTGCCGAGGCGGCAAGCTATACCGAGCTGCGCCAGACCTTGAGGACCGGCGACGCGCTGGTCTTGAGCAGCGACGGCATTGTGGAAGCGATGAACGCCGCCGGCGAGCTGTATGGCTTTGAGCGCCTGGCCGCGCGCCTGGCGGAGGCCCCCAGCGGGGCAGACGCAGCGGAGTTGCAAGAATGGATCATGTCGGGCGTGCGCGCCTTTGTCGGCGCCGCCGAAGCGAGCGACGACCTGACGCTGGTGGTGATTGTCATGCTGCCGCTCTGATCATTCGCTGTTGCATCGTGCCCAGGTACAGGCCACCGAATTGGTCGCCGGTCCGATGACAGGTAAGGTAAGAGCTGATTGAACAAGGCTATGAAAATTCTCGCCCTCCTCAGCAGTTATCGAAAAAAAGGCAACACCGCCCGCATCGTGCAGATGATTGAAGGTCACATGAAGGCGATCGCGGCCCGCCAGCACGAAGCGCTCGATTTCGAGATACTTTACCTGAGCGACATGGATATACGACCTTGCGGGGGGTGCCGGAGCTGTTTCGATCGCGGCGAAGACTTGTGCCCTCTGAAGGATGAGCTGCCGGCCATCCGGGCCAAGATGGACGCCGCCGACGGCTTGATCCTGGCCAGCCCGGTCTATATGGATGATGTGAACGGCGTCGCCAAGAATTGGATAGATCGCCTGGCCCACGTCAGCCATCGCCCGGCGTTTGGCGGCAAGTGCGCTTACCCGCTCGCCACAGTGGGCGGCAGCTCGACCAGCCACGCCCTGCGCACCATGAACGCGGCATTACTCGTCTGGGGCTTTCACCTGGTGGGACAGGCAGGTTACAAGATGGGCGCGTTGATGGAGCAGGCCGTGCTGGAGGGCCGCTTTCAAAAAGAAACGGCTCGTGTCGCTGAGCAGTTATTTCGCGCTGTCTCTGAACGGCAAGCTCTGCGACCTGCTTTCGTGTCCCTGGTTGCGTTCAAAATTCAGCAGCTGGCCTGGCAGCGCGAGTCGCCGGGATCGTATGATTACGACTATTGGCAAAAGCAGGGCTGGCTCGCGCCGCCCAACAGGCTGCCCTCCAGGAAATGGCGCGCGTGTGCAAGCGGGAGCTGCGCCTGCTCGAGCCGCTGGAAAAGTAGCCCGGCTTTTACGCCGGACGCTTGTTGACGTTCATGGTCGATGGCATGCGCCCCATTCCCAGGGCGATCTTGGATGAGCTGCCCTTGCAGTACACGTGTGAATGGGACACGATGCTGGGTGTCTTTTCTTATGTGCGTGCCAGAAAAAATTGACGAGATAGCGGCGAGCAATTGGCGGTGATGAGCCAGGTCGAGCAAAACGTGCTTTCCTTGGATGACACGCTGGACGCCTGGCTGCCTCTCCCCTATGCCGACACGGTAACGCTGAGAATGTTGCTGAACCATACCAGCGGCATTCCCGATTACACCCAAGAGGCATGGTTCCTAGCACGGTATATGGGGCTGCCGTCAAAGCAGTGGCGCGCGGATGAGCTGGTCAGTGTGATCGCCGGCAGGCCGCTCGAATTCGCACCCGGTTCACGGCACAAATATTCGAACTCGAATTACGTGCTGCTCGGCCTGATCCTGGAAAAAGTGACGGGCAAGTCCTATGGGGTGCTGCTGCGCGTTATCTTTCACTTTTTGTGAGACGGCCTGTGACACATTGAGACGGATTGAGATAGTGTCTTGAGACGTTTCAAGTTGCCGGCGAATCCCCCAGCGCGTGAGACACATTCAGACGGATTGAGACGCCTGGAATTGTCCAGATCGCTCCGCCTCCCAGCGTGCAAATTCCAGGAAGAACTGGGCGGCACGGCCGGATTCGCTCTCTTGAAACTCTCTGCAGGCCACATGGCACAGCGGAACCCAGGCCCAGGAAAACATCTTGCACCTCCACCTTTACCCTGACCGCGTCCGGGTCAAGCCTATATTGGCACGCTAAATCCGCCATTCACCCGGAATAGGTTGTAAATTTTGTTTGCAACTTGATTTACTGCGCGTCCGTGTCTTGCGGGAATTTTGGGTGTAGAACCGATTCCTTCCCAGGTACACTTTGGTCACGCCCGGTATAGCGGGTGTAATAGGGCGGGATTGAGTTTAGATAATTCAGGATCATCTTTCTTATCTTGTTCAGCTTGAAGGGGTTTATTTTCGGAAGATCCGCCTCGGTAAACTTGCCCTTGATCCCGGCGTTCTTTTTCGTGCTCTCAACGAGATGACGGATATCGTATCTCGAGGGGTATACCTCAAGGATGTCCTTGTCAAGTTTCGTCAGTTTATAGACCGCCTCCATCGCTGTGCGCACTGACGTTTCGACGGTAAACACCGCATCGTCCTGAACCTCGACAAATTGACCGAGAAAGCCCAGGTTGGTGCAGCCCTCCGGCACAACGAGCGGGCGATCCGTAACTTGGCGTGGCATAAACTCGGCATTGATATAAGGCATCATGCAGGTGGAAACGTAGGTGTGCGCCAGAAGCTCATCCTTCATGTCAAGGAGCCCAAGATGATAGAGAAATTCGGTCATGATTTCATTGCCAGTGCACTCAAACATCGGTTTCTTGATGTAATCCCCGATGTTTTCCCCGGATAGGCCATTGCCCCAAAACACCTCTTCATCATCCGCCTGGTCAGGGAAAAACGGTTTGTGGTGCAGGATAAAGCCCAGCTCCCAGGCCGAGTCTTTGATCGAGATCGCTCCGCCGGTGCCCGCCACGCTCCCCGTCAACTCTTCCAGTCTCTGGATGAATTGAGGGTAACCCTTGATCGTGGGGAAGAACGATATCCATTTCGTTTGATCAATATCACTGATGAACTTTTCCGGGTGGCCGAATTTTTCATGCTTCTTCGCCAGCTTTTCCCAGAGCGTGAACACGCCGCGATCTTCCGTAGACCGGTCGACAAGCGCGACGGTGATGTTGTCGCCGAACGTGGAATTTTGGGTTAGCGAACCATTGGTGACAAAGACCAGATCGGTTTCTGCTACGGAAATGGTGAGGTCTTTGCCATCCTGTCGCGCACGAATGCCATGTACCGTGTTGCAGGCCGCATCCAGGTCTAAATCCGTCACCGAACAGCCGGTAACGATTTTTACTCCTTTTCCGATAAGCCACAGTTCAAGTGGCTTGATCATCGCATCATACTCGTTGTATTTGGTGTGAAGAATGCCCTCCAGGTATTCGATGCGAGAAGCTAAGCTGAACCGAAGTAAATACCGCCGCATTTCCATCACGCTATGGTGAGGCCTGAAGGCCAGCATGGTGTGTAAACACAGCCAAAAGTTGCTTTCGAAAAAAGCGGCGGAATTCTTGCCAAAAAAGTCTTCGATCGTCAAGTCCTCCAGGTCTTTTTCTGGAGTCGCCAACAGACGCTGAAGATCGCCCTGGACTTTCTGAGGCAGTTTCATATCGTGGATGTTGCTGACAATATGGCCTCGTTTCACAAGAGCCCGGCTCTCCGAATGGATCGGCTCATCCTTGTTGAAATCGACCACATCATCGAGCACGGTTCGACCTGGATTTTCCAAGGAGGGCAGTTTGCTGCACAAATACCACAGGCATTCCATATCGGCTTCCAATTCACGCTCGCCTCGGCAGAGGTAGCCGGATTTGCCCCGGACCCCATCCATCGCGCCGCCGACGTCGGAATGCTTCTCGAGGATGGTGATGTTTTCCCCGGGCATCCCGGCGTCACCCGCGAGAAAAGCCGCCGCCGCGAGACCGGCGATTCCACCGCCCACAATATAGGCCTTGCGGCGCTCAATGCCTTCGGGTCTGAGGGCGTGATACATAGTTTTGTAGATGTTCATTTTTTTTCCTTTCATCCCTTACTTGGACCGGATCAAAAGCTCGCCCAGCTTGGTTTTTGCAACAGCTTCGATCTTTCCTTCACAACGGCTTTGCCAGGCAATTCACTCATCGGAGAGGAAACAACCACCTCGTAGGTGTTATTCAGCGTGGTCATTTCCTTGTTGGGCGTTGCAATTGCCACAGGCATAGCTGCGCCGGATGATTGGCGAATGCACCGCACGGAGGCATCAATGCCTAAAAGGCGACACCTTTCAGCATAACACAACGCTGTATCCAAGACCAATCTCCTTTTATCAGTACAAAGAATCCTAATTGACATTTGTTCAATAATGAGTATACTACACTCAAGTTGACCTGGCAAGGTACAGAAAAGTGTTGATTGTTTCTTAATTGACATTTACCTGCCGGGTGTTTCCGAAAAGGAGCAAGTTGTGGAGCAAAAAACTGATTTGAGGATCATTAAAACCTACAAGGCATTAACTGACGCCTTTTGGCAAATGCTCAGTGAAAAAAAGCTCGAGGACATCACAGTAAATGAGTTATGCGATAGAGCGATGGTACGGAGGGCAACCTTCTATAAGCATTTCGGGGATAAATATGATTTTTTTGCTTTTGTGATTCGGATGAAGCAAGAGCAATTTGACGCCCAAATCCGACCGCACATCGACAAGTCGCAACCGCAATCTTTTTATATTGGCATTGTCAAACACACCTTAGATTTCCTGAATTCGAATAAGAAACTGGTGCAAACGATACTTGAGAGCGACATGCTGCCAACCATTATGGACATACTGTCCGAGCAAATATCCTTAGATATTACACGGAAATTGAAAGCGGATGCCCAAAATGGCATCCCCCTTCCGGCATCGCCGCAAGTTATGGCGCAATTCTTTACCGGGGCGCTGGTGTACACCAGCAAGTGGTGGGTTGCACAAAAGAAAGTTTCACAAGCTGAACTACTGGAGGAACTCACGTGTTTGCTGAACGGTTTTTAACCATTCGAGAAGCATGTCGCATGCTATACTGCCAACGGTCACAGGGTTTCATCTTCAAAGGACTGGAAGTTGAGGGTCAATAAGCTCGCCAGCTTCAGTTTGTGCTGGCCCTGCGTTTCAGCCAAGCAGCCAAGAATGGCCTGCTTGAAAAGTGCGAAGGTCTCGTAGTATTCGGAGTACAGGCATTCAAGTCCGCTTTCCCCATCAGGGGCGATCAACGTTAAGCCCAAGGCTCGCCAGGTGATCCGACATCACTCCCAGGTTGGCCGGTTCGTCATCAATGATCAAGATGGTGGGCTTTAAAAGATCGTCAGGATTTCCAAGTTGCATCCATCACTCCCTCCCATATACCGTTTGATCAAGGCCAAGTCAGGGGCCCTGGCTCACTGGCGCAGTCTGTTGACAGACGGGTAATTGACATCAATACCCCTAAAGTGACCCAAGTCGAACAAATCGACATCCTGCTCGCGACCTCCGTGACCGAACCCGAATTACTGTACGTTGTGTTGGTAAATTGATCGAGCCAGTGGCTCTCTTGTGAGCCGCTGGCTCGTTGTGTTGAGAGATGGAGCGCAGCTATTCTTTCAAAAGCTCTTCCACTTGCTCGATCAATACAGGGAGGTTGGGGTGCGTGAAAGAGATTTCAGGAGCAGGAATGCGATGATGCTTGATATCCGGTTGAATATGCTTGTGATGGGGATAGGAACTGCTCAAAGTAGGATCCCTGGGGTGCTCGGTGGGATCGTACCAGTAAAGCTGTTGTTGATCTTGCCATGCCTCGTACGAGTAGGCCATGATCCGTTGCCGGGCAAAATCAAGGCGTTCGTAGACTCGCAGCACAATGCCGTGGTCAAACTCGATCGCACCTTCCAGAACGCCAACCCATGCGCCACGCGGATAAATACGCACAGTGTGCCTTTGTACTCATATTCCGCTCCATGAGCACAGGGTTACGGCTTGAAGCTCGTCACCAGACGATTTATGCCGAGCGATGTGCTCAAAACAAGC
>JAFGFO010000260.1 GCA_016931085.1 Thermoflexales bacterium
ACCCTTGCGGTCGCCCGGGCGGGGGCAAGCCCCGCCCCTACGTGTGCATTTTCGTCGTTGGTGTAGAACGTATGTTCATGAAAACTATTCCGATAGTGCGTTATCGGAACAGCCCGCTTTTTCCAGGAACACCAGCACGATTTTCTCGGTGAGCTTCTCGCGCTTGAACTCGCGATAGCCCAGCTTTTGATACAAGTAGAGATTGCGCTCGCTCCGATCGCTGGTGAACAGCTCGAAACGCCTGGCCTGGCCGAACGCAGCTTCGATTTCGCCCAACAAGCGGGTGCCGATGCCCCGATTTTGCAACTCGGGTTGGACGATCAGCCGGCCGATGAAACAGGTGCTGTCTTTCAGAGAGGCCCTGACGGAGCCGACGATCTTCCCCCCCATGCTTGCCTTGAGCACGACTTGCTTTTCTAAATCGGCTTTCATCTCGCCCAGCGTTTGCCGCAGCGGCGGGATGCTGTAATCGCCGTGGAGTGCTGCCTCGCTCTGGTAAGCCAGTTTCTGCAAGTCCAGGATAGCGTGCGCATCGCCCGGGCCAGCTCGCTCGACGATCAGGTCAAAGTCGTGCGTGAAACTACAAGATCTGTGCGCGAAGCGTCTGTGTTCATCCGTGTACAATTCTTGAAGAATGTCCCAAATCCTATCCACCCACTCAGCGTGCTCGGGCTTCATCAGGCAAGACCGTAGGCAGGTGACGGTGGGCTGGTCGAATTCGACGTCCTTCCAGTAGGGTTCGAGCAGTCCAGCCGGCAGAGCCGCCAATGCCAGGTGCAGGTTGGCCTCGGCCGCTTTTTGAAAATAACGCCTCGAAAGACCGGATACCGCGCCGGCGGTGGACGCCTTGGGCGCCCACACGATGATGTCCAATTCCGGCGGGAAGGCGGTCAAGGAATGCGGCTCGCTTTTCAGGCGCTCGAACAACGCCAGGGCTGCCCGCCGGCAGCCGCTCAGGTCAGCGGCAAACTGGCCCGATTTCGTCAAGGGCAAGAGCTGCAGCGTCGTCCACAGCGCCACCGCTGAAGCGCCAGGCCGCGAACATTCCAGGCTGATCTCGCCCAGGTGCAGCTCGCCGGAGCTAAAGTAGGTGTAGGGCGAGTCGTGCTTGTAGAGGGAGCCTACGGCTGGGTCGCGAAACAACACGCAGCCGCAGCCGTAGGGCTGCAGCCCGTGCTTGTGCGGATCGACCACGAGCGAATCGACCCGCTCCAGGCAGTCAAAGGCAGCCCGCGTCTCGGGCCGGAGCTGGTCGATCAGGGTGAAATAGCCGCCATAAGCGGCATCCACGTGGACGCGGAAGCCGTACTCCTTCTGCAGCTCCAGGAGGCCGGGCAGCGGATCGACCGATCCGACTGCCGTCGTCCCCAGCGTCGCCACTACCGTGCCCACCTGGCCGACCTTCAGGCGCTGCTCCAGGGCGTCCAGGTCCAGCCTGGCCCGGCTGTCCACCGGCACGGACTCGAACTCGAGCCCCAGCACGGCGCTGATGCGTTGGTGGGTATAGTGCGCCTGGCTGGAGGCCAGGATTTTTTCACCTGGCCTGAGCTGGCCGGCAACCCACAGCGCCTCCAGGTTGGCCATGGTGCCCCCGCTGCAAAGGTGGCCCAGGTGCTCGCGCCAGCCAAACATCGCCGCCATCGCCGCCACGGCCTCTTTTTCCATCGCCGAGCTGGCGCGCCCGCCGTCCAGGGCGTGGTTGTTGGGATTGATCCACAGGCTCAGCGCGTACGCCAGGCGGGCGACGGGGTGGGGGGGCTTGAGCATCTGCCCGGCGTAGAGCGGGTGCTGGTAGGGGTAGTTGTCCTGCATGCGCCGGGCGGCCTCCAGCAGCACCGGCCGCAGGCTGGCCAAATCCAGTCCCGGCTCATAGCTCGGCAGGCCTTGGAAGCCGGCCTCCAGCTCTGCCAGGCATTCGCGTAAGAGATCGAGTTCTAATGGGTTCATAGCAGCTTTTCCAGATCAGTATACCACTCGGCTGTGATTAGGTCAATCACGCCTGGGTTTACATTATAGTCCATCTGCTGGTGCTTGCCAAGGAGTAGGTCCCAGTGGGAAAATTTAAGGAAATTTTTAAGGAAAGCTACTTGACAAATGAGGCCCAAATAGAGTAAGATGAAGGTGCTAGAGCGACAAGCTCCGTAGGCGGTTTCTACCACTGGAGCGCGCCGGCTGAGCTGGTTTTGACCTACGGCCTCTCTCCAGGTGAGCGCTGAATAGGCGCCCTGGGAACCAACTTAAGGTAATGTGCCGTTCAAGGTCAGCCAGAGATCACTGGAAGGCGACAGGGGTGCTGGGTCTGCCGTGTACGGAGCTTGTTTTTTTTGCGTAAACAGGTTAAAATAGGGCCGCTGTGGAGCTTGACTGAAACCTTGAATCTGAAGCCTGAAACCAGTTAGAGTATGAAAGCAATTTTCCCCTTTTCAGCCATTGTCGGGCAGGAGCGCATGAAACGCGCCCTGATTTTGAACGCGGTCTATCCCCAGATCGGCGGGGTGCTCATCCGCGGCGAGCGTGGGACGGCCAAGTCCACAGCCGCGCGCGCCTTGGCGGCCTTGCTGCCGGAGATTACCGTGGTGGGCGATTGCCCCTTTGGCTGCGACCCCGAGAGTCCCTCGACCTGGTGCACCAATTGCCAGGAACGTGCTGAGGCCGGCGAGCTACTCCCCATCACCTTCCGCCGGACGCGCTTTGTCGATTTGCCGGTCAGTGCCACCGAGGACCGCGTGGTGGGCACGCTCGACATCGAGCGCGCCATCCAGAAAGGCGAGCGGCGCTTCGAGCCGGGAGTGCTGGCAGCCGCCAATCGCGGCTTGTTGTACATTGACGAGGTGAACTTGCTTGACGATCACGTCGTCGACATCTTGCTGGACAGCGCGGCCATGGGGATCAACACGGTCGAGCGCGAGGGCATCAGCTTTTCGCACCCGGCCCGTTTTATCCTGGTGGGCACGATGAATCCTGAAGAGGGCGATCTGCGCCCCCAATTGCTCGATCGTTTTGCGCTGTGCGTCGACATGCGGGGTATCCACGACGCGGCGGCCCGCATGGCGATCATGGAGCACAATCTGGCCTTCGAAGACGAGCCGGACGAGTTCAGGGCTGAATGGGAGCCTAAGGATCAATATCTTTCTCAGGAAATTGCCCGCGCGCGCGAGCTGCTGCCCAGGGTCGTTCATACTCAGCAGAACCTGGCTGTGATTGCCACGTTGATGGCTAACGTCGGTGTGGATGGCCACCGGGCCGACCTGGTGATTCTCAAGACGGCCCGTGCGCACGCCGCGCTGCAGGGCCGCATGCACCTGGTCAACCAGGACATTTTGCTGGCGGCTGAGCTGGCCTTGCCGCACCGCCTCAAGCGCGGCCCGCTCCAGGAACGCGAGATGAGCACTCAAGATTTGGCTGAGCGCTTGGAGCAAGCCGCCCACGAAGTCGAGCAAAGCGATGGGGAGACGAGCTCTGAGGCGGCCGCCGAGGATGACGCTGGCCTGGCGAAAAAAAAAGCCTAGCGCCAAATGACCAGGACAGCGCAACGCAGGAGGGCGTCCAAATCGACCCGCAGCAAGCGTTGCAGCAAATTGACAAGCTGGGGCGGCAAGACAGCCGTTGGTGGGAAGGGGGCAGCCCGGTCGAGGTCGGCGAAACCTTCCACGTGCGCCAACTCGATACGCCGCTGGACAAGCTCACGCGCTCGACGAGAAGCGGCAAGCGCTCTACAACCAAGACCGTCCGCAAGCGCGGGCGCTACAGCCAGTCCCGTCCATCTCCTGGCGATGCCAGTGACTTGGCTTTTGACGCTACGCTGCGGGCAGCCGCGCCTTTCCAGGCCGAACGCGAACGCAATGGACTGGCGTTCGCCGTGCGCGCCGACGATTATCAGAAAAAAGTGCGCGTGCGCAAAGCCTCCAACCTGATCCTGTTCGTGGTGGACGCCAGTTGGAGCATGGCGGTCGCCGAGCGCATGCAGGCGACCAAGGG
>JAFGFO010000261.1 GCA_016931085.1 Thermoflexales bacterium
GTTGGCTGTGGACATGGTCGACAAGCTGCTCAAGGGCCAGGCCATACCTGATCTGAAGAACTACACCATGGCCGAGCTGACCAACGATCAGAGCAAGACGGGTGACGTGCCATGCGTGTTCTTGCCGGTCGTCCAGGTCAACAAGGACAACGTGTATGAGCTCATCGTGAAGAGCGGCTTCCAGTCCTACGACGATGTCTACCGCGACATCCCGGCCGATCAACGCCCGGCGAAACCCTAGACACGGCGCTTTCGACAACACGAGTCTTTGATTCTATGAAGGAGTGGGGCTTCCCTGCTGGGAAGCAGATTGACCTGGGCAAGGAAGCCCCCTCTTTCCCAATCAAGGAGTAGTAGTTTATGGCAGATGATATTATCCTCGACATCAAGAATGTGACGAAACAGTTCCCAGGCGTTACGGCCTTGAGCGACGTATCCATTCAGATCCGGCGTGGTGAGATCCACTGCCTGTGCGGTGAGAACGGGGCCGGCAAGTCGACCCTGATCAAGATACTGTCCGGCGTGTACCCCTGGGGCACTTACGAGGGGAACATCTATTACGAGGACAAGGAGCTGAAGCTGGAGAGCCGTTCTATCCGGCAGGCTATCGAGGAGGGCATCGCCGTTGTGTATCAAGAGCTCACCCTGGTCCAAGACATGACGGTCGGCGAAAACATCTACTTGGGCAAAGAGCCGGTCGAGCGTGGCTCCATCAACTGGGACAAGCTTTACGCCGACACCCGGCAGATCTTGACCAAATACCGCCTGGATATTCAGCCGCAGGCCATTGTCAAGCGGTTAGGGGTCGGCAAGATGCAAATGACGGAGATTGCCAAAGCGCTCTCCGAGAACGCCAAGATCTTGATCCTGGACGAGCCGACCAGCGCGCTCACCGAAGCCGAGATCGACAAGCTCATGGAGATCTTGCGGACGCTCAAGGAGCACGGCGTGACGTGTATCTACATCAGCCACAAGCTCGAAGAGTTTTTCCGCATTGCCGATTCGATCACGATCTTGCGAGATGGCAAGGTTGTTACGACCAAACCGGTGGCAGAGCTGGATGTTGAAAAGCTCGTCAAGCATATGGTCGGGCGCGAAATGCATGAACGCTTCCCGAAGGGGAAGCGCCAGCCGGGGGAGGTGATTTTCGAGGTGCAGGACCTTCACGCTCAAGATCCCAGCTCGGACCGCGAGGTGCTCAAGGGCGTGTCTCTAAACCTTCGTAAAGGCGAGATCCTGGGCATTGCGGGCCTGATGGGTTCCGGGCGCACTGAGTTGGTGATGACGCTCTTTGGTGAATACGGCAAGGTCACAGGCGGCCAGGTGAAGCTTGAAGGCCGCCAGATCAAGGTCGACAACTCGCGCCAGGCCGTGCAGCAAGGCATCAGCCTGGTGCCCGAAGACCGCAAGCAGTTCGGGCTGGTTCTCATTCAGTCCGTCTTGAAGAATATCTCTTTGGCGACGCTGGATAAATTCGCCTCCTTTGGCAGGATAAACGCCTCGGCCGAGCTCAAGGCGAGCTTGGAGTATGCCAAGAGCCTGGCAATCAAAGCGCCCAACCTCAATATCCCCTGCGATTCACTGTCGGGCGGCAATCAGCAAAAGGTCGTCATCTCCAAGTGGCTCATGTCCAAACCCAAAATCCTCATCATGGACGACCCGACCCGGGGTATCGACGTGGGCGCCAAGTACGAGATCTACAAGCTCATGAACGATTTGGCCGAGCAGGGTATCTCGATCATTATGATTTCCAGTGAGCTCGAAGAAGTGCTCGGCATGAGCGATCGGGTCATGGTCATGCACGAAGGCCAATCCACTCAGACGCTCGACATCGCTGAAGCGACACAAGAGAGAATCATGGCGTTAGCCGCCGGCCTTGCCTAAAGAGAAAGTCTGGCATCGCCTGGAGCTATATCACATTAAGAGAGGTAATCTTATGAGTGCAATTACAACTGGGTCTGGCGGGGCATCCAATATTGCCAAGCAAATCCGCGGCAATCTTCAGACCTATGCTCTGATTGTGGCCACCATTGTCATCTGGGGCGTCTTCTTTTTCGTGACGGACGGGGCCTACCTGGGGGCGCAGAACTTTTCGAACCTGTTCCGCCAGATGACGGTCACGGCGCTTCTGTCGGTGGGTATGGTGCTCATCATCGTGACGGGTGGCATCGACCTTTCGGTAGGTAACTTTGCCGGCTTTATATCTGTGGTCGTTGCCAAACTCCAGAACGATGTATGGAGGATCGTCCTGCCTGATCAGCCACTTTTAGCCGCAGTGCTCTCGGTGCTGATTGGCCTGGCCGTCGCCGTCCTGTTTGGCATGATTCAGGGTTCCGTCGTAGCCTACATGCGGGTCCCTGCGTTTATCGTTACCCTCGGCGGCATGTGGGTCTTCAAGGGTGCGCTTCTCATCGTCACCGAAGGCAAGACCATTGCGGCGAACCAACCTTACTTTTCGCAGATCGGCCAAGGTTATTTGCCTGCTCTGGTTGGATGGATCCTGGCGATCGGAGTCGTGCTGCTGATCTTTTACAACACGCTCAGCAGTCGCCAGAGGAAACGCCGCTATGGCTTTGAGCTGGGTTCGCTTTCGATGGACCTGCTCAAGGCAACCCTGTTTGCAGCGCCGGTGGTCGGGTATGTATTCTACGTCAACCAGTACCACGGCATTCCGGTTCCCGTGCTCATCTTGGCTATCGCTGCCGTCGTGGTCTCGTATGTCTCGAGTAACACGCGCTTTGGACGCTATGCATACGCCCTTGGCGGCAACCGTGAGGCAACCAGGCTGTCCGGCGTCAACATTAACAACAATATCTTCAAGATCTTTGTGCTGATGGGATTCCTGTGCGGCGTTTCTGGCGTTGTGCTGGCCTCCTACGTCGGCTATGGCACCATCGCGGCTGGATTTGGTTACGAGCTCGATGCGATTGCGGCTTGTATCCTGGGCGGCACCTCCCCGCTGGGCGGAGTGGGCACCATCTTTGGAGCGATGGTCGGGTCTCTCATCATGGCAAGTCTCACCAATGGCCTTCAAATCATGAACGTCCCGGCTTCCTACCAGTACGTGGTGAAGGGTATCATCTTGGTTCTAGCCGTTTATGCCGACGTCCAACTCAAGAAGAACCGCTAGGGCTTTGTTCCGAAAATAACCCTAGGGGCAGGCTTGGCGCCGCTCCTGGGATGGTGTGCATTTCCCTGCCTCAACGGGATGAGGCAGGGATGGGTTGATGTACAGTGATACCCGTATGTCACTGGAGAAAAGACTGCGACAGGAGTTGAAACGATGCCTGTGATTACCATTTCCAGAGAATTTGGCAGCGAGGGCGATAGCATCGCCAGACAGGTTGCCCAAAGCTTGGGCTATCATTTTGTGGATAAAGGCTTTGTCGGCACTGTGCTCGGCCAGTACGGGGTCGTCGAGTTCGGCCAAGAATACGAGACCCTGCCTACTTTTTGGGAGAAATTCGACGCACAGCGAGAAGAGCGCCGCAGTGTGATGATGAGTATGCTCCACCAGGTCGTGCGCGCCGTGGCCCGCCACGGCAACGTCGTGATCCTCGGACGCAGTGGTTTCGCAGTTTTGGAGGGCCTGGCCAATGTCCTCCACGTGAGGCTGCAAGCCCCTCTCCCGATCCGTGTCAGGCGCGTGATGGCTCAGCAAGAGATCCCGATCGATCAGGCCGAAGCCGCCGTGAAAGAGCACGATCGCGTACAGACGGCTTTTATCGCAGAGTGTTGCAGCTTATCGTGGGAAGCCATCCACGCCTTTGACCTCGTCATTAACACCGGCAAGATTCCGCCTGAACTGGCAGTCGATTGGATTGTCAGAGCCACCCGTGGCCTAGAGGAGAAGCAAGTCGCCGGCGAACGCACCACCGACGAAATCCAGGTAGATCCTATCTTGGCTTCGGCCGTTTCCGATGAGCTCGGATGCCAGCTTGCCCCTATCCCAATATCTTGACAAAGCCGTTTGCCCGTGATATAATCTGAAAAAGGTACCGGGAAGGATGCCGGGATCGTTGCCAGGCCGGTGGATTGACTCGCGACAAAAGCCCCTTTCCTCACCCAGGTCCGGTGGCTGGTGTCACGGAGCACGTTGACACCCATGCTGCTTGTACCGCGATTGAGCCAAAAGGAATCGCACGGAGGATGGTCTTTTTTTTCGGTATCGTTGCTGGCAATGGTGTCGAAAATCCAGAATCATTTTGGAGCGTGATCACGTGGACAAGGACACATCAATCAAAGCACGCGTAAGTAGCCTGGTCTCTCAAATGTCCCTGGCGGAAAAGATCTCGCAGTTGGTCTTCGACGCCCCCCCTATCGAGCGGCTGGGTATCCCGGCCTACAATTGGTGGAACGAATGCCTGCACGGCTTGGGCCGGGCCGGCGTGGCTACCGTCTTTCCCCAAGCCATCGGCATGGCCGCAAGCTGGAACCCCGATCTCGTGCACCGCATGGCCACCGCCATCTCGGATGAGGCGCGCGCCAAGCACCACGAGGCGCTCCGCCGGGACATCAGCCAGATCTATACCGGCTTGACCTGCTGGTCGCCGAACATCAACATCTTTCGCGACCCCCGTTGGGGTCGAGGCCAGGAAAGCTATGGCGAGGACCCCTATCTCACGGCCAGGCTGGGGGTGGCTTTCGTCAAGGGCTTGCAGGGCGATCATCCAGACTACCTGAAGCTCGTGGCCACCCCCAAGCACTTTGCTGTGCACAGCGGCCCCGAGCCGGACCGGCACCACTTTGACGCCCGCGTCAGTGAGCGGGACCTGCGCGAGACTTATCTGCCCGCCTTCGAAGCGTGTGTCCGGGAGGGCCAGGCCGTCTCGGTGATGGGCGCCTACAATCGCACCAACGGCCAGCCTTGCTGCGCCAGTTTCACGCTTTTGGAACAGATCCTCCGCCAGGAATGGGGTTTCGGCGGAGCCACCGGCTCCGACGGCTACGTCGTCTCTGACTGCGAGGCCATCCGCGATATTTTCGAGCACCACCGGGTGGTGAGCACGGCCGAGGAAGCGGCTGCCCTGGCCGTCAAGAACGGCTGCGATCTCAACTGTGGCAGCGTTTACCCTGCTCTCTTGCAGTCTGTGGAGCAAGGATTGATTTCTGAAGAAGCCATTGACCGCGCCGTCGAGCGGCTCTTCACGGCTCGCTTCCGCCTGGGCATGTTTGACCCGCCGGAACAGGTGCCCTACGCCCACATCCCGTATGAGATCATCAACTCGCCCCAGCACCGCGCGCTGGCGCTCCAGGCGGCTCGCGAGTCTATCGTGCTGCTCAAAAACGAAGGCGGATTGTTGCCCCTGTCCAAGGACCTGGGCGCCATCGCCGTCGTTGGCCCCAACGCCGACGATCTGGCCGTGCTGCTGGGCAACTATAACGGCACCCCGGCCGAGGCGCTCACTCCCTTGGCAGGGATTCGACACAAGCTGCCGGTGTCCACCAGGGTCTATTACGCGCCAGGTTGCGCCTTGGCGGACGGCGTCGTCCCGCTGCAAGCCGTCCCGGCCGCTTGCCTGCGCTCCGGCGCGGGAGAGGCTGGCCTGACAGGCGAGTACTATGATAACCCCAAGCTCGATGGCGACCCGATCCTGCGTCGCGTGGATCGCGTCGTAGATTTTTGCTGGAAGGACAGCACCCCCCTGGGCGGCCGGTGGGGTGCCCCGTTTTCTGCTCGTTGGAGCGGTGAGCTCATCCCGCCTGAGAGTGGTGTCTACCGGCTCGGTGTCTCCGGGCACAGCGCTTACAAACTGTACCTGGAGGGTGAGCTGCTCGTCGAATCTAATTCCATTCACCATCCCCGCCTCCAGGTCCAGGAGCTCGAGCTGGAAGCCGGGCGGCTCTACCGGCTCCGCCTGGAGCACGTGAGCCGGGGACTTGACCCGCAGGTGCAACTGCTGTGGGCGCCGCCAAGTGCGGGTCCCACGGCCCAGGCGCTGGAAGTGGCGAGCAAGGCTGACGTCGTCGTCGCTGTGATGGGCCTGTCGCCCCGGCTGGAGGGCGAGGAAATGCCCGTCCACCTGGATGGCTTTGCGGGCGGCGACCGGACCGATATCGCTTTGCCCGAGCCCCAGGAACAGTTGCTCAAACAACTCCAGGCCCTGGGCAAGCCGCTGGTGTTGGTGCTGCTCAACGGCAGCGCCGTGGCGGTCAACTGGGCTGCCGAGCACGTCCCGGCCATCGTCGAGGCCTGGTATCCCGGCCAGGCTGGCGGCGAGGCCCTGGCCGATGTGCTGTTTGGCGATTACAACCCCGGCGGACGGCTGCCGGTCACCTTTTACAAATCGCTGGATGACCTGCCGCCCTTTGACGACTATGCCATGGAGGGCCATAGCTATCGCTACTTCCGCGGCGAAGCGCTCTTTCCCTTCGGCTACGGCTTGAGCTATACCACGTTCGAGTACGGCAATCTGTCCATCACCCCAAGTCAAGCCAGGGCCGGGCAGCCCGTGAGCGTCAGCGTCGACGTGAGAAACAGCGGCGACCGCGCCGGCGACGAGGTGGTCCAGCTTTACCTGCGCCACCTCGACACCAGCGTGCCCCGGCCTATCAAAGAGTTGAAGGGCTTGAAGCGCATGGCCCTGGAGCCGGGAGAGCGCAAAACCGTGATCTTTACCCTGGACAGCCAACATCTGGGCTACTATGACGAAAAGATGCACTACGCGGTCCATCCAGGCGCGATCGAGCTGCTGGTGGGCAGCTCTTCACAACACCTGCCGCTGGGGGGCCGCTTGGAGATCGTTGGCAAAAATTGACAAAAACATTTTGTATTTTGAAAAAGGAGTTGCTATGTCTAAACAGTTTGACCCTAGACCCGAACACAAGTTTAGCTTTGGCCTGTGGACTGTAGGCAATCCAGGCGGCGATGCCTTTGGCCAGGATGTTCGCCCCGTGCTTCCACCTGCCGACCTCGTCCATTTGCTGGCCGAGGTTGGCGCCTATGGCGTGAACTTGCACGACAACGATCTCGTGCCGATCGACGCCACGCCGGCCGAGCGTGACCGCATCGTGGCGGATTTCAAAAAAGCCCTGAAAGACACCGGCCTGGTCGTCCCCATGGCAACCACCAACCTGTTCGCTGACCCCGTCTTCAAGGATGGCGCATTCACGGCGAACGACGCCAGGGTGCGCGCGTATGCTCTGCAAAAGACGATGCGCGCGATCGACCTCGGCGTGGAACTGGGGGCCGAGGTGTATGTCTTTTGGGGTGGGCGCGAAGGGGTTGAGAGCGATGCCACCAAGAACCCGCTCGATGCCGGCAAGCGCTTCCGCGAGGCGCTGAACTTTTTGTGCGAGTACGTGATCGACAATGGCTATGACCTGAAATTCGCGCTCGAAGCCAAGCCCAACGAGCCGCGCGGCGACATTTACCTGCCCACGACGGGCGCCATGCTCGGCTTTATCGCCACCCTCGATCACGCCGACATGGTGGGTGTCAATCCCGAAGTGGCCCACGAGCACATGGCAGGCCTCAACTTTTTGCACGCCGTTGCACAGGCGTGGGATGCCGGCAAGCTGTTCCACATCGACCTGAACGACCAGAACTATGCCCGCTTCGACCAGGATTGGCGTTTTGGCGCCCAGAACCTCAAGCCGGCTTTCTTCCTGGTCAAGTTCTTGGAAGACGTGGGCTATGCCGGCTCGCGCCACTTTGACGCGCATGCCTATCGCACCGAAGACATCGCCGGCGTCAAAGATTTTGCGCGCGGCTGCATGCGCACTTATCTCATCCTGAAAGACACGGCCGCCCGCTTCAACGCCGACCCTGAAATTCAGGCCTTGCTGGCGGAAATCAACGCTGGCGATCCGGCCATGGCGCCCTTTGCGGGCAAGTACTCGCGCGACAAGGCTGCCAGCCTCAAGGCCTACGCCTTCGATCGGGTGGCCTTGGGACAGCGTGGGCTGCAGTACGAGCGCCTGGACCAATTGGCCAACGAACTGCTGCTGGGCGCGCGCTAAGGCCAGGCGTGCTGATAATCGTAGGTCACGCGTGTAGCGTGACATCTTAGCTTGACAGGAGCAAAGCACCATGAGTTATTTTCTGGGCATTGATACCTCGACGACCGCCACCAAGGCGCTGTTGATGAACGCGGACGGCCAGGTCGCCGGCGTGGCTGTGTCAGAATATACCTACGAGACGCCCCGGCCGATGTGGAGCGAGCAGCACCCCGCTCTGTGGTGGAAGGCGACTGCCGAGAGTGTCCACCAGGTGCTCTCACAGTCGGGCGTGAACCCCGCTGAGGTCACAGGGGTGGGGTTGACGGGCCAGATGCATGGCCTGGTCGTGCTGGATGGCGATGCTGAGGTGTTGCGTCCTGCCATCCTGTGGAACGATCAACGCACTGGAGCGGAATGTGACGAAATCCGCGCCCGCTTGGGCAAGGAGCGCTTCATCCAGATCACGGGCAACGACGCGTTGACCGGCTTTACCGCGCCCAAGATTCTGTGGGTCAAAAACAACGAGCCAGATATCTTTGCCCAGATTCGGCAGATCTTGCTGCCCAAGGACTATGTGCGCTTCAAGCTGACGGGCACCTACGCCATGGACAAAGCCGGCGGCTCGGGCACGGTGCTCTTTGACGTGCGAGAGCGCAACTGGTCGACGGCGCTCGTCGAGGCCCTGGGCATCGATCCCGCCTGGCTGCCGCCCACGTTCGAAGGCCCGGCTGTCACGGGACACGTCACGCCGCAAGCAGCCCAGGCCACCGGCCTGAAAGCCGGCACACCCGTGGTGGGCGGTGGCGGTGACCAGGCCGCCGCCGCGGTGGGCACCGGGGCGGTCGTCGAAGGCATCGTATCGCTCAGCCTCGGCACTTCAGGCGTGGTCTTTGCCTCGGCCGACCGGCCAATCATCGAGCCACAGGGCCGCCTGCACGCCTTCTGCCACGCCGTGCCCGGCAAGTGGCACCTGATGGGCGTGATGCTCTCGGCGGCGGGCAGCCTGCGCTGGTATCGGGACACGCTCGCCCCCGGAACCGACTTTGATACCCTGCTTGAACCGGCCGCCGCCGTGCCATCCGGCAGTGACGGTATTTTCTTCCTCCCTTACTTGACCGGCGAACGCACTCCGCACCCCGATCCATTGGCGCGGGGTGCGTTTGTCGGTCTCACCGTGCGCCACACCCACGCTCACTTGACGCGGGCCGTCCTGGAAGGTGTGGCCTATGGCCTGCGCGATGGCTTTGAGCTGATGAAGGGGGCCGGCCTGGCAGATATCACCCAGGTGCGCGTCACTGGCGGCGGGGCCAAGAGCCCCCTGTGGCGGCAAATCCTGGCCGATGTGCTCTGCGTCGAGCTGGTGACGGTTAACGCCACCGAGGGTGCGGCTTACGGCGCGGCTGTTTTGGCGGCGACCGGCCTAGGCGCTTTCCCCAATGTGCCCGCCGCCTGTGCCGACGTCGTTCAGGTAACGGGACGTACCGCGCCTGGGGCAGCGCGCGCCATTTACCAGGACTTGTACCCGCTGTACAGAGATCTGTATCCGGCGTTGCGGCCCAGCTTTAATGCTTTGGCGCAGATAAAGGGTGAAATTTCCTCTTGACAAAGCCATGCGTCTGTGATACGATCTGAAACTGCCGGAAAAGATGCCGGAAACGTTACCGAGCCAAGGGGTTAGCTCACAATGAAAAGGACGATGCGGCGGGCCAAAACGACCATCACGATTCAAGACGTGGCAAAAGAGGCGGGTGTATCGATCTCGACTGTGTCGCGTGTGCTGAACGACAAGGATGACGTCGCGCTAGAAACCTATGAGAGGATTCGAGGCGTCATCCAACGTTTAGGTTACACCTCCAGTCTGGCGGCTCGCAGCATGCGCAGCCGCCAGACCAACGTCATCGGCCTGATTGTGCCCGATGTGGCCGACTCTTTTTCCATCCAGGTCATGAAAGGTGTCAACCGGGCGATTGCCGAGTTTGACTATGATCTCATCATCTACACCAGTGGCAGCATCAAAAGACCCACGGGGGCTGAACGGGAGCAGCACTATGTCGCCTTGCTCAATGGCAGCATCACCGACGGGATCGTCATCGCCACGCCGGCGGCCACCAGCTTTTCCACGGCGGCCCCCGTGGTAACAGTGGATCCCAACAACAAATGTCCTAACTGCCCCTCCGTGATCTCGACCAACTATGCCGGCGCCACAGCGGCGATGGAGTACCTGATCGGGCTGGGACACCGCCGCATCGGCTTTATCAACGGCCGCCCCGATTTGCAGAGCGCCAGCCGGAGGCTGCAAGCTTACCTGGATGCATTGGCTGTGGCCAACATCCCGGAAGACCAGGTTTTGATTGAAGTGGGGGATTTCACGACCGAAACGGGCCGCCTGTGCGCTCTGCGGCTCCTCTCCCGTCCCGAGCCGCCCACCGCGATCTTGGCGGCGAATGACAGGTCGGCTATTGGCGCGATGGAGGCCGCTCGCGAGCTTGGGCGGCGTATCCCTCAAGACCTGTCGCTGGTTGGCTTTGACAATATTCCCGAGACGGCTTACCTCAACCCGTCTCTTACAACGGTGGATCAATTCATCGACCAAATGGGCTATATCGCTACCGAGATACTGATTGGCCTGATCCATGGCAAATCGCCGGATAGTGAGCAATACGAGATAGCCACACAGCTTGTTGTCAGAGATTCTTGCCAACCCCTTGCCAGCAACGCCAGAGTGGGGTAGAATTGGCATACTTGGAGGTGAGAGAATGACGACGCATGCCCCACAAGCTCATTTGCGCCCGACCATCGGCCTGGTGGCCGACCCGGGCTTCGCGGCCAGTTACCAGGCCATTATCTGGACCAATGTGCTGGATGCGGTCGAGAAGCATGACGCCAACTTGCTCTGCTTCGCCGGCGGCCTCTTGTGCTCACCCTACGGTTTTGAGGCCCAGTCCAACATTCTTTTCGACCTGGCCGGTGCCGGCAACGTCGATGGCATCATCTTCTTCGGCACCGTGTTCGGTTTTGTTGACGAGACAGCCATCGGGCGCTTTTTCGAACATTACGAGCCCTTGCCGGCCATCGGCGTTGGGCAGAAGGTCGAAGGGCAACCTTGTGTGGTGGTGGATAACACGCATGGCCTGCGTGCTGCCATCACTCACTTGGTCAAGGCGCACGGTCACCGCCGCATCGCTTTCCTGCGCGGCATCGAAGGGCACCCAGAGGCAGAAGAGCGCTACCAGGTTTACCAGGAGATGCTGGCCGAGCACGCTATTCCTTACGACCCGGATCTCGTCGTGCAGGGCAACTTTCGTCGCGTTGCGGGCGTGGAGGCGGTTAGCACGCTGCTCGACGAGCGCCAGTTAAAGATCCAGGCGATCGTGGCTGCCAACGACGACATGGCTTTCGGTGTTCTGGATGCCCTGCAAGAGAGAGGGATATCGGTGCCTGGCGAGATCGCCGTGGTGGGTTTTGACGATGTTCACAATGCCGCTTTTGCCCTTCCCCCTCTGACCACAGTCCGGCAGCCACTTGTTGACCTGGGAGAGCGAGCGCTGGAGATGATTTCGGCGCGCCTGGCGGGCCAGCAAGTGCCTGACCAGGTGACGCTCCCGACCGCGCTGATCGTACGCCAATCGTGTGGATGTCAAGACCCCCTCGTGACGCAGGCCGCGGCCAAACGCGCGCGCGCTCACCCTGACGGCGAAACGTTCGAGGCTGCCATGGCTGCCCACAGACAAGAGCTTCTCTCCAGCCTGGCCGAGACGATCGGCCAAACGAGCGTCGAGCAAGTTGCACCACTCTTGGACGGTTTCACCGCCGAAGTACAAGGCCAGACACGCGGTCTCTTTTTGACCGCGCTGGACGGGGCGCTGCGCCAGACAGTTGCTGCTAGAGGCAAGGTCACCGTTTGGCACAACGCCATCTCAGCACTGCGTTACCATACCTTGCCTTACCTGGAGGGCAGAACCCTGCAGATTGCCGAGAATCTTTGGGGACAGGCACGGGTCTCAATCAGCGAAATGGGCCAGGTGGCGCAAGCTCACCAGGCGCTAGAGACTGAGCAGCAAGCCCAAGTGCTGCGCGAGATCGGGTCAGCGCTGATCACGACCTTCGACGTGGCCGAGTTGATGGACGTGTTGGCAGACAGGCTGCCTGCCCTGGGCATCCCCAGTTGTTACCTGTCTCTGTACGAAAACCCCCAGCCATACACTTATCCACAGCCAGCTCCAGATTGGTCCCGCTTGATCCTGGCCTATCACGAGGCCGGCCGGGTGAGCTTGGAGGAAGAGGGACAGCGCTTCCCTTCACGCCAGCTAGTGCCGGAAGGGTTTTGGCCCTCCGCCCGGCGCTACAGCTATGCCGTCGAGCCACTCGTTTTTCGCGACCACCAGATCGGCTTTGCCTTGTTCGAGATTGGCCCCCACGATAGCACGGTTTACCAGGCGTTGTCCGGACAAATCAGCAGCGCCCTGCAGGGAGCGCTCCTCTTGCGTGCGCGCCAGCAAGCCGAGCAAGCGCTCCAGGCTGCCTACGCCGAGGTAGAAAAGCAAGTTCAGGCGCGCACGGCCGAACTGCAGCGCGAGACTGCCGAGCGCGCACGCGCCCAAGAAGAGAACATGCACTTGCAGCAAGAAATCATCGAAGCCCAAAGGCAGGCTTTGCAGGAGTTGTCGACGCCCATCATCCCTGTCATGGAGCGCATCATCGTCATGCCACTGATTGGCAGCATCGATACACTGCGCGCCAAGGACGTTATGCGCGCCCTGCTGACCGGTATCCGGGCGCACCGCGCCCAGGTCGTGATCGTGGATATCACCGGTGTGCCCATCGTAGACACCGGCGTGGCCAACCACTTGAACAAGACCATCCAGGCCGCCCGCCTGAAGGGCGCTTACACGATTCTAACCGGCATGTCCGAGGCCGTGGCCGAGACGATCGTCGATTTGGGCATCGACTGGGAAGGCATCGAAACCATGGCCGATTTGCAATCCGGCCTGCGGGCTGCGCTGGGCCATCTGGGCTACCACATCAAGGGGGCAAGCAAAAATTAGGCGGCGGTGGTATAATAACACCTGCTATGAGCAGGTCTGATCTTGCTATCGTCATCGTCAGCTTCAACACGCGCGAGTTGCTGCGCGATTGCCTGCGCTCGGTCTATGCCAGCCAGGGCGCGAGCTTTGACGTGTGCGTGGTCGATAACGCTTCTTCAGACGGTAGCCCAGAGATGGTGGCGGCCGAGTTCCCCCAGGCGCGCCTGATCCGCAGCCCCATCAATGGCGGGTTTGCGTATGCCAACAACCAGGGACTGGCCGTGTGGGGCTGGGGCGAGCCGCCCGTGGAGCGCCAAGATCGCCCACGTTACGGATTGCTTCTCAATTCCGACACCGTCGTCCCCCCCGAGGCACTGGCGCACATGGTCGAGTTCATGGACAGCCACCCCCAGGCAGGAGCGGCCGGCCCCAAGTTGGTGCGGCAGGATGGCAGCCTGGATTTGGCTTGCCGCCGCAGCTTTCCGACCCCGGCCGTGTCGTTTTATCGCCTGGTGGGCCTCAGCAAGCACTTTCCCCACAGCCGGCGTTTCGCGCGTTACAATCTCACCTATCTCGACCCAGACCAGTTGGTCGAGGTAGACTGCGTCAACGGTGCGTTCATGATCGTGCGCGGGGAAGCCATCGAGCAGGTGGGCGTGCTCGACGAGCAGTTCTTTTTTGGCGGCGAGGACCTGGATTGGGCCTACCGGCTCAAGGCCGCCGGCTGGAAGGTTTACTACAACCCAGGCATAGTCGTCCGCCACGTGAAACGAGCCTCGTTCGGCAAAAACCCCCAGGCCCAATACGAGTTCGAGCGCGCCATGTGGCTTTTTTACCGCAAGCATTACCGGCCCACCATGCCGCGCGTGTTAGATGCCTTGATTTGCCTGGCCCTGACCGTGCGGGGCGGACCGCGGCTGGCACGCGAGATACTATGCTCAGCATAGTATGGGAGGTCGAAGATGAGCCGGAACCAGGTCAAAGCTTTATTTACTGTGACGCTCGCGCTGAGCGACGGCGTGATGATCGTGGCTGCCTTCGTCCTGGCCTATTACCTGCGCGCGTGGATTCCCTGGCCCAACCCGCCGATCAACCTGCTGCCGCTGCGCAGTTACAGCAGTATGCTGGCCGTCCACGTGATCACCATCCTGGTCGTGTTCTTTTTCTATCGCCTGTATCACCAGGTGCGTGCCGTGTCGCGGGTGGACGAGTTTTACTCGGTCTTTGGCGCGGCATCCATTGGCACCATGCTGTCCATCGCTGCCTCCTCGTTGCTGTTCAAGAACAGCGTGATGGAGTTGGATTTCTCGCGCGCGATGGTCATTTACTCGTGGGTGCTGACCCTGGTCTTGGTTAGCCTGGGCCGCATGGTCTATTATACACTGCGCGTGCGCCTGCAAGCGCGCGGCTGGGGACGCGACCGCGTGATCATCGTGGGCACCGGCGACGTGGGCCAGATGATTTTGCAAAAAATCAGTTACTCGCCGTGGCTGGCCTACGAGACGGTGGGCTTTGTGGCGCGCAATGGCAGCTTTTCGCCGCCGCCGCAAGAGCTTGGCCTGCCGGTGTTGGGGCGCGTTGACGACTTGCCGCGCTTGATTGACGAGTACAACATCAACGAGGTGATCATTGCCCTGCCCGAGGCCAGCCACCAGGAAATCCTGGGCGTGATCAACTACTGCGACCGCAGCACGATCAGCGTCAAGGTGTTCCCAGACGTGTTTCAATTCATCGCCGGCCAAGTGGGCATCGACGATCTGGCTGGGCTGCCGCTGCTGTCGGTGCGTGACGTGGCCATGCGCGGTTGGAAGCTCACCCTCAAGCGCGGCATGGACGTCGTGGGCAGCGCGGTCGGGCTGGTACTGCTGTCGCCGTTTTTACTCCTGACGGCCTTCTTGGTCAAGCTCGAGTCGCCCGGCTCGGTGTTTTATGTCCAGGAACGCATGGGGCTGGATGCCGAGCCGTTTATGGTGATCAAGTTCCGCTCGATGCGCCAGGATGCCGAGCGGGACGGGCCGGGCTGGACCAAGCCGGACGACCCGCGCCGCACGCGCCTGGGCGCCTGGCTGCGCAAGCTGAACATTGACGAGTTTCCGCAGTTGATCAACGTGCTCTTGGGCGAGATGAGCCTGGTCGGCCCGCGCCCCGAGCGCCCGGTGTACGTCGAGCAGTTCAAGAAA
>JAFGFO010000262.1 GCA_016931085.1 Thermoflexales bacterium
ACGGGAGTATCGCTAATCGCAACCACCATATGTGGTGGCAAATTTGGCCAAAAACCCGCAAAATGGGCATTTAGTCTAAACTCCAATATATCACTAGTGTACCACAAAAGGTGTAAATCGGGAAGTAAAAACACTTGCTGGAGCCCTAAGGCTAACATCTCGTTTGCCAGCCCCGATCTCTTTTCACGCCCCTCTTGCGAACACCCTTTCGATACTCTCCAGCAATTTTTGAGAGTCAAATGGCTTGGTGATATAGTCATTGACTTTAATCACTTCCTGCCATAGGGTTTTGTCAATGCTGGTGACATGAGCCGTGACGACGATGATCGGGATGTTCTTGAGTCGCTTGTCGGCTTTCATGGCTCGACAGACCTGCTCTCCATCTATATCCGGCATCATCAAATCGAGCAGCACCAGGTCAGGCTTGACGCGCTGGATGGTTTCCAATCCTTCACGCCCGCTGTTTGCTCCAATGACCTGGTAGCCTTTTTTCGCCAGCAGGAACTCGATCAGGTAAATCATGTCCGGCTCGTCCTCAACACAGACAACCGTCTTTTGACCCTCAGCCATCTGAACTCCTTAAAATAGAGCTAACCCTGGGCGCATTCGCGCCGGGCCAGCCTAGTGTAACACAAAAACAGGTTTATGCAACTGTAGGCGGCGGTTACCGCGCCCCTACGCGATCAGTGCACCTCGACTCGGTCTACGTCGGCGATGGCGGCCACGAGGCTTTGTACCTGGGCGGCTGATTGGTTGGTGGCTAGAGTGATCACGAATTCGCTGTTGACGTGACCAGTGCGCAGCAGTTGTTCTTCGGGCTGGCAAGCTACGATCTTGCCGATGCGCCGGAGCTGAGCCAATATGACGATGGCGCGCACGGCCTTGAGTTGGCAATCCGGCGACAGCGAAACGTGTACCTGGAAGGTTGGGCCGGAAATAGACAGGGAAGCTGCTGCGGCGGGCGGTGGCGAGGCGACGTGAGCCATCAACGGCGCCCATCGCTCGAGCAGGGGGGTGGCATCCACGCTGGGTGTCAACCCAGCCCGCAGATCCTCCAGCAAGACGCGCGATACGTGCACGGTATCTTGAGCCAGGATCAGCAGGCCGGCGTCCAGGCGGAGTTCGCCGGCGCGTAGGCGCTTGACTGCCTCGCCGAGTGTGCCGAACAAGCGGGCCAACATGGTATAGTTGAGCGCGGCGGACATTCTTTTGAGTGCGTGAGCCAGGCGGAACACGTGGGCCAAGGTGTTTTCGTCGGGCGTTTCCTGTAGGCGCTCGAGTGCGCCGCTGATCGCATCCAGGTGTTTGTTCGCTTCCTCAAAGAATTGCAGACGGTAACCTGCAGCCTCGGCTTGGCTAACAAGCGGCGCCGCTTCCGGCTGGGCCACGGCTGGAGCAGCCGGCGGCCGGCCGGCCTGCTTCAAGCTGCCCAGCTCTTGTAAGGTCTGGGCCAACGCGCTTTCAAGCTGCTGCAGGCGCTGGGCGCACTCGACACGCTCCCGATCCCAGCGTGACCGACCCTCGCTCAACTGTCCTCCCAATCGGGCTAGCTCCTCGTTCAATTGCTGCACACTTGCCTCGCGCCGGGCCAGGCTGTAGGTGAGGTGTTCGACCTGGCGTCTTTTGAAAATGGCCGTGGCCAACTCGTCGGCCAAGTAGCCCAGCGAGCGTCGACCCAACTTGCCCCATTTATCCTGCTTGGAGAAGCCTGTGATCAGCAAACCGAGCACTTGGTGTTCGTGCACGAGCGGGTGAATGGAGAGCGACCCATCTGGATTGCCTAGCAAGGCGCGCAGATCGGCCAGATCATCGCCAGCCTCTTCTGCGATGACGACCGCCTGCTGCCAGGTGACAGCTCGTTGGACGACAGCTTGGCTGTCCAGGTCGAAGGCAGCCCCGACACGGGGGGCCTGGCCAGCTTGTTGCACAGCCACTAACGTGACCGAACGTTGGCCGGCTGGGATCAGACCCACCGCTGCCACTTCAGCCTTCAGGACTGCGTTGATGGCGGCCGCAGCCCGCTGGAGCGCAGCGCTAAAGTCGGGAGTGTCGACGACGTGCCGGCAGGCTTTGATCGCGTGCCACGGCGCACACGGGTCGCCTGGCTCATCTGGAACACCCCTGGCAAGTGCCATCAAGGGCGACATGCTGACCGCCTGTCTCAACGTGACGGCTGCCAACACTGGGTAAGCGACCAGATTGGCTAAGCGCACCCAGCCGGCAATATGTGGGGTGAGCTCGCCCAAGCCCAGGTGTAGGAGATAACCCACCAGGAACACAACGCCAGCCGCGCCAACCAGGCTCCATTCGTCGTTCATACACAGGAGTAGGGCCAGGGCAGCCCCACCTAGCTCGACCAAGGCCCATACTGACCAGGTCCAATCTTGCAGCGATGTATTAAAGGCCAGGCCAGCGTCGCTCGATGCGTTGTACCAGCCGATGGCAAACACCAGGTAGACCACCAGGCCGGCGAACAGGTTTACAACGCTCAGCACAGTCCAGATCCGGGGCGTCCAGTCGAGGGGGAGAACGAAAGCCCACAGCAGCAAGCCAAGGCCGGCCACATCGACAAAGCGCTCCAGGGGCGGCAGCACGCTATCTGGGCGAATGATCCCAAGCGAAGCCAGCAGGGCCGCCACAATCAGGGCTAGTCGCCCCAACACTACCGCCCCGCCGGCCAGCACCAGGCGCACGCTGGCGGCGTTCCACCTGTAACGACGGCCGCTGCTCACAGCCACTACGACGATAGCGTACAAGACAAACAAGATCAGCAAGTGATAGACCAGGTTGCCTGGCGAAGCGCTTAGCAGGCCAGTCAATTGCGAAAAGATAGTAACCACGCTCACCCTCGTTCTATTCCTGGTAGGCGAACTTGCCAGAATCCAGAATTTGATTAAAATTGTAGTTAATGTGTTTCATCACTGGGGAGATTTCCCCTCACTCTTGAAAGGAGACAAAAATGACTCAAGATACATCCTCGAATGTTGAAAAGCGCCTCAAGTTGATGCGTTTCTGGCTGGTCGGGACCTTTATCATTATCTTTGCTGCTTCCGCTGTGTTCAGCGGCTACATCGGCAGCGCTGCTGGCGACCCCATTGGGGGCATGCTGTCTAGTTGGCCCGTATGGGTGATTGCCGCCGTGTTGTGCGTCGGCGCCTATTTCGGTTACAAGTCCTTTATCGGTCGCCAACAATAAAAGTTGGTTGAACGCATCTGTTGACGCCATTTGCCAGTGCGCTTGCCGCCTGGCATGGTTCTGGCGCGCCCACGACCAGACAATGGTAGTGCTTTGGTATCCGATAAATCGCTACCGCCTGGCCGCTTGGGCGAGATGCTGCGTTGTTTCATGCTTCCATTGTAGTGGAAAGCCCGGCCTGTGAAATTACAGTACCGTTAACAACACGAAACCCGGCTCTGCTCAAGAGCCGGGTTTCTGTTTTGAAAATAAACCGTGCGTGGGGCAGGTTTCCATACCTGCCAAGACGGCGGCTATGGAAAGCCGCCCTACAATGCCGCGCCTTTTCGTTCAGTGCCCCAGGATACCCTCAACCCACTCGATGCCTTCCTGTACACTGTGGATATCACTCCCTCCCACCGACAATAAACCGATAGATTGCGCGGGCATATCGGCCTGATCGACAGCCTTAGGCTCGATGATGACCGCCCTGCGACGGTCGACCAGGATTCGTCCAGCGCTCCCCAACCCGCTTGTCCAGACTGGCCCTTCGCGTGCGGCTTCGCCAACAACGTTGGCAGCGCTTATGTGTGCAATGACGTGCAAGTAATGCCTGGCAGGCTCTCGTTCCATGCCAGCGCATCCCACGGCGGCAACGGTGCACACGTGGCTCTGGTGACTGTTCACCAGCGCTTCCAGCGCAGCGCCATCCATGTCAAGTGCGAACACGGCCAACGAGCGGCGAGGCTTGTTCTCTATCAAGCTCTTTAGCACCGGGGCCAGCCCGTAGTGCAACTGTGTGTTTTCCACCAGCGCAGCATCGCATACCAATACAGCCGGAGAAGACAAATCGGCGTGCCCTGTTTCGGGGTCGGCAAACGTGCGGGCGACCAGCTCCAAGGGATAAACGTAGCCGGCCACGACCACGGCCGAAGGGTGATAGCGCCTCGACCCCAGGGGCACAATCACACCGTGAGGGCCTACTCGCTCGCGGAGCTCGTCCAATACTTCTAATAACTCGTCTTGTGATCTGCGATCCATGTCTTGCCTACTTTGAAAATAAACCACGAAGGACACGAAGGGACACGAAGGATTCCGGCGGTATTCTATACCGCGTGTACTTGGTGTTACTGTTATTGTATCCCCATTGTACTCAATCTGTCAAATGAGACGGAAATCGCGTTTTTGGGGTATAATACGGATGATGCTGGCGGAGGTTGTTGTATGCGCTTTGATATTTTCACTCTCTTCCCCGAGATTTTCGAGTCGCCGCTGCGCGAGAGCATTCTCAAGCGCGCGATCGAGGCCGGACGCCTCGAGGTGGCGCTCCATAACATTCGTGATTGGGGTGTCGGCAAACACCACATCACGGACGACTACCCTTATGGCGGCGGTGGCGGGATGGTTATGAAGCCCGAGCCGATCTTTGCCGCCGTCGAGTCGGCGCTGGGAACAGAGCAAAACCTGGAACCTGAAACCTATCACCTGAAACTCACTTGCCCCATCATCCTGCTCAGCCCACAAGGGCGCTTGTTCAACCAGCAACTGGCCTGCCAGCTGGCCCAGCACGAGCGTATCGCGTTGATCTGTGGGCGTTACGAAGGCGTCGACGAGCGAGTCAGGCTGCACCTGGTGACAGACGAGATCTCGGTGGGTGATTTCGTACTGACCGGCGGCGAGCTGCCAGCCCTGATCGTAGTGGATGCTGTCACGCGCTTGCTGCCGGGTGTCTTGGGCGACCCAGATGCGGCCTGGGATGATTCACACGCGCAGGGCTTGTTGGAATATCCCCACTATACTCGTCCGGCCGAGTTTCGAGGTCACCGGGTCCCCGATCTTTTGTTGTCCGGCCATCATGGGCAGCTTGCGCGTTGGCGGCGCGAGCAAAGCTTGCGCCGTACCTGGCAGCGCCGGCCAGACATGCTGCCCAGCGCTCCTCTCTCGCAAGCCGACCTCGATTTTCTGGCTGGCCTGGAGGGCAAGCCTAATCTTTGACAGCATGGCGCATGTTGTGGTAAGATAGATCACGAACGACACGAGCGCTTCGCGTACGAGAGGCACGAAAGGATTCTCGTCGTTGGTGAGGAGTGTGCCGCTGAGCGGTGCTCATGGGCTCTGCTTCTAAAATAGAGTGATATGACAAGTTTTAGTGAAGATGGGCGTTTGATTCTGCGGGTGCGGGCGGGCGATGTTGAGGCGCTGGGAAGCTTGTACGAAAAGTACAAGCTGACAGTGTTTCGAGCTGCCTTGGCCATTGTTCGAGATCAAGAGCTGGCTGAGGATATCCTGCAAGAGACTTTCTTGCGCCTGGGCGCCCATGTAGGCAGTCTCAATCCCAGCTTGCCCCTGGCACCCTGGTTATACCGGGTGGCCGTCAATCTGAGCTATACGAACGTCAGCCGTGGGCAGCGTTGGCTGGTGTCGGTCGAGACATTTGTGAATCGCTTGGTCGGTTCCCATCACGCTGTTCCTGAGGATCAGGCGGAATTGCGCGAAATCCAGCGCCTTGTTTGGCAAGCGATTGATGGCCTGGAGGCAGATCACCGCATGACGGTTATTTTGTACTACGTGTGCGATCTCAGCCAACGCGAGATCGCTTATGCGATGGATTGCCCGCTGGGCACGGTCAAGTCCCGTTTGCATTATGGTCGCACGCAGTTGCGTCAGGCCTTGAGCGGCATGCCGCTCAGCTTCCAACGCCCAGCCGAGGTTGCCGGCTAATTTTGAACCTTTATCTTCACAATGGAGTATATATACAAGACCCCGAGGGTTTCCAAAACTCTCGGGACCTGGGAGTAAAACATGACCACATTGCTAGATGTAAAGGATCTCCGAACCGAGTTCCACACCCGCGAGGGCATTGTCCACGCGGTCAACGGAGTCAGTTTCACGCTGCAGGAAGGTGAAACGCTGGGCATCGTAGGTGAAAGTGGGTGCGGTAAAAGCGTTAGCGTCCTGTCAATGATGCAATTGATTCCCCGCCCGCCGGGCAAAATTACCGATGGCGTGGCGCTTTTACACGGCAACGATCTTCTTGTGATGAACGAGCCCGAGATTCGCAAGGTGCGCGGCGCTCAGATGGCCATGATTTTCCAGGATCCGATGACCTCACTCAATCCCGTGCTGACGATCGGCTTCCAGCTCACTGAGGCCTTGGAGCTGCACCTTGGGATGGGCAAAGAGCAGGCGCGCCAACGCGCCGCCGAGCTCTTGACAATGGTGGGCATCCCCCAGGCCCGCGACCGCCTCAACGATTACCCCCACCAGTTCTCGGGCGGCATGCGCCAGCGGGTGATGATCGCCATGGCCTTATCGTGCAATCCCCAGATTCTCATCGCGGATGAACCGACCACTGCGCTCGACGTGACGATCCAGGCCCAGATCGTAGAGCTGATCAAGCGCCTGCGCGACGAGATAGGCATGGCGATTATATGGATCACGCACGACTTGGGCGTCATTGCCGGCATGGCGCAGCGCTTGATCGTGATGTATGCTGGCTTTGTTGTCGAAGAGTCGCCCGTCAAGGACCTGTATGCCAACCCGCGCCACCCGTATACCATCGGCTTGCTGGGATCGCTGCCGCGGGTGGACGAGGTCGAGCACCGGCGCTTGACGTCGATTGACGGCTTGCCACCAGACTTGCTCGACAAGCCAGTCATGTGCCAGTTCGCCCCCCGGTGCACGTATGCCATTGACCGCTGCTGGAAAGAAATCCCGCCGCTGGAGTTGGTAGGACCGGGTCATTCCAAAGCGTGTTGGGTAGATACGCGCGAGGGGAGGCTGCAGTGAGCACAGACAACAACGTTCTGTTGAGCGTCACGAATCTCAAAAAGTATTTTCCCATTACCCAGGGCCTCTTGTTTAGCCACGAAGTCGGCAACGTCAAAGCAGTTGACGACGTCAGCTTTGACATCCATCGGGGTGAAACCTTGGGACTGGTTGGCGAGTCGGGTTGTGGCAAGTCGACGACAGGCCGGACGATCCTGCAGCTCCACCGGGCCAGCTCCGGCAGCGTGGTATACGAGGGCCAGGATCTGACCCAGATGAAGGGCGAATCCCTGCGCCTGATGCGCCGCAAGATGCAGATGATTTTCCAGGACCCATATGCCAGCTTGAACCCGCGCATGACGGTGGGGGACATCATTGGCGAGCCACTGCTCATCCACAACGAGGCGCGCGGGCGCGATGCCCAGGAAAGGGTCGAAGATCTGCTCAAAGTGGTGGGCTTGAACTCATTGTTCGTCAATCGTTACCCGCACGAATTTTCTGGCGGACAGCGCCAACGGATTGGCATCGCTCGCGCGCTGGCTCTCAAGCCCGACTTTATCGTGTGCGACGAGCCGATCAGCGCGCTGGATGTCTCGATCCAGGCCCAGGTGGTCAATTTGCTGGAAGATTTGCAGGCTCAGTTTGGCCTGACTTATCTCTTCATCGCGCACGATCTGTCGATGGTGCGCCACATCAGCACGCGCGTGGCGGTCATGTACCTGGGTATCATCGTCGAGCTGGCCGACCGGGCCGAGTTGTATAATCACCCGCTGCACCCTTACACCCAGGCGCTGCTGTCGGCTGTGCCGGTGCCCGATCCAGTCGTGGAAGAGAGACGCCAGCGGATTATCTTGCAAGGGGATGTGCCCAGCCCTATCAACCCACCCTCAGGCTGTCGTTTTCATACCCGCTGCCCAATAGCGCAAGCGGATATTTGCCAGACCAAGACGCCCGAATGGTACGATCGAGGTGGGGGACACTGGGTGTACTGCCACATGGTTAAATAAGTTGGAACCTTTTTGACGAGTTGCGAGTACTATAGTTAAGGTCAGGAGCGTATGTCAATCCAGCCCGCGAGCGAACGGGATAAATTCGATCAGTGGCTCGGCCAGGTGCTCAAGCTCGGCAGCGAGCAAGCCGAGCCTTCTGGGCAAGTGAAGCGGCGCATCATGGAGGCCGCCGCGCATTCGTTGCAGCCCGGCCAGGCGCAGCCGGGCTGGCAAGGAGGGCTGCGCGTGCTGTTCGCATGCTTGGCTTGGTTGGATCACGATCGATACCTGGCCGGCGCGCCGTTGGCCGGCATAAGGTGGTGTTGGTGGTGGATATATCCTAATCCGCCGCTGTATGCTTAGTGACACGTGGAATCTGTTCTAGAGGGGGTGATGATCGCCAAATATGATGATGATGAACGTCCATGCAGCCTGGCAAGCTTGCTGAGCATGGATGCAAATGTATCCAGAAGATAACATGAAAAACTTTTACTTGAGGAGAAGGAAAATGTCTCGCAAAAACTTTTGGTCTTTGGTTAGCTTGGTCATTATCGCCAGCATGCTGATGACGGCCTGCCAACCAGAAACTCAAACGATTGTTCAAACAGTTGTCGTCAAGGAACCCGGCACGGAAAAAGAGGTCATCAAGGAAGTCATCGTGACCACCACGCCCGTGCCTGTCGCGCCGCCGGCGCCGACGGCCAAGCCCCAGCGGCCCAACATCATCCGCGCCAACTTTGGCTACGGTGATGTGCCGACGCTCGATCCCAGCATCTCTGAAGACACCAGCTCCATCACGGTGATCGAAGAGTCGTTTGTAGCCCTGACTCGCCTGGACGAGGTGACCAGCGAGCTTAACCCCGGCATGGCCACCAAGTGGGATATCTCGCAGGACGGCAAGATCTATACCTTCCACCTGCGCAATGACGTGCCGTGGGTGCGTTGGGACGGCACGAAGGTCGTCAAGGCGCAGGACTGCGACGGCAATGACCGCCTGGTGACGGCCAAGGACTTTGAGTACGGCATCCTCCGCGCGCTCAAGCCGGAGACTGCCTCGCCCTATGCCTACGTGTTGGCCTTCGCCATCGATGGCGCCTCGGCCTTCAACAATGGCGAAACGGATGACCCGACGACGGTTGGCGTCAAGGCGCTCGACGATTGGACCTTGGAAGTCAAGTTCCTCGAAGACGCGGCCTACAATGCCAACATCATCGGCCTGTGGACGGCCATGCCTGTACCGAAGTGGGTCATTGAGGGTGACTGCGATGTCGAGGGGCGCGGCGACCGCTGGACCGAGCCGGGCTTCTTCCAGAGCTATGGCCCCTTCACGCTCAAGGAATGGATCCACGACTCGACCCTGACCATCATCAAGAACCCCTTCTGGCCGGGTGACGAGGCCACCCCGCAGGCTAAGGTGGACGAGGTGATCTTTTCCATGCTCGACGAAACGGCCGCCATGGCCGAGTACGAGGCGGGCAACATGGACGCCACCGCCGTGCCTTCGGCCGACATCGACCGCGTCAAGTCTGACCCGACGCTGTCCAAGCAGCTCGTGATCGCGCCCAACCTGTGCACCTACTTTTACGGCTTCAACACCACCGCCCCCTACGTCGACGACGCGCGCGTGCGCCGCGCCCTCTCGCTGGCGGTTGACCGCCAGGGCCTGGTCGACAATGTGCTCAAGGGTGGCCAGCAGCCGGCCCAGTGGTTCTCGCGCCCCGGCCTGGCAGCCGTGCCCACCATGGACTCGCATCCTGACCTGGGTGTCTCGTTCAAGCCGGAAGAGGCCAACAAGTGGCTGGACGAATACCTGGCCGAAAAGGGTCTCACCAAGGCCGATCTCGACATCACAGTGATGTTCAACACCTCCTCTGGCCATCAAAAGATCGCCGAGGCTCTCCAGCAGATGTGGAAGACCACGCTGGGCCTCGATATCAAGTTGACCAACCAGGAGTGGGCGGTCTTCCTTGATACGATCAAGGGCAAGGACACGCCGCAGATCTGGCGCTTGGGCTGGTGCCTGGACTATCCGGACGCCAACAACTTTATCCGCGAGGTCTGCGCTGCCAACGGCTCGTCCAACCCGTACGAAAACGGCGAGCCGGCCGGCGGCTTTATGTGGAAGAACGAAAAGTTCGAAGAGCTGGTCAAGCAGGCGGCCGTCGAGAAGGATCCGGCCAAGCGCGTCGAGATGTATGCCCAGGCTGAGCAAATCCTGGTCTACGAAGACGCCGTCATGATCCCGCTCTACTGGTACACGCGCGTCACGCTGACCCAGCCGTGGATCAAGCGCACGTTCTCCGCGGGCGGCCACGAACGCTACGAGAATTGGGAGGTTTTGCAGGACTAGCCAGTCTGACTGGAAATGGGACGGCGCCCCCACGGGCGCCGTCCCCACTTGAAACCTTAAACTTTTCAACCTACAACCGTTGGAGGTTTGTATGGGTCAATTCATCGTCCGCCGCTTTCTTTGGATGCTGCTGGTCTTGTTCGTCGTGTCTTTTATCACCTTTTTCTTGATGCACCAGGTGCCTGGTGGCCCATTCGACCGGGAAAAAGCGCTCCCGCCGGAGATCAAGGCCAACCTCGAGCAGCGCTATCACCTGGACTGGCCATTGTGGCGGCAGTACGCCGATTATGTCTTTAACGTCCTGGTGCCGCGCATCACCACTCAAAAACCCACCGGCTCGCTTTTGGACCAGTACTTTATCGAACTCAAGATTGGCTCGGTCTACTTTCGCTGGATGAATTTTGGCCCCTCGTTCGCCAGCCGCAGCCGCACCGTCAACGACATCTTCCGTGACCAATTGCCCATCTCGTTCCAATTGGGCGTCATGGCGCTGATCTTGGCGATGGTGGTAGGCATCCCGCTCGGTATCATATCCGCGCTCAGGCAGAATACGATCGTGGACTATGTCGGCATGAGCCTGGCGATCTTTGGCGTGTCTGTGCCGGTGATCGTGATGGGACCGATCCTGATCTCGATTTTTGCCGTTTCGTTCAGCCAAAGCGAGCACGAGTTCATCAGGTCCTTAGCGCTGCCGGCGACCGGCTGGGGCGCCAAGCCGCCTTATGTGTTGGGCTTTTTGCCCACCGAGCTGTCGTGGAATTATTTCCGCTATGCCTTGATGCCCTCGGTCGCGCTGGGCTTGGGAAGCTCCGCGCTCCTGGCACGCCTGACGCGCGCCAGCTTGCTGCAAGTCATCCGCGAGGATTACATCCGCACGGCACGCGCTAAAGGCCTGGCCGAACGGGTGGTCATCACCCGCCACGCACTCAAGAACTCGTTGATCCCGGTGGCGACCGTGCTGGGGCCGATGTTTGCCGCGCTGGTCACCGGCACCTTCGTGACCGAGCTGATCTTTGGCATCCCGGGCCTGGGCAGGTACTTTATCACCAGCATCACCAACCGGGATTACCCGGTCATCATGGGTACCATCTTGCTGTATGCCATGGTGCTGGTCCTCGCCAACGCGATCGTGGATATCATGTACGCTTTTCTTGACCCGCGCATTCGGATCACGTAGCTTTCTAGACCTGACAGGTTTTTGCGAAGCACCCCCAAGCGAAGCGCAAGGGGCGAAACCTGTCAGGTCTTGTTTAGGAGGGAAATATGTCTGTTGCACAACCGGCTGTGGCTCTAGGGATACCAACTCTGCGCAAGCGCGAAAGCTTGTGGGAAGATGCTTTCCATCGCCTGGTGCGCAACCGGGCAGCGGTGGTTGGCATGGCGATTATCGTGATGCTTGCCCTCGTGTACATCTTTGCTGATCTGATTGCCGTCAAGCCTTACGATGTGCAAGTCCCGGAAGATTACAACAAGATGCCGGGATGGATGGTGACATTGATGGAGCCTGTGTTCCCCAGCATCAGAAGCCACGCTAGGCTTAGCGATGCTTACCCACTGGGCGCCGATGACCTGGGGCGTGACCTGTTCAGCCGCGTCATCTATGGCACGCGCGTATCGCTGACGGTGGCCCTGATCGGCCCGATCATTGCCTTGTTGATAGGGACGATTTACGGCTGCGTCTCGGGCTTTTTTGGCGGGCGGGTCGATAATGTCATGATGCGTTTTGTGGACGTCATGTACGCCTTCCCGACCATCTTGTTGATCATCTTGATGATGGCCTTCTTCCGCTCGTCTTTTGCCCAGGCGGGAGAGCCGGGCACGCTCAAGTATACTTTGAACGCGCTCGACAGCAAGGTGGGCGGGATGTTGTTCATTTTTATCGGCCTGGGCCTGACGGCCTGGATGGGCATGGCGCGCCTGGCGCGCGGCCAGGTGCTTTCGCTGCGCGAGAAAGAGTTTGTCGAGGCCGCCCGCGCCGTGGGCGCCGGCAATATGCGCATTATGTTTCGCCATATCCTGCCCAATATTCTCGGCCCGCTCATCGTCGCCGAAACCCTGGCGATCCCCACCTATATCTCGTGGGAGGCTTTCTTGAGCTTTATCGGCCTGGGCGTGAATCCCCCCACACCGTCGTGGGGCTCGATGATCGCCACTGGGGCCAATGGCATCCGTTCCAACCCTCACCATGCGTTGATCCCCGGCCTGGCGCTGGCCATCACCATGTTCGCCTTCAATTTCTTGGGTGATGGCCTACGCGATGCACTCGACCCACGCATGCGCGGCACGCAGTAGTCCTTACAGGTACCAATATCCGCCTATGCCGTATATCAAGAGCAGCGATGGAGCGGATGCCCATATCCTGGTTGTGGATGATGAGCGTCACATCAATGACCTGATTCGCGAGTGGCTGGCGATGAACGGCTACGATGCCGAGGCCGCCTTGACCGGCGAAGAAGCCCTGGCCATCCTCAAGGGCCAGGTGCCACAGATCGAGCAGCACTTTGACCTGGTGCTGCTCGATATCATGCTGCCCGGCATAGACGGCTACGAGGTCTGCCGCCGCTTGAAGGCCGACGCGGCCACCGCTGACGTGTCGGTCATCATGCTGACCGCCATGGGCAAAATCGCCGACAAGGTGCGTGGCCTGGAGCTGGGCGCTGACGACTATATCCCCAAACCCTTTGACAACCTGGAACTGCTGGCGCGCGTCAGGGCCACCTTGCGCTTGCGCAAGGCCGAACAGGATTTGCGCCGCCGCAACCAGGCCCTGGACGCGCTCAACGCCGTGGCCGAGGCGGTGGGGAATGCCGTCGAACTGGTGGACGTGGTCGATACAGCTTTGAACACAGTGCTTCAAAAACTGGACTTGCTGGCCGGCGCGATCACCCTGGGCAGTCTGGCTGACCAACAAGCCATCGTGGCCCATAAGCAGAATTCATTGGAAGCGGCGACGATCTTGGACGTGGCCGGGCGAGTGATCCGGCTCGATCAGCCTTACGCGTTGGCGGCCGGGTCGGGCGAGAAAGCGTTTCACGTGGCTTGCGTCCCGCTGCGCGCCCACAATCGCTTGTCGGGCACACTGCTGGTGGCCAACAAGCTGCCCATAGATGCGGACCTGCTCGAGGTGCTGGGCGGGATCGGCATGACGCTCGGCGCGGCGGTCGAGCGCGCCAGGTTATACGAGGCTGCTCAACAGCGCAGCGAAGAGTTCGCGGTGCTCAACGACCTGTCGCGCATCATCAGCTCGACGCTCGACCTGGAGGGGGTCTTCACCGGGGCGGTGCGCGGCATACGCGAATTCATGCGCGTCGAGATCGGCGCACTGGTGCTCAAAGAGGAGCAGGACGACAGCCTGACTTTTCGCAAAATTCTGAGCCGGGATCAAGAATGGACCGTCGACGCGCCGCTTTTGGTCGAGGATTACCCCCTCATCCACCAGGTGGTCCATAACCTCGACATGCAGGTGGTCGAAACCTATTCCGCGCCGGCCTCCAATCCTCTCGACGCCGTTACCGGCATCCCTACCCGCAATCGCATGTGCGTTCCCTTGATCGTCAAGGGGCGCTGTATCGGCGCGATCGAGATGATCAACAAGATCGAAGGCACGTTTACCGGCACAGATGCGGAGATGGCCCAATTCCTGGCCGCCTCGGTGGCCGTAGCGCTGGAAAACGCACGCCTGTACACTGAGCTGGCCGCCTCGACCCGCGATCTGGAACGCAGCCAGGCCCAGTTGATCCAGGCTGAAAAACTGGCCGCCCTGGGCCGCATGGCGGCCTCTATCGCCCACGAGGTGAACAACCCTCTCCAGGCCATTCAGAACTGCCTGCACCTGGTGATCAATCGCCCGCTCACAGAGGACAAGCGGGCGTACTATTTGCAAATGGCCCAGGAAGAAGTCCAGCGCCTGATCACCATCGTGACGCGCACGCTGGACTTTTACCGCCCTTCCAAGGGGCGTACCGCTCCAATCCAGATCAACCACGTCGTCGAAAGCGTCCTGGCCCTGGCCGGCAAGCGCCTGGAACAAGGTAAGGTGCGCGTCTCTCGGCGCTTGGCGGCCGAGCTGCCCCAGATAGCGGTGGTGCCCGACCAGGTCACGCAAGTTTTTCTCAACCTGGTCATCAATGCCGTGGAGGCCATGCCCGATGGCGGCACGTTGACGATCGGCACCACATTGGACCGCGAGGGCTACGTGCGCGTGTCTTTTACGGATAGCGGCCAGGGGCTAAAGCCGGAAGACGTCGACAAGCTCTTTGAACCGTTCTTTACGACCAAGGTGGCCGGCACCGGCCTGGGCCTGGCCGTCAGCCATAATATTGTCGAGCGGCACGGCGGGCACATTTTGGTCGACAGCGCGCCAGGCCAGGGTGCAAGCTTCACGGTCGTTTTGCCAATCGAGGATCCCAGACAGGAGATATGAGATGAACGAACAAGACCTTTCCCCCGCGCGTGTCCTGGTGGTCGACGACGAGTCAGCCATGCGTGCTACCTTGGACGAAATTTTGAGCGGCGAGGGTTTTGAGGTGATCACAGCCGCCGGCGGAGAGACAGCCTTGGCTACGCTGCGGCGCGAGCCGGTCGATCTGATGCTGCTCGATCTCAAGATGGAAGGCATGGACGGCTTGCAGGTCATCGAGCAAGCCCGGAAAATCGCGCCGGATACGATCGTCGTCATGCTGACGGCGCACGGCTCGCTCGATTCGGCCATCAGCGCCATGCGGCAAGGCGCGTTCGATTATCTGCTCAAACCTTGTAACGTGCCGGAAATCGTCGCCGCCGTGCGGCGTGGGCTGGCGCACCGCAAGCAGATGGTGCGCCAACGCGACCTGGTGACCTTGATGCAGCGCGCCATCCACGAGTTACAGGTGCCAGCCGTTGGCGCCAGCTCAGCCGAAGCGCCCGAGCGCTTTATCCAGAGCCGCGGCATCAGCCTCGACTTGCAGCGGCACGTGGCCACCGCCCACGGCAATTTGCTCGATCTGACGCTGACCGAGTTCAAGCTTTTGGCCTACCTGATGCAGCGCCCGGACCAGGTCACCTCACCCAAGGAACTGGTCAACTCGGTCCAGGGCTATGAGGCCGATGAGCCAGAGGCGCGCGCCATCATCCGGGTGCACATCCGCCGCCTGCGCCAAAAGCTGGAGCCGGATCCGGACAACCCCCAGTTCATCCTCAACGTACGCGGGGTGGGCTACCTCTTTGCCGGCACCCCGCCGCCCAAATAGAGACTCTAAAGGTCTTGGAGACCTTTAGGGTCTAAAGGATCGTCCATGCCCCCAAGCGTATTTGCGCCTGGGGGCTTGTAACTTAATCGCAACTCAACCGCAATCCAGCCAAGGCTGATTTGTATTATGATTTGAGTGCACTTAGAAACTGATAGTGACTCGCTCGAAACGCTAGAGGCACCATGAGAGACACAACCCGTAACATACTGATCGTGGAAGATGAAGCCAAAGTCGCTTTCTTCCTCCAAGAAAGCCTGGAGTCTATCGACCAACGATACCAGGTGGTACGCGTTGCCTCGGGCGAGGAGGCCCTGGACGAGCTGGCGCGCGGCCCTTTCGACCTGGTCGTCTCTGATCTGCGCATGTCGGGCATCAACGGGCTGGACCTCCTCAAGCGCGTGCGCGAACAGAACCCAAGCACCCAAACGATCTTGATCACTGCCTACGGTTCGGACGAGGTCGAGGCCGAGACGCGCCGCTTACAAACCTATCGTTACTTCACCAAGCCCTTTCGCATCGAGGAATTCACGGCGGCGGTGAAAGATGCCTTGAATAACGAGGACGCACGCCGAGGCAAGGCCGAGGCCGAGGTGTTGTCAGCCAGCCAACTGGAACAAATGACCCAACGCTTGTCGGATTTGCGCTACGAGGTAGGCGCGCAGTGTGTTCTGCTGTCCAATGAAACAGGCGAAGTGCTGGGGGAGGCTGGGTTCTCTGACCAACTGCGGCCGGTTCAGCTCGTAGCGTTGATGGGCAGCGCTTTCTTTCGCGGGCCCGAGCTGGCCCGCCAGTTGCGCGAAGACCGCTCGTTCAATCTGCACTATCACGAAGGAACCCGTTACGATATTTATACCGCTAACGTGGGCGAACGATTGTTTATCACCTTGGTCTTTGACCGCCGCCAGGGCGCCAGCCGCATCGGCATGGTCTGGCTGTACGCCAAGCGAGCGATTCAAGACCTGCTCTACGTGACCACCGACGACGAGTTGTTGGCTCATGAGGCGACGTCAGGAAATGGCGTACCATTAGCAAGTGGCACGCCATTAAGAAACGGCATGGCTTTACACTGACGTCCAGCGCCAGGAGCATCCCGAGCCATTGGCTCCGAGTTGCCCCGAGGCGCAAGGGCTGAGCCGGGACCACCTGCAAGCGGGGAAAACCCCTCTTGCCCAAACTTGACCCGGTTTGGCCTCCGCAGGCCAATGCCTGCGGCATATCAACTGTGCGCTTGGCGTTCTGATGTGTGCGGGCAGGCACAGCACAGACGCTGGGGGAGCGCGAGACACGAGGTTTCCAGTTGGGGGGCTGGCAACCTCGTCGTCTTTTAACTGGGGGCTGTTCAGCTCCTGACGAGCACGCCCATCTCCAGCAGCGCTCGCTGCAGCGTAGGCCAATGCTCGGGCGAAACAAGCGCCAGGCGGGGAGAGAGCGCCTCGCGAATCAGGCGGCGCGTGGCGGCTTTGCTCATCAACTCCTCCAGCAGCTCCGGCCGTGCCACACGCAGCACCACGGCCTGCCCCGCCTCAATCTCTGTCCCACAGCGTTCCCAACGGCGAAGCGCCTTGCCCAGGACTTCCGGCACCGGCCTTCCCCCACTCTCTTCCAGGAAACTGATCACACGCCCGATCTCGATGCGCTGGCGGCGCGCGCGCTCCAGCGACGCAGGCGTGATCTGATAAACCCAGACGCGGCCGGCAGAGGGATCGCTTGAGGCCGTCTCCATGCGCAGCCAGTCGGCCACGCGCGAGAGCTGGAAGCGCTCGTAACGCCGCGCACTGCCCACGCGCACCATCCCCCCGTCAGAAAGTTCGAAGCGTGTATCACCTCGTTCCACACGGGCCTCACCCTTCCCCAGCAGCGCCGCCCCCATCTCCGTCAACGCTAGCGCCAGAGGGTGTTGTGAGTTGTGAGCTGCGAGCGAGTTGGGACTTGTACTGTCACCATTAACAATTAACAATTGACAATTAACAGTTGACAATTGCACCGCCCCCAGCCACGTCAACGGCCCGGCCAGCAAGTAGCGCAGCAGCGCGCCGTCCACCTTGTCCCAACTGTCAAAGCCACGCAGGTAACCGCCGCTCTGCGCGTCTCGAATGTACCACGTGTCGTAATCGCCGCCGGGGCGCTGAAAGTCGGGTTGGTGAGTCTTGACGGCCGCGATAAATCCATCCAGGCTGTACCACTGGCCTGGCTGCATCAAGGCCAGGTACTCCAGGCAAACTTGGCGGGCTGAGAGGGGATCGCTGCGCCACGAGCCGGTGTCCTCGCAGCGCAAGCCGGGCACGCGCCACAGCTCGTTCCAACTGGGATCGTCTCGCCAACCTTCAAACAGAACGCGCGTTTGCTCGAACGGCGAGGCGCGCAGCCAAGCCAGGGTGTGGGCCGGATCAGGCCGCAGGCGGTGAGCGTCCAAGCAGAGCAGTCCTACACGCTCGGCCAGGTGAAGCAGAAATTCGACCCCGCTGTACCCAGCGGCACTGTACCCAGCGGCACTGTACCCAGCGGCGTCCGCGTCGCCGTAGGTCACGCTTGCAGCGTGACAATAGCCAGGCGAGCCGGCGAGTTGGGCCAGCAGGCCTGGGTGACGGCGGCGCCAGGCTGCCAGATCTCCTCCGCCTGCCTGGGCCGGGACGGGTGGGGTTAGCGTGTGCTGGTGGGCGTAGGCCAGCAGTGTGCATACATCGTCGGCCAGGCTGCCTCCCAACGCCACTTGGCCGGGTTCGGGCGCCGGCGCAAGCGGCAGCGTTACCGCCGGCTGCGCTTGTGCGGCGATCCAGTTGTGTAGCCCGGTGTGCAATTCGGGGGGAATGTAGACGACTTCTTGGGCGCCACCTGGCCCCGTATCAAAAACGCGGTAAACCAGCCCGTTGTACCACATGGATTCGGCCGTGCTGTGCGGATCGGCCCAGGCTTGTTCGCGTTCCAGCCGGCCCGGTCCCATCAGGCGGATCTCGCCAAAGTGGCGCGTAAACGCGCCAAGGGGCATTTGCCCGCCGGCGGCCAACACGACGCCCAACGCCTCACATTCGGCCGGCGTCAGGCGCGAGGCCAAGTCGGCTTGGGCCTCGGCCGACGCCATACGCGCCGCCAGCTCGATGGCCGCGTCGTGGTGGCGCGTGGCCGCCAGCTCTATCCCCCACTGCGCGGCGATCGCGCGCAGCAGCGCCGGGTCACAATCAAAGAGACACTGTCCAAGCGTGCGCATTGTCCAGGGTCTGCAATCGTAGAAACCGAGTTTTTGGGCTTACCCCCTGCGCTTTGCTTGGGGGTGCTTCGCAAAAACTCGGTTTCTTAGACTTGGTCAACCACCCCACGGCATCTGGGAATATTCTTCAAACGCCTTGTCGTGCATTTTCTTGAACAAGACCTCGTGGCCGTGCTCCCAGCGCGCCAACATCTCGAGCACCTTGCGGGCCTCGCCCTCGGCTTTCTGGGCCGCCATGTCGTAGAACTCGGCGAAATCTCGCTCGATCAGGTAGGCCATGCGCAGGATGGGCAGGTCAGGCACCATGGCTTCCGTCACGGTCTGTTCGAGCGACTCGGAATCCGCGCGTTGAGAGAAAAAGCCGGCCTTTTCCATCTCGGCACCCAAGCGCGCGCTGGACGCTTGGCCCTCATCCAGGGCGGCGATTTGCTCCTGGATAAACTCGATGTGCTTTTGCTCTTCGGCCGCCAGTCCCTTGAACGTGCCCACGGCCGCCGCGTGGCTCAGCCGCTCGGCGTTTTGCTCGAAGAAGCGCTTGCCTTCGTACTCGCGCTGCAGGGCATATTCGTAAATTTTGCGTATATCCATCGTTGCCTCCTTAGGTTTGTAGGTGACCGGCACCTGCGAGGTGCCGGTTACCTGAGATTTCATCAGACCGGCTCGACTTTGACGGCGCACACCTTGTACTCGGGGATCTTGGCCACCGGGTCAAACGCCGGGTTGGTCACCATGTTGACGTTTTGATCGCCGGGGAAGTGGAAATTGGCAAAGACCGTGCCCGGCGGCACGCGCTCGGTGACGAGCGCCGTGCCTTCCATCCAGCCGCGCCGCGACGTGATCCGGACGAGTTGCTTGTCGTCCAGGCCCAGCCTGGCGGCATCCTCCGGGTTGATCTCGACCAGCGTCTGCCCATAGATCTCCATCAGGCCCTTGGCGCGCCGGCTCATCTCGCCGCCGTGATAGTGGTACAAGACGCGCCCGGTGGTCAGCACCAGCGGGTACTCGGCGTCGGGCTGCTCGGCGGGTGGGACGTGGTCGATGGCGGCGAATTTGCCCAGGCCGCGCGCGAACTGCCCCACGTGCAGCACCGGCGTGCCGCCGTGCGTGGCGTCCTTGACCGGCCACTGGAAGGTCTCGCCGCGCTCCAGCCGCTCGGGCGTGGCGCCGGCGTAGCTGGGCGTCAGGGCGTTGATTTCGGCCAGGATCTGCGCGGGGTTGGCGTACTCCCATCCGGCGTGCGTCCCGCCCTCGACTTGGCGCGCCCCCTCGGCCAACACGCGCTGGGCCAACTCGGCCGTGATGCGCCAGTCTTCACGCGCCTCGCCCAAGGGTTCGATGGCCTTGCGCACCAGTTGGATGCGCCGCTCGGTGTTGGTAAAGGTGCCGCTCTTTTCGACAAAGCTGACGCCCGGCAAAAGCACGTCGGCGTAGGCGGCCGTCTCGGTGGGAAAGATGTCCTGCAGCAGGACAAACTCACATGCCTCCATGCAGTGGCGAACGTGGTTCAGGTCGGGGTCGCTCGTCAGCGGATCCTCGCCCAGGATGTACAGCGCCTTGACCTTGCCCTCGGCCGCGCCTGGCATCATGTCCGTCACCGTCAGCCCAACCTTGTTGGACATGGGCGCGCCCCAGGCTGCTTCGAATTTCTGCTTGGCCGCCTCGAGCGTCACCGGTTGGTAGGCCGGGTAGACGTTGGGCAGGCCGCCCATGTCGCACGCACCCTGCACGTTATTCTGCCCGCGCAGCGGGTTGACGCCGCCGCCGGGCACGCCCATGTTGCCCGTCAGCATTTGCAAGTTGGCCAGGCTCATCACGTTGCGCACGCCCGTGATGTGCTGGGTGATGCCCATGGCCCAGACCACGGCGGCCGGCTTGCTCGTCCCCAGGATTTCGGCCGCCTGGTACAACTGCTTGACCGCCACGCCGGTGACGTCCGACACCTTGTCCGGCGTGTATTGCTCCACGACGGCCTTGAATTCTTCAAAGCCCTCCGTGCGGTTTTGGATGAACTCCTTGTCTTCCCAGCCTTTTTCGAGGATGATGTTCATGAGGCCGTTGAGCAAGGCGATGTCGCTGCCCGGCTTGTGCCGCAGGTGCAGGGCGGCGATCTCGACCAGGTCGATTTTGCGCGGATCGGCCACCACGATCTTGGCGCCGCGCGTCCTGACGGCGCGGCGGAGCATGGTGCCAAAGACCGGGTGCTGCTCGGTGGTGTTCGAGCCGATGACGAGCAGCGCGGCGGCTTGCTCGGCGACGTCCTTCATCGAGTTGGACATGGCGCCCGAGCCGAATGAAGTGGCCAGACCGGCCACAGTGCTGGAGTGTCAGAGACGGGCGCAGTGGTCGATGTTGTTCGTCCCGATCACCTGGCGGGCGAACTTGTTCATCAAGTAATTTTCTTCGTTGGTGCACTTGGCCGAGGTGAGCAGCCCCACGCTGTCGGCGCCGTGCGTGTCGCGCGCCTCGCGCAATTTCCTGGCCGCGATGTCCAGCGCCGTGTCCCAGTCCACCTCCACCCACTCGCCGCGCTCGCGCGGGCGCGGCGCGCCGTCCAGCAAGTACTGGCGCACCTTGGGCCTGGTCAATCGATCGGGGTGGTGAACGTAATCGTAGCCATAGCGGCCCTTGACGCACAACGCCATGCCGTTGACCGGCGCGTCTGGGTTGGAGGTGACCTGGACGACACGGTTGTCCATCACGTTCAGGTCGAACTGGCAGCCCACGCCGCAGTAACTGCAGACGGTGGTGACCTTGCGCACCTGGTGGGCGCGGGCCACGCCGTGCGACATCTTGTCGCTGAGCGCGCCGGTGGGGCAGTAGGCCACGCACTGGCCGCACGACTCGCAGCGCGCCTCGAGCATGGTCACGCCGGCCCCGGCCACGATTTGCTCGTCAAAGCCGCGATAGGCCACGCCCCACACGTTGCGGCCCTGGATTTCGGCGCAGGCCAGCACGCAGCGGCGGCACAAGATGCACTTGTTGAAATCCACGCGCACGAACGGGTTGGGATCGCTGTCCTTCTGGTAGCGCGTGCCCTTGCTGCCCCATTCGGGCACGCTCACCTGGTACTCGTAGGCCAGGTCTTGCAATTCGCACGAGCCGCTGGCGGCGTCGCACACCAGGCAGTCTTGGGGGTGATTGGCCAGCATCAATTCCAAGGTCCGGCGGCGCGACTTGACGACGCGCTCGCTGGCGGTGCGAACCACCATCCCATCCATCACCGGGAAAACGCACGCCGCCTGCAAAAAGCGCTGTCTTTCAACCTCGACCACGCAGATGCGACAGTTGCCGGTCGGCGTGAGGTCGCGGTGGTAACACAAGGTCGGGATACGAATGCCGGCCGCTTGCGCCGCCTGGAGGATGGATTGGCCTTCTTCGGCCTGAACGGTCTTGCCGTCGATTGTGATGGTAACTGGTCTTGCCATGTTTTTCTCCTAGGGCCTACTGCCGCATCTGCTTCGTGCATATCCCGGCCGGGCATTCGCCCCGGCTGTGCGCCTCGAACTCTTGGCGGAACAACTTGAGCGCCGTCATCACGGCGGTCGAGGCCGTCTGTCCCAGCCCACAGAACGAGCTGTCGACCATGTGTTCGCCCCAATAAAGCAGCTCGTCCAATTGCTCGCTCGTCCCGCGCCCGGTAGTCAGGTCAGTCAGGATTTGGATCTGCCGCTCGGTGCCCACCCGGCACGGCGTACACTTGCCGCACGATTCGGCGCGGAAAAAGGCCGCCACCGAGCGCACGTAATCGACCATGCACGTTTCGGCGTCCAGCACCAAGATATCGCCGGCGCCCAACATGGCGCCAGCCGCCTGGCACGCGCCAAAGTCCAGCGGCACGTCCAGGAATTCCGGCCCGACGACGGCGCCCGCCGCGCCGCCCAGGTGGCAGGCCTTGAAGGCCGCCTCGCCGCGCAGGCCGCCGGCCGGCCCCTCGATGATCTGGCGCAGCGTGTATTGGCCCAACGGCGCTTCCAGGCAGCCAGTCTTGTTGACGTGGCCCGAAATCGGGTAGAGCTTGGAGCCGGGCGATTTGTCTGTGCCAAGCTCCTTGTACCAGGCCGCGCCGTTGAGGAGGATGCCGGGCACGTTCCACAAGGTCTCGACGTTGTTGACGAGCGTGGCCTTGGCGAACGCGCCGTGGGTGGTGGGGTAGGGCGGGCGCAGGCGCGGCTCGCCGCGCTTGCCTTCGATGCTTTCGATCAGCGCGGTTTCCTCGCCGCAGATGTAGGCGCCCGCGCCGCGGTGAAGATGGATGTGAAAGTCAAAGTCACTCCCCATAAGAGCGTGGCCCAGGTAGCCGGCCTTTTCAGCCTGCTCGATCGCGTGCTGCAGCACCTTGGCTTCCTCGACGTATTCGCCGCGAATGTAGATGTAGCCCTCGTGCGCGCCGATGGCATAGCCGGCAATCGCCATGGCTTCCAGCAGCGTGTGCGGGTCGCCGGCGATGAGGATGCGATCCTTGAAGGTACCCGGCTCGGATTCGTCGGCGTTGCACACCACGTAGGCCACGCCGCCGGTGGTCTTGGCGCCGCCGGCCGTGAAGCGCATCTTTAGCCCGGCCGGAAAGCCCGCCCCGCCGCGCCCTTGCAGGCCCGAGTTCAGGATCTCGTTGATGACCTGCTCGGCCGTCATGCTCAAGGCCTTTTTGAGCGCCTGGTACGCGCCGGCCTCGACGGCATCCTCCAGCGAGCGAGGGTCGATCTTGCCGACGCGCCGCAGCAGCGCGTGCGAGGGGTCGGGCAGGTCGATGCCGATGATTTCGTCTTGAAGCGCAAGGGCTTGAGGCGCCCGCCCGGCCAAGATGCCCTTGACGCCGCGTGGTGTGACGCGGCGGTACAGACCCTTGTCGGTCAAGACGACCGGCGCGTGGCCGCATTGGCCGATGCAACTGGTGCGCTTGACCTGGACGCCGGCCTTTTCTAGCGCGCGGCGCACGCTGGGAGCGCCTGCCGCATGGCAGGGGCCGTCCTGGCACATGTGCACAACCTGGGGCGGCGGCTGGCCGACGTACCACATGGAGTAGAACGTGGCCGCGCCAAAGACCTGGCTGGGTGGGACGTGAAAGTGAGCGGCGATGGCGGCCAACGCCTCGGGCGAGAGATAGCCCAATTGGCTGTTGACTTCTTCGAGGGCGGGCAGCAGCTCGGCCCGCTCGTGGGGAAAACGGGACAAGATGGTTGTAAGATCGCTCGCAGATGCTTGATTAGATAGCGTCATAGCGCTGCTCCTTGTAAAAAATGAGACGCGGCACAGCTTCCACCCGCCGCCCCGGCAGGGGCGGCTTGAATTTGATTCCTTTATTTTACTCTACGATCAACGATACTGCAAGCATAACGCAAATTCTCATTTCGCGCAAGTGTGCTTGCGCACATCGTAACTGGGCAATTTGCGCAAGTTTGATAATTAGGCTAAACTAGTAGTGTTGGTTGTGTTCATCTCTGATCTCGACAGACTATGAGCGTTGTAGACGAAATCAAATCGCGAATCGATATCGTGGACCTGGTGTCTGAAACGACCAAGCTGCGCAAGAGCGGCCGGACCTTCACCGGCTTTTGCCCGTTTCACCCCAACACGCGCACGCCTTCGTTCGTGGTGTGGCCGGAGAC
>JAFGFO010000263.1 GCA_016931085.1 Thermoflexales bacterium
AACAAAACAAAATGCAACCAGCCGCAAGGAGCAATTGGCATACAAATCGAGATAGTAGATGAGCAGCAAAAATGCCACCGGGATGACAACCACGATGAGCGCGGCTACCGCCGTTTGTACAGAGCTCATAATAAGAACACACGTGTGCAAAAATGACGCGTTGGAAACTCGTGTTATTATAACCTCACTACCTACAACGCACAAACGCCAGCCGGCCGGGTTGCGGTTTAGAAATTGTGGGGTAAAATAGCCTTTACCGGGTTGAGATTGGTCAAACGATGGACGTCCCAGAGAACATGAGCGCTCAGACTCAAGAACAAAACCTTGTGCAGGAACGCGACGAGTTGGACCTGCTGCGCGTCGAGTTGACGCGTGCCTACGAAGAACGAGATCGCTTCTTTACGCTGCCGCTCGGCTTGTTGTGCATCGCCGGTTTCGATGGTTACTTCAAGCGCTTGAACGCGGCCTTCGAAGGCGCGCTGGGCTTTACGCTCGACGAGCTGCTCGCGGAACCCTTTATGAGCCTGGTCCACCCAGACGATTACGCCGCCACCGCCGATGTCATCCAACAACTTGCCAGCGGCACCCAGCTTGTGTTCTTTGAAAATCGTTTCCGCCGCAAGGATGGCTCGTACTGCTGGCTCACGTGGGCCGCCGCGCCTGCCTTGGACCAGCGCCTCATCTATGCGGCCGCGCACGACATCACCCGCCACAAGCAGATAGAGGAAGCACTGTCACAGCACAACCGCGAGTTGATCGACCTGAATGCCGCCATTGCGACCTTTGCCGCTGCGATGGAGCTGGACCAGGTTTTACAAGCTGTCGTCGTGGCGGCGCCGAGACTATTTCCTCGCGCCCAAGACGCCACCCTTCAATTGTTGGACGAGACAAGCGGCGAGTTGGTCACGTGGGCAGCTAGCCGTGGTCTCTATTCCGTGCCACGGCAGGTCGTGTTTAAACCCGGCCAAGGGATCACGGGACTGGCGATGGCGGAACGCCGTCCGATCAACGTCGCCGACGTGACGACCCATCCCAATTTTATTCCCATCTTGAGAGGACCGTCTTGCCGCTCGCTGCTCGTAGCGCCTCTCCTCGTGAGCAAGCATGCCCTGGGGACATTGTCGTTGGAGGGCGACCGGCCGGCCGTGTTTAGCCGTGAGGACGAAAACCTGGTTCAACTCTTTGCCGGATATGCTGCCATTGCCATCGAAAACGCCCGCTTGTATGCGTTGGCGCAGCAAGAGATCGCCGAGCGTAAGCAAGCGGAGGAACGTTTACGCCTTACAAACACCGCCATGGAATCCACGGCCAACGCGATCGTGATCACCGATCGCGCGGGCTATATCATGTGGGTCAATCCTGCTTTTCAGCGCCTCACGGGCTACACGCCGGATGAAGCCACAGGCAACACGTTGCGCCTGCTGCAATCGGATCAACACCCCGCTTCTTTTTATCGGCAGCTCTGGGAGACTATTCTGGCCGGTCAAGTCTGGCAAGGCGAACTGGTCAATCGCCGCAAGGACGGCAGTCTGTACACCGAAGAGCAAACCATTACCCCGGTCTGCGACGAACGCGGCGAGATTACGCACTTTATCGGCATCAAACAAGACATCACCGAACGCAAGCGACTGGAAGAAGCGCTGCGCCGCGAAGTCGAACTGGCGGGCCAGGTCCAGGCCAGCATGTTGCCGCGCCACGTGCCTTCCTTCGAGGGTTTCGAATTTGCCGCGGCCGCTTTCCCGGCACGCTATGTCAGCGGCGATCTGTACGATTTCAACGTTTCGGGATCCGATATTTGCCACCTCGTGGTAGCCGATATTTCCGGCAAAGGCATCCCAGCCGCCATGCTCACTTTGACGGCCCGCGCGTTATGGCAGGCTGAATCAGTGCGCCACAGTTCGCCGGCTACAATTTTGTCCAATGTCAACGCCTTGCTTTACCAAAAGTTGAGCCAGGCTGAGTTGTTCATCACGTTTTGGATCGCCCGGCTCGATGCCTGGTCAGGTTCCCTGGCTTATGTGAACGCCGGCCATACCGAAACGATCTGGTGGCGGCAAGCCGACCGCACGTGCCACACCTTGCCGGCGACCACTTTGCCGATAGGCATCATCCCCGATGCGCCGATGGTCGAAGAAACCATCGCCCTGCGCCCTGGCGACGTGCTGGTTTTCTACAGCGATGGCATCACCGAGGCCGCCAACTCGCACGAGGAGCTGTACGGTTTTGCCAGGCTCCAAGATAGCGTGTGCGCCAACGCGCACCTGCCCGCCCGCGAGTTGGTCGAGGTCATCGTCAAGGCCGTCGAGAGCTTTCGTGAGGAGTCGCCATTATCGGATGATTTGACACTGATTGTCCTCAAGGCTTTGCCGCGGACGGCACCTTTCAACTACCCGGCCACGCTTGATTCTTTGGAAAAAATGACTGGACTCATTCACCAGCTCACCTCAGCCTACGGCCAAGATTTTGCTTATCAGCTGCAACTCGCCACGTCTGAGATCGTCACGAACATTATCCAGCACGCCTACCGTTCTTGGCCGGGCACAATACGCAGTCAATTGGGCCTGCTGCCCGACCGGGTACAACTGGATGTGTACGATGACGGCGCGCCCTTTGATCCGTCATTACTGCAACAACCCGACTTGAGCGAGCCGCACGAGGGAGGCTATGGGCTATTCATTGTAAGGCAACTTGTCGACGAGCTGGTCTATGAACCAGCCAGCTCGGCCGGCAATCACTGGCGGCTGGTCAAAATTGCACGAGGATGAGGTCAACGATGGCTATTCAAATAACCGAAGAACAACTTTTAAACAAATCCGCGCTGATTACCCTGAACGGTCAACTGAACGCCGCCAGTGCTCCAGAGGTGAAAGCGCGCCTCAAGCGCATGGTGGAAAGCGGGGTCATTCAGTTGGTGGCGGATTTGAGTGGGGTGTCATTCATAGACAGCTCGGGGTTGGCTGCGCTCGTCTCCGGCCTAAAAGCCGTCCGAGAAAAAGGCGGGGCGCTCAAGCTGGCGGGGCTCAATCAACAGGCCCTCACTGTATTCAAATTGACCTTGCTGGATCGAGTATTCGAGTTTTATCCAGACGCACAGGCAGCCCGCAAAGCTTTGTCCTAGTTCGCGTCCCAGGAAGCTGCCGAGGCCGAGGGGCATTAGCCTTGACGGCCGTCCATTCCGATAGCTCGTCATAATCCCAATGCCAACTGCTGCGGTTCACTGGGGGGAAGGGGAAACGCATAATCGAGCGGCAGACACAGCTATCGATACAGATGCGCATACTCGGCCTCAAAGATTTCTTGACGGGTCTTGCGCATCTGCTCGACTACTTCTTCCTTGGTCGCTCCTACGAGCAATCCACCTTCTCGCTTGATCAGCTCACGCAATTCCTCCCACCCCTGTATCCAGGCGTGGCGCTGGCGAGCCAGGGTTGCCCAACGAGTGAGCATTTCTACCAAGCCTACCTTCTCCCCGGCAGCCAATGACTGAAGATCGGTATACAAGTCAGCCGGAAGCTCTAATGTCATTGTCTTTTCCATCACGCCCTCCCATTCTAGTATTGTCCTATAGGTAGTGTACTCACTATCGACACTTTTGTCAATAAGCTGAACGACCACAAAAGGAGTGAGCCATGATCAACCTGGGAACCTTACTCCACCCCGTTACGCATCGCTTGCTCGTCGCGAGCGCGGGTTATGACTTTTGACTCTGAACAGTTTGATCTGACCGGGCTGGCGCAGTCTTTTGAGCCTCGATCACCGCCTGGGCTTCCTCAAAAGTCAACGAGTTGCCCTCCAAGCGATGGGTGTGATAGATCGCCTCGGTCGTCAACTGGTCCCACAACTCGGCCTCACGCGCCGGCGGAAGCGCCCTGCCACGCAACGCCTGGCGGGCTTCTTGAATCCGCTTGAGCGAGGCGAGCAATTCCGGCGTGCGGTTATAGGTGACCGCCAGCCGGTCAATCTTGACATGCCGGGGACGCCCACGCGACTCGGCATCCAGCGCTACAACCAGGTCACACACCGCACCGCGCGTGGTTAACCAGGTCCCCTTGCTCTTGCGAGCCGTCAGTCGCCCGGCTTGGGCATAACGCATCAGGTTGGCACGGTCCAATGGATGGCCCAGCCGCTCGGCCAGATCGACAGCCTCGGCAAGCGTCACAACTTCGTTCAACATTTGACTGACCAACATAGAACACCTCCTGCACAATCTATCTCTAATATACATAGATTGTTGCAAATTGTCAAGAGGCTATCCCAAACCTTCGGTGTCGCGGGGATGATAATTGCGATCAGCGTTCCGCTAGTAGGTCATCTTCCTGTAGG
>JAFGFO010000264.1 GCA_016931085.1 Thermoflexales bacterium
GACGGGATCGACGACACCGACGATAACGTGAGCTGGGCCGAGATCAGCGTGATCGTGGGCACTGGCTCCAGCCAGGTCGCGGCCGGCAATCACGCCCACGACGGGCGCTACTACACCGAGAGCGAGATCGACACGGCTCTGGCCGCCAAGGTCGACGCCAGCCAGGTCTACACCCGTACCCAGATCGACACGGCCCTGGCAGGCAAAGCGGCTGCGGCCCACACCCACGCCGGGAACGACGTCACCGGCGCTGTAGCCACCGCGACGCTGGCCCTCTCGACCACCCAGGCCGCCTGGTCAAGCCTGGCCGGCGTGCCGCCCGAGCTGCTCGACGGCGACGACGACACGCTCTACACCCCTGGCTTTGGCCTGGCGCTGGCCGGCGACCAGTTCGCCGTGACCACCGCCACCGTCCAGCAGCGCGTGAGCGGGGCGTGCGCGGTCGGCTCGACCATCCGGGCGATTGCCGCCGATGGCTCGGTCACCTGCCAGCCCGATGCGCCCCTGCGCCGGGCGCTGGCCCCGGCCGCCGCCGTCTCGACCACACTGGACGCCCGCGGCGACGCGGGCTGGTACGGCTCGGTCACCGTGGGGGTCGACGGACTGCCCATCATCAGCTACCAGGACAATGCCGCCTCGACGCTCAAGGTGGCTCACTGCGAGGACCCCGCCTGCACCGCCGCGACGGTGACGACGGTCGACCCGGCCTGTGGCAGCGCGCGTTGGACCTCGATCGCGGTAGGGGCGGACGGCCTGCCCCTCATCAGCTACTATGCCGACAATTTCGGCTCCCTTCGCGTGGCCCACTGCGACGACCTGGCTTGCGCCAGCGCGACGATCACCGACGTGGACGGGCTGCCCGTCAGCGGCGACGTGGCCGGCTACTATAGCTCGATCGCGATCGGCACCGATGGGCTGCCGGTCATCAGCCATTACGACACAACTCACACCGCCCTCAGGGTCAGCCACTGTAACAATGTCACCTGCACCAGCGCAACCAATACGACCGTGGACGATTCCGGCGGAAGCGGCGGCAGCACCGGCTGGTGGAGTGCCATTGCCATCGGTGCGGACGGTCTGCCCATCATCAGCTACCGTGACGCCACGACCGCCAACAAGGATCTCAAGGTCGCCCACTGCAATGACCTGGCTTGCAGCAGCGTCGTCTCGACCACCCTGGACGCCGCTGGTGACGTGGGCTGGTACACCTCACTGGCGGTGGGGGCCGACTCGCTGCCGATCATCAGCTACATGGATTTTAGCAACAGCGATCTCAAGGTTGCCCACTGCCAAGACCTGGCCTGCACGACAGCCACCACAGCCACCCTGGCCGCCACCGGCGACGCCGGGCGCTACAACTCGATCACCGTGGGCGCGGACGGGCTGCCGATCATCAGCTACTACGACTACACCGCCAAGGCGCTCAAGCTGGCGCACTGTGTAAGCTTCGCCTGCACGGCCGCCACGCTGACCACGCTGGATGCCAGCTCGAGCGAGGTGGGCCTGTTCACGGCTGTCACTATCGGCACCGATGGGTTGCCGTTGATCGTCTACTACGACGCGGCCGGGGCGGGCCTCAAGGCGCTGCACTGCGCCAACGCCCTGTGCGCGTCCTACTTTCGCCGCCGCTAGGGCCTTGTGGGAGGAGAAACGATGAAGAGCCAGGCAAAAGCCACCATTCTCGCAGCAGCCGCCTTCCTGGGGCTACTTGGGGCTGTTTGGGCCGCCGCCGCCGTCTCTTCCTCCCCTCTCCTCCTGGGAGAGGGGCTGGGGGTGAGGTCAGGCACCACCGGCGGCCTGGGGCGCATGAGCAACGACGAGTACATCCTGGACAGCACGCTCTGGCAGGTCGGGCCGGGCCGCAGCAGCAACGACGAGTACATCCTGGACGCCGGTTTCTGGCTGCCCGGCACACCGGGCAATGGCGTAGCCAGACCCACGCCGACGCCGACGATCACCGCAACCGCGACGCCGACCGCTACCGCGACGCCGACCGCGACCGCTATCGCGACGCCCACGATCACGCTCACCCCGAGCGCCACGCCGACACCTGGGCCGCTGTATCTGCCCCTCGTTGTCAAGAACCACCCGCCGATCCCCCCTACCCCAACGCCGACCCTCACACCCACCGCCACGCCCACGCCGAGGCCGCTCACGGGGCATGAGACCTGTCCGGGCGAGCTGCTCAACGCCAAGTGGGATCTGATCGCCCAGGACTTTGACCACGAGAACGACCATGATTGGTTCAGCTTTGACGCGGCTGCCGGCGTCACCTACCATCTCGAGACGCGAGACTTGCAGCCGCGTGCCGATACGGCGCTATTGCTGTACGCCCCCGACTGCACCGGGCTGATCACGAGCAGCGACGACATTCATTGGCCTGACGATGTGGCCAGCCGCATCGTGTGGAGCGCGCCGGCGGCGGGACGCTATCATATCCTGGTGCGCTCGTATGATTGGACCGTTTATGGCCCGCAGACCGGCTACAATGTGTTGATCTACAGGTGCACCTGGTCTGGCTACTGGCGCAATTGGCAGGATTATGATAGCATGCTTAAAACCTTATCCATGAAACAGTGGGGGGCGCAGAATGAATGATGATCTGTTCAATGCATATGAAGCCTTGACCTTTGACGATGTGCTGGTGGTGCCGGGTTACAGTCGCGTGCTGCCGGCCGACACGGACGTCAGTGCTCAACTGACGCCCGGAATTCGCTTGAACATCCCCATTATCTCGGCGGCTATGGACACGGTGACCGAGGCGTCCATGGCGCTTGCCATGGCGCGCGAAGGGGGACTGGGCATCATCCACCGCAACATGTCGCCGCAGGCCCAGGCTGGCGAGGTGGACAAGGTCAAGCGCTCGCAGTCAGGCATGATCGTGGAGCCAATCACCTTACCCCCTCACGCCAAGCTGGCCGACGCGGAAGAGATCATGTCTCATTATCACATCAGCGGCATTCCCATCACGGACGGGGACGGCCACCTGGTCGGCATCATGACCAATCGCGATTTTCGTTTTGTCGAGCCGGCCGACTATGACCGGCCGGTGAGCGAGTTTATGACGTCTCAGCCGCTGGTGACCGCGCCGGTGGGCATCACCCACGAGGAGGCCAAGACGCTGCTGCACAAGCATCGCATCGAGAAATTGCCGCTGGTGGACGAAGCCGGCACGCTCAAAGGCCTGATCACCGTCAAGGACATTCAAAAGGCGCGCGATTTTCCCTGCGCGAGCAAGGACGGGCGGGGACGGCTGCTGGTGGGCGCGGCCGTCGGCGTGGGCGACGATCTCGAAGATCGCGTGCAGTTGATGGTGGAGGCTGGGCTGGACGTGGTGGCGATCGACACCGCCCACGGCCATTCGGCCGGGGTGATACGTGCCCTGGAGCGCTTGCGTCGGCAGTGGCCGCAGCTGCCGGTCATTGCCGGCAACGTGGTCACGGCCGAAGGGGTCGAAGCGTTGGCGCGCGCCGGGGCCAGCGCGGTCAAGGTGGGCGTGGGCGCCGGCTCGATTTGCACCACGCGCGTGATCGCCGGCGCCGGCATGCCGCAGGTGAGCGCCATCCACACCTGCGCCCAGGCCGCGCGCAAGCTCGGCGTGCCGATCATCGCCGACGGCGGCATCCGCTATAGCGGCGACATTGTCAAGGCGGTGGTAGCCGGGGCGGACGTGGTGATGCTGGGCGGGCTGCTGGCCGGCCTGGATGAATCGCCGGGCGAGACCGTGCTGTTCGAAGGCCGCCGCTTTAAAGAGTACCGCGGCATGGGCAGCCTGGGCGCGATGAAGGGCTTTGGACGCGATCGCTACGGCAGCGGGCAGGCTGGCAGTGGCAAGTTGGTGCCCGAGGGCATCGAGGGGCGGGTGCCCTACAAGGGACCGCTGCACGATTACATTTACCAACTGGTCGGCGGCTTGCGCTCTGGCATGGGTTACGCCGGGGCGAGCTCACTGGACGAGCTGCGCGGCGGCCCCCGCCTGGTGCGCATCACCCACGCCGGAGTGATCGAAAGCCATCCTCACGATGTCAATATTACCAAGGAAGCGCCCAACTATCAGGTGAATCCCTAGATTGTATATGCTATTTCTTAATGGCACGCTATCGCCTTATGAAACGAGCACGGTTACGAGTTACACATTCCCTGACCAGGAGCAGGTGCGGGACATCCACGTCATTGCTGAGGCACTCGTCTGTGTGCACGTCAATGGCGCCGAATGGGTCAGCCTGGCCTGCACGCCCGTTCAGCAAAAAGAGCTGGCTGTTGGCTTTTTGCTCGGCGAGGGAGTGATCGACAGCCTGGGGGAGGTGCAGACCCTCCATGTATCGGCTGAGGGCTTGTGTGTCGAGGTGTGGCTGAGCCACGCTGCCCAGCCACCAACGCGGCGCGTCTTGACTTCTGGTTGTGGCGGTGGGGTGAGTTTTAGTGATCTGCAAGCGCTGGCGCCGCGCTTGGATTCAGCCCTGAGGCTACCGGCCAAGCAAGTGCCGGCTTGTCTCCAGTTGCTTACGAGCAGTGCGGCGTTACACCGTCTGACCGGCGGTGTCCATGCCAGCGGGCTGTTCAAGGACGGCCAACTCGTTTCGATGGCGGAGGATATAGGCCGCCACAACACGATCGACAAGATCCGTGGGGATTGTGCGCTGCGGGGGCAAGACGTGTGGGGGGGGCTGCTGGTGAGCACCGGCCGTATCTCGAGCGAGATGCTGGCTAAGGCGGCCAGGATGGGCTGCCCGCTCGTTGCTTCGCGCACCTCGGCCACCAGCCTGGCGGTGCAGCTGGCACGCGCCTGGGGGATCACGTTGATAGGCTACGTGAGGGGCAATCGGATGACGGTTTATACCGGCAGCGAGCGCCTGATACGTAATGCGTAATACGTATTGCGTATTACAGGACGGGTATTTCGAGAAAGGAGTGCTATGACCAACCAACGTTCGGTTATCGTCTTTGTGATCATCGTCCTGGTTGCTCTGTGCATTGTCGGCCTCGGGTTTGCCTGGCGCTTTATGTCTGGCGTCGAGTTGCCCACTTTCACCACGGGCGGGACCGCTCCGCCTCCAGCGAACGCCATCGTCGTCGAGTTTCATTCGTCCAATACCAAGCAGGACTGGGTGAATGCCGTCATCGAACGCTTCAATGCCGAGGGGCACAAGACCTCGGGCGGCCACGTCATCGTCGTCGAGGCCACGCACGTTGGGTCCGGCAGCTCGATGACCAGTATCCTGGAGGGAGAGAGTCGTCCGACTGTCTGGAGCCCGGGCAGCGCTCCTTGGGTGGATCAAGTGAACCAAAAGTGGCAGGATCGCAGCGGCAAAAAATTGATCGCGCAGGATTGCCCGCCCACCACGAGCGAGCCGATTGGCATCGCCATGTGGGAGCCGATGGCACGCGCCCTGGGTTGGCCCGATAGCCCGGTCGGCTGGCGCGATCTGGCGGCTTTATCGGCAGCGCCAGACGGCTGGGCCGCGCGTGGCCACCCGGAGTGGGGTGATTTTAAATTTGGCCACGGCCACCCGGATCACTCCAATTCCGGCCTGCTTTCGATGATTGCCGAGGTGTATGCCTCGGCCGGCGTCAGGACTGGCCTGACGCCCGAGTTGGTTAAAAGCCAGGCGGTGATGGACAACGTGGCGGCCGTCGAGCAGCGGGTATACCACTATGGCCGGACAGACACCGACCTGTTGACCAAGATGACCCAACGCGGGCCGGCCTATCTGCACGCGGTGACGACGTATGAGGTCAACGTGATCAAGTGGAACATGGAACACGCCACCGAGCTCCAGTTCCCGCTGGTGATGATCTACCCGGCCGACGGTACATTCTGGGTGGGGAACCCGTATTGCCTTGTGGATGCCGAGTGGGTCACTCCTGAGCAGCGTGAAGCGGCTGAACTTTTTGGCACGTACTTGCTCAGCCCGGAGCAGCAGGCCAGGGCGATCGCGTTTGGCTTGCGCCCAGCCTCTAGCCGCGTGGCACTCCAATCGCCGATTGACCTCGCCCACGGGGCCGTGCCGGCGATCACTATGAGCACCGTCCCCGATCTAGATTATCCGGCCGAAGACGTTATTGGCCACATCCTGGATGTGTTCCACCAGGTCAAGAAAAAGACGACCATCATCCTCGCGTTGGACGTTTCCGGCAGCATGAGAGGCGACAAGATCAAGGCTGCTCTCGAAGGGGCGGTGGCCTTTCTCGATCAAATGTCGCCGGACGATCAGATCGTCGTCTATACCTTCTCGCGCCAGGTCGTCGAGCTGCAGCCCCAGGGGCCGGTGGGTGAAACGCGCGAACAACTGCGCCAGACTATCCAGGGCTTGTACGCCGAGGGAGGGACTGCGCTGCATCAGGTCATGATCGATACTTTGGAGCGGGTAAGCCGCGAGCAAGCAGCTGACCAGGCGGCTGGCCACAACCGGCTGTACGCGATCGTGCTGCTTTCGGACGGCAAAAACGAGATAGCCGAGGGGCCGACTGAGAACGATTTGCTGGCGCGCTTGCCGGCCGGAGACCAACCGTCCAACGTCAAGATTTACGCCATCGCTTATGGCAACGACGCGAACAAGGACTTGTTGGCTACCCTGGCCAATCGCACCAACGGCAAGTCGTTCAGCAGTGACCCCAGCAACATCCGGGAAGTTTATTTTCTGATCTCTTCCGAATTCTAAAGCGCTCGTCTTCGCCCCGCTCTCATTGGCAAAAACTGTTTTGTGGATTAGAATTGAGGCAGGCATCGCCTCGAATGTGATGCTGGCTTGATGCGAGGACATAACCATGAACGATTTCGATGTTGTCTTAGATTACGCGGACGACGAACAAGGCCAGGAGCCTGGGGCTAGTTTGTCCCCACCCGCTGAGCTTGACGTGTCGGAAGGGAGTATTCTCATCGTCGACGACACGCCGGCCAACTTGCGCTTGCTGTCCATCATGTTGGCCAAGCAGGGCCACAAAGTTCGGGTCGCCAACAGCGGCCAGCGTGCGCTCGAGTCCGTGCAAGCCAATCCCCCAGACTTGATTCTGCTCGACATCATGATGCCAGAGATGAGCGGCTACGAGGTGTGCAAGCGCCTCAAGAGCGACGTTCAGACGAGTGATATCCCGGTCATTTTTCTCAGCGCCCTGGATGCCACCGAAAGCAAGGTCAGCGCTTTTCGAGCGGGGGGGGTCGATTATATTACCAAGCCCTTTCAATTGGAAGAGGTCATTGCGCGCGTTGAAACACACCTGGTGCTGTATGGCCTGCAAAAGAAACTCCAAGAGCAAAACGCCCAACTGGAACGCGAGGTTACCGAGCGTCTGCAGGCTGAGGATACCATGCGCCGTTTCACCGAGCGGCTGCAACTTTTGCACGAGATCGACCAGGCCATCCTGGGCGCCCAATCGCCGGCCTCTATCGCGATGGCCATCCTGGGACGTATCTCTCACCTGGTGCCTTGCCAGCGGGTATCTGTGGTCGAGTTCGACGCACTGCTTGGCGTTCAGGTGCTGGCCGTCGAGGCAGGGCGCGGCTTTGGGACAGACATCACTGCCTCCTTGAGCTTGCTGCGCGCGGCAGCCCGCAAACAAAAGCTCATCCAAGGGGTGGCCGATATCGCTGCCCTGCCCACGCGTTCACCCTTGCAAGAACAGTTGCTGGCCGAGGGGGTGCGCTCTTATCTCATCGTGCCTCTCCTGGCCCAGGACGACGTGATCGGCACGTTGAACCTGGAAGCGGATCACCCTCATGTCTTTGCTGCTGAGCATATCGAGGCGGCGGCCCAGGTAGCCGGCATGCTGGCCGTGGCGATTCGCCAGGCGCAACTGCGCGACTCGTTGAGCCAACGCACGGCCGAATTGGAAGCCCAAAATGCCGAGCTGGACGCTTTCGCGCACACGGTGGCCCACGATCTGAAAAATCCGCTGGCCGTGATCGCCGGTAACGCCGAATTGCTGGCCAGATATGGCTCCACCATGAAGACAGAGGATTTGCAGCGCATCGCACGCTCAGCCTCCCAGGGTGTCCACAAAACGGTGAGTATCGTCGACAATTTGCTTTTGCTGGCCAGCGCTCATAAGCAGACCGTCGAGCCACGTGTTCTGGACATGGGGGGCATTGTGAGCGAGGTGCGGGATCGTTTGAGCATCGTGATCCAGGAGTCCCAGCCCGAGATCATCGTGCCTGAGACCTGGCCCCACGTGTTGGGCTATGCTCCGTGGATCGAGGAGGTGTGGGCGAATTACCTCAGCAATGCGCTCAAGTATGGCGGGAGGCCACCGCGCGTAGAATTGGGCTATTCAGAATCGCAAATCGCAAATCGCAAATCGCAAATCAAGTTCTGGGTGCGTGATAACGGTCGAGGATTGACGCCAGAAGAGCAATCTCACTTGTTCACCCCCTTCGAGCGACTGAGCCAGGCGCGCATCGAGGGGCATGGACTGGGCCTGTCTATCGTGCAACGCATCGTACACAAGCTGGGTGGCCAGGTCGGTGTGGAAAGCACGGCGGATCAGGGGAGCGTTTTTTACTTTACGCTGCCGGCAGCGAGTGAGACAGGAGGGTCGCCGCCCACCGCTCACACCCGCGAGCTGCAGCCGGCGGCTGCCGGCGCTGAAACAGAGGCCAGCCGCCCACAGCGTGTTCTGCTGGTCGAGGATAGCCAGCTGGCTCGCGAGATGGGGCTGCGCTTGTTGGGACAGCTGGGTTACCAGGTCGACGTGGCCGGCAATGGGCTGGAGGCCCTGGAGGCGCTGCGGCAGCGTTCTTATGATCTGATCTTGATGGACGTTCACATGCCTGACATGGATGGCCTGGAAGCGACGCGCACGATCCGCCGGCAGTGGCCGCCTGAGCAGCAGCCGCCGATCTTCGCCATGACGGCCGATGCAGCGCCGGAAGACTGGCAGGCATGCCTGGAGGCAGGCATGGACGGCTATGTCGGCAAGCCGATGCAAATCGCCGAGCTGCAGGCGGCCTTGAAGCATTGGGGCAAAAGGCCGGCATAGGGAATAGTTTCAGGTTTAAGGTTCCCAGTTTTCAGCTCAAGCCCTACGGCGTCGCCATGCCTGAGTATTTCGCGGCGATTGTATAGTCAAAGCGTGGGCTTGTTTACGCCGCGAAATATTAGGTGTAGCAAGCTGAAAAAATGTCTGGGTGCGTAACGTACGTGCGGGGTATTACTTTGACAGCTTATCGTCGATTACGACACTGGCTATCCCCTCCCATTTTTGAGGGTGACGAGGACAAGACCCGCGCCGCCGGATTGCTGCACGTCATCTTGCTGACGCTTTTTCTAGTCTTGGCCGTGCTCACCTTGTTTGTCACTCACCCGCGCACTGTGGGCATCAGCGCTTTGACGGCTGCCTCTGCCCTGGGTTTGTGGTTCTTCATGCGGCGCGGCTACGTGCACGCGATCAGCCTACTGCTTTTGATCGCGCTCTGGCTGAGCGTCACTTTGACGATTTACTTTAACGGCACCATTCGCGCTCCTATCGCCAGCGCTTATGTGGCGGGCGTCGTTATTGCCGGGCTACTCCTCGGCCGCCGCGCCGCGCTGGCTTATTGCACGCTCAGCTCGCTGACTTTGTGGCTATTGTTCCGGGCTGAGCTCGGCGGGCAACTGCCGCCCATCTTTTACCAGTCGGTCGAGATCGTCCAGTGGGCCACTTATGCCGCCGTCTTGATCACCGTTGCCGTGCTCTTGGTCTTGGCCACCGGCAGCATCAACGAAGCCCTGGGGCGGGCCCGCCGCCAGGAAGCTGCCCTGGCCGAGAGAAACTGTGAGATGCAGGCCGAAATCGCCGAGCGTCAGCGGGCGGAGGCCAGCGTGCTGCGCCTGCAGCACTTGCTGCAAAACATCACCGACTCGATGCCGTCGGCCCTCATCACGCTGAATCCGGACGGGCGTGTGTTGGCCTGGAACCCGGCGGCCGAAGCTCTGCTTGATCGCCCGGCGACCCAGGTCCAGGATCAGCTCTTGTGGCAGAGTTGTCCCGAGTTGTCGCACTATCGCGATTTGTTCGAGCAGGCCCTGCGTCAAGGCCATGTCGTGGGCCAGCATAAAGAGAGACTGGTCGTGGGAAGTAAGAGTGTCTATTGTGACGTGGACGTCTTTCCCCTCCTGACCAACGATATCGAGGGCGCCGTGCTGCGGCTCGACGATGTGACGCGGCGGATGCAGTTGGAAGACATGATGCTCCAGTCGGCCAAGATGGCCAGCGTGGGGGGGCTGGCGGCCGGGATGGCCCACGAGATCAACAATCCGTTGAGCGCGATGATGCAAAGCGCCCAGGTGTTGCAACTGGCCCTCGATCCGCAGCGCCCACGCGCGCGTGAGCGCCTGCTGGCGTGTGGCATCCGTCCAGAAGCCCTGGAGCGCTACTTGCGAGAAGGCGGGCTGCAGGACTATTTGTCCGGCATTCGAGACACCGGCCAGCGAGCCGCCAAGATCATCTCTGACTTGCTGACCTTTTCGCGCCGAGACACGTCGGAGACGGCCCCCCACGATTTGAACTACCTGCTAGAGCAAACGATGGCCCTGGCTTCTGCCGACTATGACCTGAAGAAAAAATATGATTTTCGGGCTATCGAGCTCGTGTGGCAGCTTTGCCCTGATTTGCCGCAGGTTCCCTGCAATGGGCAGCAAATTCAGCAGGTGCTGCTCAACCTGGTGCGCAACGCGGCCCAGGCGATGGCGGGACAGATAGAGACAACGGATAGAGATAGAGAGAAAGAGAAGGGAAGAGCGTGGAAACCACGCCTGACGCTGCGCACGCTGCACGGGGGGAAAATCAAGAATCAAAAATCGGAGGTCGAAAATCTCACCTGGGTACGCCTGGAATTGGAAGACAATGGCCCAGGCTTTCCAGAAGCGGCCATGGGCCGGCTGTTCGAGCCGTTTTTCACCACCAAGCAGGTGGGTGAGGGAACCGGATTGGGACTGTGGTTGTGTTGGTCGATCGTGGTGGAACGCCACAAAGGACGGATATGGGCCGAGCCAGCACCGGGTGGGGGAGCGCGCTTTGTGATCGAATTGCCGACCGATCCGAAGGATGGGGTAAAAGGATAGAGGCATGACGGACAAGCGGATCTTGATCATTGATGATGAGCCGCTCATTCGCCAGACATTGGCGCATTACCTGGCCGATTGCGGCTACCAGACGGTGGTGGCCGGGGACGGCGAGGAAGGTCTGGCCCAGGCGCGGACACAGTCCGTTCAGGCCGTGCTGGTGGACCTGCGCATGCCGCGCCTGGATGGCCTGGAAGTGATCGACTGCCTTCGCGCCGAGCAGCCCAACCTGCCTATCGTCGTCATCTCCGGGACAGGGACGCTGCGCGACGCTGTCGAAGCCATGCGGCGAGGAGCCTGGGATTATATCACCAAGCCAATCCGTGACATGGCCGAGGTTTCACTCGTCGTCGAACAAGCCTTGGATAGGGCGCATCTGATTGCCGAGCGAGATCTGTACCAACGCGAGCTGGAGCATCTCAATCGCTCGCTAGAAGGCGAGGTGGCCCGCCAGACACAGGATTTACAGGCGCAAAACCGCGAACTAGTGGCCCTCAACGCCGATCTCAAGCGCGCGGAAGAGGCGCTGCAGACAGCCTACGATCGACTCGAGCTGACGTTGAACGCTCTGCCTGACCTGTTGTTCGAGGTGGATCGCGACGGCCGCCTTTACAATTTTCGGGCGCCGAACACTGCCTGGCTCTACCGCCCGCCTGAAGAGTTTTTGGGCCAGACGGTCAGCCAGGTGTTGCCAGAAGAGGCCGCGCGCACCATCATGGCGGCTATCGAGCAGGCGCTCGAAACGGGCAAGCACAGCGGGGCAAGCTATAAGCTGGAAACCCCGACCGGCCCCAGGTGGTTCGAGCTGTCGATAACGACCATGGGTGACCCACACGCGGCCAACGCTCGCCTGATTGCCCTGGCGCGCGATATCAGCGAGCGCGTCCGAACCGAAGCGGTCCGGCAGCAGGCTGTGGAGAACCTTAGAGCGCTGCTCGAAGAAAAAGAGGTGCTGCTGGCCGAGATCCACCATCGCGTCAAGAACAATCTGCAAGTGGTCATCAGCCTGCTCAAGCTCCAGGCCAGGCGCATCGAGGATGAAACAGCTCTCGAGATCTTGAAAGCCAGCCAGAGCCGTGTCAAGTCCATGGCACTCGTCCACGAACGCCTGTACCGCTCCCAGGACCTGGAACGGGTTGACCTGGCGGGGTATGTTGAAGAATTGGCCGTCAATTTATTCCGCTTGTACAGCATCGATCCATCCAGCATTAGCTTGGTGGTGAACGTAGCGGATGTCTCGCTGAACATCGAGGCGGCTGTCCCGTGCGGGCTGATTCTCAATGAGCTGATCGCTAACAGCCTCAAGCATGCTTTCCCGGGGGATGCCAGTGGCCAGCTTAGGGTTGAGCTGCGCCCGGCTGACGGGCAGCTCGTGTTGACGGTCAGCGATAACGGCGTGGGCCTGCCCCAGCACGTGAGCATGGCGCAGAACGCGGACTCGCTCGGCTTGCAGTTAGTGTATACCTTGGCTACGCATGACCTGGGGGGAACGATCGAGGTGAAGCGAGAGCAGGGGACGACGTTTACGATCACTTTCCCTGCGCAGAGGCGTAAAGTGCTAGGGCCTATCTGAAAGAGTGTTGTGTAGGAGAAACGTGCCACATGCCAGAGACACGCATACTCATCGTCGAGGACTCGGGTATCATTGCCATGGATATCCAGGATAGCCTACAGTCGCTGGGATACACGGTGGCCGGCGTGGCTGTTTCAAAAGAGGAAGCCATTCGCCAGGCAGCCGAGACCCGCCCGGACCTGGTGTTGATGGACATCAAGTTGGGAAGTGACATGAGCGGCATCGAGGCGGCCAACCACATCCGAATCCATTTCGACTTGCCTGTGGTATACCTGACCGCCCACGCCGATGAGGATACCCTGCGGCAGGCCAAGGCAACCGCGCCATATGGCTATATGCTCAAGCCCTTCGAGACCAAGGAGTTGCGCACCACCATTGAACTGGCACTCTATAAACACCAACTGGAAGAGAAAATTCGCCGTCGAGCGCGCGAGCTGGAAGCGCTGAACGAGATCGGACGGATCATCACTTCCTCGCTGGACCTGAAAGAGACACTGGCTCAAACAACCGAGCAGATCACCCAACTGCTCGGTGTGGAGGCCACGGCGCTGCTGCTGTGCGATGAGGCGGGTGACGAATTAAGCTTTGCCGCCGCCTCAGGCTGGGCCGCCAACAAGGTGTTGGAGCAGCGACTGGCAATGGGCCAGGGGATCGCCGGCTGGGTGGCCCAGCATGGCCAGGCAGCGCTGGTGCCCGATGTGTCTCAAGACCCGCGCTGGTTTAGCCGCCTGGATGCGCAGAGTGGCTTTGACACCCACTCGATGCTGGCCGTCCCTTTGCAAAGCAAAGGACGGATCGTCGGGGTCATTGAAGTGATGAACAAGCACGACGGCCCGTTTGACCAGGAGGATGTCTGGCTGCTCAGCTCGTTGGCAGCGCCGGCGGCTACCGCCATCGAAAACGCCCGCCTGTTCGAGCAAGTACGCACCGGGCGCGAGCAATTGCAAGCACTGTCCGGCCGGCTGGTCGAGGTCCAGGAGGCCGAGCGCCGCCACATCGCGCGCGAATTGCACGACGAGACCGGTCAGGCGCTGTCTTCTTTGCTGCTGGGCTTGAGCTTGATGGAAAAGGAAGCCCACCACCCCCAGGCTATCATCGATCGTGCCCTGGAGTTGGAAGTTTTGGCGGATGGCATGCTGGAAAACCTGCACCGGCTGGCGATGAACCTGCGGCCTGCCAGCCTGGATCACCTGGGCTTGATCCCGGCCCTGGAGCAGTACATCACAAGCTTTGGCGAGCAGCACGGACTTGCCGTGCAATTCGAAACGATGGGCCTGGCAGAAGAACGCTTGCCATCATCGGTTGAAACGGCCGTGTACCGCGTTGTGCAAGAGGCTCTCACCAACATTGCCCGCCACGCCAGGGCCAGCCATGTCGACGTGCTCCTGGAGCGCCGCGCTGAGCGCTTGCTGGCGATCATCGAAGATGATGGGGCAGGTTTCGAGGTCGAGGAGGCCATGCAGACTAGCCGCTTGGGTTTGGTCGGGATGCGCGAACGAGCCAGGATGCTGGGCGGCACGCTGACGATCGAGAGCGCACCCGGCACTGGAACAACCGTGTTCGTGGAGGTGCCCTATGGCGATCCGCATCTTGATTGCTGATGACCACGGCGTGCTGCGGGCCGGCCTGCGCGCCCTGCTCAACGCCGAGGCCGATATGGAAGTGGTCGGCGAGGCGGCCGAGGGACGGATGGCCCTGCGCATGGCCGAGGAAGTGAAGCCTGACGTGGCCCTCCTTGACCTGAGCATGCCTGGCTTGAGCGGCATCGAGGTCACTCGCTTGCTCAAAACCGCCTCCCCGGCCGTGCGTGTGCTGATCTTGACTGTGCACGAAGATGAAAGCCTACTGCGAGAAGCGATGCGATCCGGCGCCTCAGGTTATATCACCAAGCGCGCTATCGAGGCCGAGTTGATCAATGCCGTCCGCTCTGTCTGGCGAGGCGACTTGTACGTGCACCCGTCTATGACGCGCGCCTTGCTGCAAGGTCTGTCGCCCTCTGCCTCTGCGGCTGATGAGTCGGTCGAGCCGCTGACTACCCGCGAGATAGAAGTGCTCCAGTTCCTCGCCCAAGGCTATACCAATCGCCAGGTCGCCGAAGAATTGTGCATCAGCGCGCGCACTGTGGAGAGCCACCGGGCTAACCTGATGGCCAAGCTGGGCCTGCGCGGCCGGGTCGCCTTGGTGCGCTACGCGCGCGAACGGGGCTTGCTCGACGAAAAAAATCCGTAGTTTCTACCGAGTCAAACGCTGACCTTTACGTAATCTTTCCTCAATCCCTCGTTTCAAAAATCCCGGCTTTATACGCTTCACAATTCATCTCCTCTGAGATATACTCTAAGCATCAGGAGGATCAGATGGATCAAATTTCAGTTATGCTTGTGGATGATAGCCCTACGTTCTTGCACCTTGCCAAGCAGTTCTTGGAGGCACACGAGGACGTGACTGTCATCGGTGTCGCCAACGGAGGCGAGCAAGCGCTCGCCCAGGCCGCACAACTCCAGCCGCACATTGTCTTGGTTGACCTGGCTATGCATGACATACCAGGCTTGCAAGTCATCCCCCGTTTGCGCAATATGCTGCCAGAGGCCGGCATTATCGCCTTGACTGTGATGAACACGGATGGATTTCGCCAGGCGGCACTCAAGGCCGGGGCGGATTCTTTTGTGCCCAAGGGCGCAATGCGTAAAGATCTGCTGCCGACTATCCGGCAGTTCATCCGGACTGGCCACTTGCCAGAAATCACGACCGCCCAACAGTAATTCGCGTAAACAACCAATTATAATCATTGAAATGAGATATTATATGCAAAATAGAATAGCAGTGAACGCATACGAGAAGACCGCATCAGAATGGCAGGATTTGCAGGATCTCAAGGGCGCTTTTGTTAGGAACGTCGAGCACGAGCTGCGCACGCCGCTTTCCATCATACAAGGCTACGCCAAATTGTTGCATGATCAGGAATTGGGGCCATTGATGCCAGAACAAGCCCATGCCCTATCCAGCATCTTGGGGCAAGCTGAGAAGATGCGTGTGCTGGTGGAACGGATGGGTGTTTTGCTGGCTGTCGAGGGTGGCACGAGTGTCTCTATACCGATCTCGTTGCGCGGGATGCTCTCCGAGGTGCTGAGGGATCAACGCGAAGCAGCTACGGAGGCGGGTGTGACGTTGGAGGCTCGCCTGGAGGCGGATCTGCCGTTGGTGGCAGGGGACCCTTACCATTTGCGCCACGTGGTGGCTTATCTTATCGAGAGTGCTATCAAGTCCACACCACGCGGTGGACGGGTTTGGATCCAGGCTTATGTAGAAGCTGAGCGAATCCAGGTCACGGTGGGTGATACCAGTGCCGGGATTTCGGCCAGCGGGCTGGCCGAAATCCTGATCGACAGTAAGCGGGAGGATGGCCATCGCTATCGCGAAACCAACCTGGGCTTGGCTCTCGTCAAAGCGGTGGTCGACATCCACGGTGGGCAGATCGAGGGACACAGCCAACCTGGCCTGGGCAACCAGGTCACGCTGAGCTTGCCCACCCTGTCCCACGCTGTCGAAGATTTGGACCGGCTGATGCCGGTGTCTGCTGGGCGCGACGGGCGTTATGCTTATATCTCGCGCTCGTGAGGGCGCCATGATGACGACGCTTTATTTACCTAGCGTGCTTGGTTACGAAAAAGTGGTGATGGCTTCAGCGGAGGCCATTGCGCAGCGCCTGGGTTTTTCGCCTGACCGCATTGACGATATCAAGACGGCTGTGGCTGAAGCATGTGTTAATGCTATTGAGCATGGGAACGCCTTGGAGCGCGCGCTCCCGCTTAGGGTCGATTTGAGCGAAGAAGAGAGCGGCCTGGAAATCAGTGTCTCAGATGCCGGTCGCCAGTCGATGCCATCGGCCCCGCCTCGTCCGGGTTGTGACCCCTGCCACCGTGGCTGGGGGATGTTTCTGATTCAGAGACTGGTCGACGAATTCGATTTTGGCCCGGCGCCCCACGGCGGCAATATCGTCCGCATGCGGCTCTATCTTGAGCCGGGTTACAGTTCCTCGTCATGAGCGTCACCGAGCAGAAAGGAGATCGCGGCGTTAAAGAGAAATTGAGCCAAGAAGGGATTTTTCCAGTAGCTCACCTCATCCGTCGAGAGCTCGTCGTACAGCTCTTGCGCCCTGTGAGCGACAAGATCTGCTTCGTCTTCTTCCTCGATCATCGTTTCCAGGTCACTGAGCATTTCTTGAAAGCGCTCGGGCGAGAAAATGGTCTGAACCAGGCTTGATATCTGTGTGCTGACGAGTGATTGCTCGACGTTGGTCCCCATGTCAGGCGATTCCAGGTCAATGCCCATGCTTTTCAGCCGTTCTACCAGGCCGGTGAGAAATTCGTCAGTCTCTTCGGGGTCGAGCAGAGCATCGGCCAGCTCGCTGTCGAGTTGATAGGCTTCCTCATCTTCGGCGTCCTCCAATTCCTGTTGGCGTTCCATATACTCTTCGAGGCCGGGGGTATCGCGTACAGCTTTCCAGAAGGCCTGGTAAGCAGCCGAGTCTTCTTGGAGGTCATAGATGTCTTCTACGTCAGCCTGGATCGCTTGGGCCAGATCGAGCGCTGCTTGTTTGCTTTCTTCAAAAGCGTAAGCCTCATCGATAGCCTCGCTGAGCGTTGCGCCCAGCAGCCCGCACGTGCCCCATATATGTGGGTTTGACTCTGAGCGCAAGAACGATTCGACCGCGGCCGCCAGTGCCAGCCGATCTTTTTGTCCCTCGTGTTTCAAGCGCCGGCGGCAGCGGCTGAGCGCGCTCAGCACGGCGCGTTGGAGTTCGGGGGTGACGAAGCTGGCTACAGCGTGAATGAAGGCTTCTGAAATGCTGTCTCCGCGTTCATCCTCGTCCATCTGTTCGAGTTCTTCCGGCGGAGGCACGTGCCGGTTGAATTCAATGGTCAATGCGTATAGCGCATCAGCCGGCTCAAAGATCAGGTCGTCGAAATCGGGCTCGTCGTACAACTGAGTCGCCGTGTGCATTACGTGGCTGGCAAACTTGGACCAGTCTTCCTCGTCATCCAGATCGAACTGGCTGGCCAACGGCTCCATATCGCGCCACAGTTGTTCTTCGGGCCACGAGGACGATTGGCGGCGGTGCTGCGATTCTCGACGGCGATCCTGGCTTGGCTTTTGTCGAACTTGTTTGCGGGTCGGCTTTTTTTTCATGCTCGCTCCCTTACTTGAAAACGTATACCCCGTCGACGAGGGGATAGCTTTGCCGGCAGCGTGGGCACACGATCACCGGCTTTGATTCAACTAGGGCTGTGCCGCAGGCCGGGCATTTGAACAGTTGGTCAGAGACTGTCTCGGCCGGACGGTCGCTTGCCCCAGGCGCCAAGCGCGCTTGCACGAATACGCTGGGCGACACCTTCCACCAACGTGCGCTTCCCTGGAGCAGGCCATCTGCGGCCGCCAGCAGGTGAGGCGCGACGGCCCGCTTGAGCCAGTCCATGCGAAAATAGGACACGCCTAGCTCCCGTGTGATGCTCAACCCGGCCTGGCGCAAGCGGCCCGTCATCCAGGCCGGGTGGAAGTCAAAGTTGAGCCGGGCGAATTCATAAGGCTGGCGGTCGAACGGCGACCATGCCTGGCGGCGCAGCAGCCAACGCGCGATGGCCTTGAGATGGCATTTGTTGGCGTACTCGATCACCAGCGTGGCCTCTTCCCGCAGGACGGAGACAACTTGGGCCAGGGCTTGCTCCACCTCAGCCAGATGATGCATCACGCGCACCATCACGACGGCGTCAAATGCGCCGGGCACAAAGGGCAAGCGATACACGTCGGCTTCTACAAAGCGAAAGCGAGCATCACTCCCCCAACGCTGGTGCGCCTCTTTGAGCACGGACCGGGCATAATCCGTCAGGATCACTTCCTCGTAACCGGCGTATAGATCGGCCAGCCGCCCGGCGCCCGCTCCGATTTCGATCAGGCGTTTCCCGCCCGGCGGAAGGATCTTTTTGAGCGCCACACGCTCGGCCAAGTCTTCGTAGCGCCGCTCCCGGCTCCAGAATTCGACGGCATAACGGCTGCCTTCGTAATCACAGATGGGAATAGAGGTATTCATTTTTGTTTCACGTGAAACAGTGCGCCCTCCCTGTCGCAGGGATTAGCTCGTATGTTCTCATTCGAAAGTAGGTCACGAATGACACGAACGCTTCGCACGTGAAAGGTAAAGATCTCAGCCGGTGGGCCTAAGCTCAGCCTTAACCTTATTTTCGAAATAGAACACATGAGCTACGCTCTTCACCATAGACGAGAATTTTTTCACCGCAAAGGCGCGAAGAACGCCAAGTTTTTTAATTTCTTCTTTGCGCCCGCCGATCCCCTGCGGGGATTGGATGCGTCTTGGCGGTTATTTTTGGAATAGCTGGTGGCCTAATCGCTGCTCTGCGCCTGGGCTTCTTCCCCAGGCAGAGACTGCAGCAGCTTGATGTAGGGCTGGACTACCCCGCGCAGTTCCCCAACCACCGGCCCCAGGCCCTTGTTGCCGAGATGGATATCGATCGGCTGGTCGAAGGCGACCGTGATCTGCTGATCGACCGGCACATCCAGGTCAAGCCTGATCGGCAGGGTAAGGCCGGCCGGCAGTTGGAGGTTGACCGTGCCCTGGATCTGGCCGAACTGGCCCAGGCTGAACGTTGCCGGCACTCTAAGCGGTACCGGTTGAGTGAGGACGACGACGGTGTCGGTCTCCAGGGGCAGTGTAAACTGCACGGGCACCTGCTGGTTGATGGCGATGGTGTCCTGGATGTGTGCCTCGCCCAGGTTGGCAAAGGCGCCATCCAGGTTGCTCAGCAGCGGCATGACGACGGTGTCCTTGATGGGGATGAGGAGGATGAGCACAAAGACGAGGACTAGCACCAGGACAAAGTTCACGATGAAAGAAAACACAACCGCGATGTCCTTGAATGCGGCCCAAAAGTTTTTGATGTGATTGGCCATTGTTAAACTCCTATCAACGCGCCATTAAGAAATGCCGCGCTAGGGGGCAAATTATGCTAATGTTATCATGGTCTCGACAAACGCGCAAGCGCACGAGTTCGGCTTCGCCGAACTGCTGCCATACGAGATATCGCCTGGTCGGGAGGCCCTTGCCCCCAAACTGAAACGGGCGTGACCAAATTTGGTTGAGGCGTAGGGGCAACCCCCCGTGGTTGCCCCTACGTAGGCGATCAACTGGTTTTGGTCACACCCAACTGAAATGCACCAAGTGCACTTGCGTAACGCGGGCGGCTGCGGTATACTGTTGCCTATGCCAGATAAAGAACGATTGCTCAATTGGGTCGAGATCAAGCGGCAGGCGCTGGCCAGCAACGTGGCGCGCTTCAAGGCGCACATCGGGCCAGAGGTGCGCCTGGCAGCCGTGGTCAAGGCCAACGCTTACGGCCACGGCCTGCTGCCGGTCGCGCAGATCGTCTTGGAAGCCGGGGCGGACTGGCTTGCCGTCAATTCGATCGAGGAAGCCTCCCAACTGCGCCAGGCCGGCATCCAGTCACCGGTGCTCATTTTGGGCCACGTCCCGCTGGCCTGCCTGGAGGACGTGGTCGAGCTGGACCTGCGGCCAACGGTCTATAACCGCCAAAGCGTCGAGCGCCTGGGCCAGATCGCCCAACGACTCGAGCGCCCGGCGGCCCTGCACGTCAAGGTCGAGACCGGCACGAACCGCCAGGGGGTGGCCAAGCACGATATGGTGGACTTTGTGCGCTTTGTGCAGGGTTTCCCCTATCTCAGCGTGGAGGGCATGTCAACTCACTATGCCAACATCGAGGACGTGACCGAGCACCACTTTGCCGAGTACCAACTGCGCAACTTTGGCGAGGCCACCCGCTCGCTTGAGGAAGCTGGCCTGCACGTGCCCATCAAGCACACCGCCTGCACGGCCGCCGCGATCTTGTTCCCCAAGACTTTTTTCAACATGGCCAGGGTGGGCATCGGCCTGTACGGCTTGTGGCCCTCCAAGGAGACCAAGATCAGCGCCTTGCAGGCTGGGATCGACTTGAACTCGCTGGACCCGGTCTTGAGCTGGAAAACGCGCATCGCCCAGGTCAAGACGGTCAAGTCGGGCGAGGCGATCGGCTACGGCTGCACCGACGTGGCCACCCAGGATATCCGGCTGGCCGTGCTGCCGGTGGGCTATTACGACGGTTACGATCGCAAGCTGTCGAGCACCGGCTACGTGCTGATCCACGGCCGGCGGGCGCCGGTGCTGGGGCGGGTGTGCATGAACATGATCATGGTGGACGTGACCAACATCCCGCAGGCCCGCCTGGAGGATGAGGTCATTCTGCTGGGGCGGCAGGGAGATAGCGTGATCTCGGCCGAGACGATGGCCGGCAAGGTGGGCACGATCAACTATGAAATCGTGACCCGCATCAATCCCCTCCTCCCCCGCTTGGTGGTGTGAGCGTGACGACCCACACAGCGGCGAAACTCACCGCCGGCTTGGTACAGGTGTACACCGGCGACGGCAAAGGGAAAACCACCGCCGCCTTGGGCCTGGCGCTGCGAGCCGCCGGGCACGGGCTGCGTACTTACATCGGCCAGTTCCTCAAAGGCCGCGACTATGGCGAATTGGAGAGCATCCAACGCCTGGCGCCTGAAGTTAGTCTGGAACAATACGGGCTGAACGCCTGGGTCCACGTGGACCACGTCACGCCAGAACAGACCCAGGCCGCCCGGGCCGGGCTGGAAAAGGCCAGGCAGGCACTGCTGGGCGGCGAGTACGACATCGTCGTCCTGGACGAGGTCAACGTGGCGCTCTATTTCGGCCTGCTGAGCGAGGCGGACGTGCTCGCACTCATCGACAGCAAGCCGGTCCAGGTCGAGCTGGTGCTCACTGGCCGCCGCGCGCCCCAGGCGATCCTCGATCGGGCCGACCTGGTGACCGAGATGCGAGAGCTGCGCCACCCGTACCAACGCGGGATCGAGGCCAGGGCCGGGATTGAGTTTTGAAAACTGTGGAGGGCACGTGAGCGCAGAGTGGCATGACGCCAGTTTTAGCCCATTGCTGATCGTAATCGCTGGTCTGTCAGGGGCGGGCAAGGACAGCGTGATCACCGCCCTCAAGCGGCGACAGCACCCCTTTCATTTCGTCATCACCGCCACCGATCGCCCCCCCCGCCCTCACGAGATGGATGGGCTGGACTATATCTTTGTCAGCACCGCGCGTTTTCTCGAGATGATCGCGCAAGACGAGCTGCTGGAGTACGCCGTCGTCTACGGCCAGCACAAGGGCGTGCCCAAGGCGCAGGTGCGCCAGGCACTGGCCTCGGGACTGGATGTGGTGATGCGCTTGGACGTGCAAGGGGCCAAGACGATCCGCCGCCTGGCCCCCGAGGCCATCTTGGTCTTTATCACCACGGCCAGCGAGGAAGAGCTGGTCGCGCGCTTGCAGAGACGCCAGACCGACTCGGCCGAGGCGCTGGCGCTGCGGGTTGCCACGGCGCGGGAGGAGCTGGCCCAGGTGGATGCGTTTGACTATGTGATCGTCAACCGGCAGAACGAGTTGGAAAGCGCGGTGGACGACGTGATGAGCATCATCCGCGCTGAGCACTGCCGGGCCGTCCCGCGCAAAGTGGCGTTATAGGGGGGTAGCGGAGGACGCACACCAGGCGTCTACACTCAGTGCGAGATCCGCGTCAGGTCTATGCCCAGGCTGTGGAGTGCCGCGCGCAGGCCGGTGCGCAAATCGGCCAGCGTCTCGACGCCACTCC
>JAFGFO010000265.1 GCA_016931085.1 Thermoflexales bacterium
AGGAGCTTGTCGGAGAGACACCCGTAGGGCAGGTTTCCACGCAAAGCGTGCCACAGGCGCGGCGGCTATCCGCAGGACGCCTTTGGCATAGAAAGCCGCCCTACAAAACGCTCTCTCCGACAGCCTGCTAGGCTCGCTCCCTTCCAGACACCAGCGCCAGCACGAGGCCGGTGCCGGCCATCAGCGCCAAGGCCCCGACAGCCCAAGGGAAGCGTGAACTCACCTGCTCGACTTTACCCAAATTGACCGCAAAGTCGATCATCACGCCGGCGCAGTGGAAAAAGGGCCAGATCACAAGCAGGTTGCGCGTCAGGCTGAAGGCCGATTGGTACATCACCCCCACGGCAAAGAGCTTGAGAAGAGCAGCCGGGACGTCGGCCTCCAAAGGCAGTTGTGTCCCGGTGTGCCAGGGCACGTACAGGGCCGCCGTGAGCAAGATGGCCGGGATGACGCCGAACGCTTTTTCCAGCCGCAGGTGAACAAAGCCGTAATACAAAAATAACTCGAACAGTCCACCCGCTCCTGTCAGGACAAACGCGGCCCGGGCAAACTGTCCCCAATGGATGGCGGACAGGTCGGCTTCGAACACGATCACCAGGCTGAGCAAGACCGCCAGGACGAAGCCAAGCACCAGGCTGGCCAACCACTTCTCGCGCCGCAGCCCCATCTCGGCCGGCCCGGCGCGCTCTGCGAGCAAGGTATAGCCCCAGGGTATGGCCACGCCACACACGACATAAATCAGGCCATAGTGGAGGAGGTGAGACGGCAGTGAGCCAGGCTCGAAGAGCAGCATGGCGATGCTGAAAGCAAAGGCCAGCAGCGCCGCCCCCACGGCGACCCAGGTGGAACGGGCCGGCTGCCAACGGAAAGCAAAGGCTTCCCTACGCCGAACAAACAACGCGATCGCGAAAAAGATCGCCGCCATGACGAGCTGTTCCATAGCATTGACTCCTAGTTTTGACTAGCTGCCGACTCGAGCGCCACATCCATAAAATCCGCCTTGACAACCCAGGTGTCCAGCGACATGGAACGGAGCATGGACTCGAGCTCGGCCGGCGTGTAACTGGCCGCGATAGAGGATCGCCAATACTTGGCCATTTTCCCGGCCAACAGAGGCCCCATAATGTTGACGATGGCTCTCGCCCCCCAGCCCTGGTCCCGCCGGCTGTCCCGGATGTAAAGCTTGCCTTGGGGCTTCAAGACCCTGGCGATCTCCCGAAAGGCCTTGAGCGGGTCCTGCCAGTGGTGAAGCGAATCGCGCGAGATCACCAGGTCGTAGCTGCCGCTGGGAACCTCGGCCATGTCTTCCACGACCCCTTGAACATAGCTGGTTCGCTCGGCCACGCCCTCACGGCTGGCGTTCGCCTCGGCCACGCGGATCATATCCGGCGAGGCCTCTACCGCGTCCAGCGTCAAGTCGCGCCGCTGCTGCACCAGTCCTATCCCGACCCAACCCGGGCCGGGGCCGATTTCGAGCACCCTGGCCCCCTCCGGCGGCTTGATCTCCTGGACCACGTGCTCGATAAAGCGGCGATACTCTCCGCCCAGTTGTTTCCGCATCAGCTCACTGTATTGTTCCATCGACATCTCGGGCGCGTCCTCGATCGCCCCACCTTCAGGAATGCGTGCTTTCGTCTTGTTCATCTCAATACCTCCATACATAGAATTGTTTTACCGGCAAATCGCTTTCGCCAGCCACCGTTTCATACAAGATATATTATTCATAGTAGTATATACAATCTTGTACTATAGGCAAAAAAATTTAGGGGTACTCGCCTCGTTTCACCTTGTCCAACAGATCCCGTGTCCAGGCCAATTCGGCCTCGAAATGCACCCGCGAATGATCAAACACCGGGATTACTCTGCGAGTTGGCGCCTCGGCCACCATCACGATCTCGGCCTGGTGAGCGTTCAAGTGCTCAAGAATGCCCTCCAGATGCGCTACCCGTCCCTGCAGATAATCCTTGATCTCTTCCAACGGCAGAGCCTCGATGAACGCCAGGCCGATATCAATCGCATAGTAGTGGCGCTCCAGCTCGCGCCAGGTCTCGCGCAGCAGGCGCATAAACTCTCCCCGGCCCGCTTCGGTGATCTGGTAAATCAATCGTGAAGGGCGGTGGCCTTCCTGCTCGATGCCGGCTTGCTCGACAAAACCCTCCTCGGCCAGCTTGCCCAACGCAAAGTAAATCGAACCAAAGGCGATGTTGGTCCAATCGCCCATGTGCTCCTCGATGATGTGTTTGATCTCGTAGCCGTGCAGCGGCCTCTGCCGCAAGAATCCCAGTATGACCAATCGGGTAGACATCGCATGCTCCTCAGTATATACAACCCTGTATATTATACCACGTATATTGGCGCTTGTCAAGTCTTTTTTGGCAATAGAGCAAAACTTACTATGTCAAGCTACCATGCCGGATTTTCATCCGCTAATTTTCGCTAATTTTATGCCATTTGTGTAGATTCGCGTAGATTCGCGGATAATAAAATAGTAACTTTTGCGGTACTGCCTTTTTTGGCTCAAGTATTGTATTCGATTTTCGGGAGAATTAACTTCACCACAATTCCTCTGCCTCTCCATAATTTCTTCACAAGTTTGCAGTAAACTGGCGTCAAATGGGCGTTCAGTGCAACGAGCGCTTGTCCCGAATCAACGCATTGAGGAGAATGCACATGCTACAAGGTTATTCTGGTGCGCAAAAAACCGGTCTGGGCGGGGATTGGCTGGAGGCGTTTGACAGGTATCACGTTCAGTTTGTGGTGATGGACCGTCACAGCGACGGCGAACTGATCAGTCGCTTACACGCGCAGCCCGGTTGGAAGATTGATTTCGACGACGGGGAGGATGTGATATTCGCCCGCGCCAACGACGTCTGGCGTCGTCGAACGTAACAAGTGGAATAGTTGCGCGGTCGAAGAGCGTATGCTGCAAGCCCGGTTCGGTCAAGCCTGGTTAGAATACCAGGCCCAAGTGAGGCGTTGGATATAGAAGGAGCGATTTGAGCTAGGTGAACGCCGGCTTGCATTGTTGCGCTTGTGTGTTATAATCACGCCAGTTTTATGGAGGCAAACAAAATGGTGTTGCTGCCAAATCGCCAAACCTGAAAGATGCCCTGGGCCGCCGGGCGGCGGCCTGTGGTCTGCTTGCATACGTTGCAGGGTGGCGGTGCGCAGCGCGCCGCGCCCTGAGTGTAGCTTGTGTGTGTGCATGAGAATGCCCTCCACTGCCGCCAGCAGCGTATGCTGGCGGCAGTTTGGTTTAAAAACGCCATTTCTTAATGGCGGCGCCATTAAGAAATGGCGCGATATTTTCATACGTGGAGGGAAACACAATGTCAGACAAGCTCACCCGTTTCTTTGCCTCGCGTTGGGGCATCATCGCCGTTGGAGCCGTCATCGGCCTGCTGGCGTCTCTCTTGCAAAAGCTGGGCAACCCGCCCAACATGGGCATCTGCGTGGCCTGCTTTGAGCGAGACATCGCCGGCGCCCTGGGCCTGCACCGCGCCGCCGTCGTCCAGTACATTCGCCCCGAAATCATCGGCTTTGTGCTGGGCGCCATGCTCGCCGCCTATCTCTTTGGCGAGTTCAAAGCCCGCGCCGGTTCCGCCCCTATCGTGCGCTTTGTGTTGGGCGTCTTGGCCATGGTCGGCGCGTTGGCCTTCCTGGGCTGCCCGTGGCGGGCGCTGCTGCGCCTGGCAGGCGGCGACTTGAACGCCATCGCGGCCCTGCTGGGGCTGGCGTCCGGCATTTTCATCGGCGTTCAATTCCTCAAGTCAGGCTACAACCTGGGCCGCTCGTACAAGACCTACACGGCTGTCGGCTGGATCATGCCGCTGCTGATGCTCGGCTTGCTGCTGCTTTTGGTGTTTGCGCCGCAGTTCACCAAGGATGGCGCCATCTTTTTCAGCGCCAGCGGCCCCGGCTCGCTGCACGCGCCCCTGCTCGTCTCGCTGGGCGTAGGATTGCTCATCGGCTTCCTGGCGCAGCGCACCCGCTTTTGCACCATGGGCGCGGTGCGCGACGTACTCCTGATGAACGACATGCACCTCATCAGCGGCGTGGGCGCGCTGCTCGTGGTGGCTTTCCTCACCAACCTGGCCTTTGGGCAACTCAAGTTTGGTTTTGCCCCTCAGCCCGTGGCGCACAGCGCTCACGTGTGGAACTTTATGGGCATGGCGCTGGCGGGCCTGGCCTTTACGCTGGCCGGCGGCTGTCCAGGGCGGCAGTTGTTCCTTTCCGGCGAGGGCGATGGCGATTCGGCCGTCTTTGTGCTGGGGATGATTGTCGGCGCAGGTATCGCGCACAACTTTGCGCTGGCGGGCAGCCCAGACACGCTGACAGACGGCGTTCTAAAAGTCGGGGGGCTGACGCCCTTTGGCATGGGCGCCGTTGTCTTGGGGCTGCTGATTTGCCTGGCCATTGGCTTTACGATGCGCGAAAAGAGCTAAACCCTAAGGGTCTTTGCGAAGCACCTCCAAACGGAGTGCAGGAGGCAGACCCTTAGGGTTTTCAAAAAATGGAGGTATGAAGATGTCAAACACAGTAGATGCTCGCGGGCTATCTTGCCCACAACCGGTCATCCTGGCCAAAAAGGCCATCCAGGCCGGGCAATTTCCGATCCAAGTCCTGGTGGATACCGTCACCTCGCGCGAAAACGTGCGGCGCATGGCGGCCGGCGCCGGCTGCCAGGTGCAGGTGGAGCAGACCGGCGACGAGTTCAAATTGACGATTTCAAAGTAAGCCAGACCTGACAGGTCTACTTGATAGGTAAAGATGATTTACTTTGACAATGCCGCAACATCATGGCCCAAGCCGCCAGGCGTGGCTGAGGCGATGCTCCATTATCTGAACGAGGTCGGCGCCAATCCCGGCCGCGCCGGGCACCGCTTGGCGGTGGAGTCGGCTCGCATCGTCTACGCCGCGCGCGAGGCGGTAGCCAGCTTGTTCAACGCGCCCGACCCGCTGCGCGTGACTTTTGGCGCCAACGTGACCGAGGCGCTCAACCTGGCGCTGCGCGGGCTGCTGCGCACCGGCGATCACGTCATCACGTCCAGCATGGAGCACAACTCGGTCATGCGCCCGCTGCGTGCGCTGGAACGCGCCGGCGTCGAGCTAAGCGTCGTTCAATGTTCACCGGAAGGCTTCCTCGACCCGGTCCGCGTGGAAGCTGCCCTCCGGCCCAACACGGCCATGATCGCGCTCAACCACGCCTCGAACGTGGTGGGCACACTGCTGCCGGCGGCCGAGCTGGGGCAAATCGCGCGCCGACACGGCCTGCTCCTGCTGGTGGACGCGGCCCAGACGGGCGGCGCCTATCCGATCGATATGCAAGCCGATGCCATCGACTTGTTGGCCTTTACCGGGCACAAGTCGCTGTACGGGCCAACCGGCACGGGCGGCTTGATCGTGAGTGAGCGGGTGGACGTGAATCGCCTGGATCCGCTCAAGCGCGGCGGGACGGGCAGCCGCTCAGAGCGCGAGGAGCAGCCCGAATTCCTGCCCGACATGTGCGAAAGCGGCACGCTCAACGTGGTCGGCCTGGCCGGCCTGGGCGCCAGCCTGCGATGGGTGATGGAGCGGGGCGTCGAGACGATCCGCGCTGACGAAGTCGCGCTGGCGCAGCAGTTGATGGACGGCTTGCGCGACATTCCCGGCGTGAGCGTTTACGGCGGGCTGGAGGCCGCCCGCCAGACGGCAACAGTCTCGTTCAATATCGCCGGCCTGGAGCCTTCGGAAGTCGGCCTGCGCCTGGATGATGACTATGAGATCATGTGCCGGGTGGGGCTGCACTGCGCGCCGGCCGCCCACAAGACGCTGGGCACGTTTCCGGCTGGCTCTGTGCGCTTTGGGCTGGGCGTCTTCAACACGGCCCAAGAAGTCGAGACGGCCTTGGGGGCCGTGCGGCAGTTGGCGGGGGCGCGATGAGCGACACGCCCTACGCCGTCATCCTGGTGCATGCCACCAGCCACGCCATGCGCGTCGAAAAGCTGCTGCAGGCCAAGAACATCGCCTGCAAAATGATCCCCGTGCCGCGCCAGATCAGCTCGGACTGCGGGGTGTGCATCCGTATCGCGCGCCGGGACGTAGATGCCGCGCGCCAGGCCATACTCGCCGGCGCGGTGGACATCAAAACCATTCAAGACATCTGAACGAGTGACTATGGACAAGATTCGTTTGACAGCTTTGACCAGCGCCGCCGGCTGAGCGGCCAAAATGGGGCCAGAAACCCTGGCGCAAGTTTTGCGCCCACTGCAAGGATTGTTCCAGGCCGAGCATTACCCTCGCTTGTTGGTTGGACTGGAGGTCAGCGACGACGCGGCCATCTACAAGATCAACGACGAGGTGGCCGTCATCCAGACGCTCGATTTCTTCACGCCGGTCGTCGACGAGCCCTACGATTACGGCGCGATCGCCGCCGCCAACGCCATGAGCGACGTGTACGCCATGGGCGGCGAGGTGGTCCTCGCGCTCAACATCTGCGGCTTCCCGCCCAAGCTGCCGCCGGAGATGATCGGCGAGATCTTGCGCGGCGGCGCGGAAAAGGTGCGCGAAGCAGGCGGCGTGCTGGCCGGCGGGCACACCATCGACGACAACGAGCCCAAATACGGGCTGGCCGTGATGGGCTTGATTCACCCCGGCCAGGTCAGGACCAAGGCCGCCGCGCGCCCCGGCGACGTGTTGGTCCTCACCAAGCCCCTGGGTGTGGGCATCATCACCACCGCCGCCAAGGGCGATATGGCCGAGCCGGCTCACGTGGCCGCCGCCGTGGAGAGCATGAAAAGACTCAATCGCCAGGCCGCCCAGATCATCCAGCAAGTTGGCGTGAACGCCTGCACCGACATCACCGGCTTTGCGCTGCTGGGTCACGCCAGCGAGATGGCCCAAAAGAGCGGCGTGCAACTGCGTTTCTACGTGGACAGGCTGCCCTTTCTCAACGGCGCCAGGCAGTACGCCGATCAGTGGCTCTTTCCGGGTGGGGCGTGCCGCAACCAGCAGTGCTACCAACGCCACGTGAACTTTGCCGCCGGCATCCCTGAAGAAATGCAGCAACTGCTGTTCACGCCCGAGACCTCGGGCGGGCTGCTGGTCTCCGTCCCTCCAGACAAGGCGGCAACGCTGCTCGAGCGCTGTGCCGCCGAGGGGCAGCCCGCTTGGGTCGTGGGCGAGGCGGCCCAGGGACAGGGTATCCAGGTCGCTGCTTCGGCGGGTGCTTTGACCTAGCAGGCTGTCGGAGAGAGCGTCGTAGGGCAGGTTTCCACGCAAAGCGTGCCGCAAGCCTGGCGGCTATCCACAGGACGCCTTCGGCGTGGAAAGCCGCCCTACAAAATCGTCTCTCCGACAAGCTCTTAGGGCCTGGACGAGTTCGGCGCGCGTGAATGAGGCGCGATCTCTACACCCCCGGGCCTGGGCCAATTAATGGCCAGCATGACGATGCTGTAGAGTCCCGTCATCACCATGATGCCATCCTCGTACACTCCGAATTTTGGAATCTGGATCATGAGCGGGAAAGGGATAGCCCAGATCAACAACAACCCCAAGCTCACGAAATACAGCCAACGGTGCTTGCTGGGCCATGCGGTCGTCATGAAAATCAGTGCCAGGGCAGTTGTTGGGCAAGGAAAAGTTCCAGGGATGAGCCACTTGGAAGCCGGACGCCCTTGGACGATGCCGACCAATGGATAGGCCGCCATGACCAGGCCGAAGCCGATGATCGTCGCGGATCGGCGCCAGCCGGCCTGTGGCATGCTGAACTGGCTGGTATTGGTCAAGAGATCGAGGGTAAACAGTGCGGCCAGCGACAAGAATAGCACGGCCTGGACATTGTGCGCCGGGAGTTCCTGCCCAAGCAGGAGGAATAAAACGACCCCAATCCAACCAAAGGCAAGCACAAAGAAGCCCTTGATCACCCGATTGGCACTCTCTCCAGGCTGCCGAAAGAACACGACCAGCGTAGCGACAGCGAGCAGGTAGAACAGGATCTGCGCCGGGACAATCGCCAGGCTATAGTTGTGCATAACCGACCACCATGCATACGCAGAAATCATTTTTTCACTCCTTCAAGTGTTTGCCACCAGCAAGGGCAAGTGATAAAGGCTATTCGCGGTACCCGGTTGATTTCGAGACATTCTATGCGTGCGAATCCTCGATTTCGTGCAATCCCGTGAGCTAGTTCTTAATAGCTCCGGGATTGCCTGGCCATTCCGATGGCCCGTGATAAATGGCCTTGTGAGAGCCTTTGACCCACATCGTTTCTATTCTAACCATAAGCCAGCTTGTGGTCAATCTACACTTGGGCTATAATGTCCCTTAATAGACAAAACCGGGCAAGTGTCCAGAAGCGAGGATGTTGTATGGCAGACGAGAAGCCAGATCGCCGCGTTGTGCGCACGCAAGAGACGCTGATTCACGCGTTACTCGAGCTAACCGAACACAAAAATTACGACCAAATCACCATCCAGGACATCGTCCAGCACGCGAATGTCGGACGCTCCACTTTCTACGCTCATTATCAGAACAAGGACGATCTCTTGGTGAGTGGTTTCGAGCACCAACTGGATAGGCTCGTCCAGCAGATTGTCTTAGACGAGCATGGCCAATTGTGCTTCGATACGTCCAAGCTGTTCCAACATGCCCGTGGGCATGTTGGGATCTATCGAACGCTGATGTGGGGGACGGGCTTTGATCTGCTGATAAAGGGTGGGCACGCTACGCTGAGCCGCAAGATCGAAGAGCGTTTGGCGCTGCTCTTGTCCGCACGGCCACCCCCTTCGATTTCGCTGCCTGTTCTCGCCTGCGCCATGGCGGGAACGTTATTGGTGTTACTCAAATGGTGGTTGGATAACAAGATGCCTGAAACGCCGGAGCGGATGGGCGAGATCTTTCAACAACTGATGATGCCGGGGATCAGGATTGCAGTTGATTCGTCCAAGATCGCAGGCTCCATGGGCGCGGGCGGCTAGGGGTGGGGGTGCCATGACGACGCCATTGCTGACCACCAAGCTCTACATCCCGCCGCCGCGTCCCAAGCTGGTAGAGCGCCCGCATTTGATCGAGCGGCTGGACGAGGGGCTGCGCCTGGGACACCGGCTGACCCTCCTGGCCGCCCCGGCCGGCTTTGGCAAGACGACGCTGCTCGGCGAATGGATATACTTGGAAGTAAGTAGTAGGGAGTATGGAGTAAGGCAGGGATATGAACTCGCGGGGAAAGCGCCCCCTACTTCATACTCCTTACTTCCTACTCCCTGCTTCGCCTGGCTTTCCCTGGACGAGGGAGACAACGACCCGGCGCGCTTTTTCGCCTACCTCGTTGCCGCGCTGCGGCAGATCGACGCCAGCATGGGGGAGGTCACACTCAGCCTGCTCAGCTCGCCGCAAATGCCCCCCGCCGAGTCACTGGCGACGACGCTCGCCAACGATATGGCAACCATCCCCACGCCTTTCGTGCTCGTGCTGGACGATTACCAGCTCATTCACACCAGCCTCATTCACGACGCCCTGGCGTTCCTGCTGGATCACCAGCCGCCGCGGATGCACGTGGTCATTGCCACGCGCACCGATCCGCCGCTGCCGCTGCCCCGCCTGCGCGCGCGCGGGCAGATGACGGAAATCCGTGCGGATGACCTGCGCTTCACGGAGGAGGAAGCCGCGACGTTTCTCGATCGAGCGTTGGGACTGCCACTTGAGGCTGAAGATATCACGGCTCTCGAAGCACGCACCGAGGGCTGGATCGCCGGCCTGCAACTGGCGGCCCTGTCCATGCGGGGCAAAAAAGACATCGCCGGCTTCATCGAGGCTTTCAGCGGCAGCAGCCGTCACGTGATCGATTACCTGGCTGAGGAGGTGCTCGCGCAACAGCCAGAGGAGATACGCGATTTCCTGCATCAAACGTCCATCCTGGACCGCTTTTGTGCGCCCCTGTGTGACGCCGTGAGAAAGGCCGGCGAATCCACAGACCGGCGGACAACTCAGTCGCCGCGTCTCGCGCCCGCCGCTTCGCAGGCCATACTGGAACACCTGGAACGCCAGAACTTGTTTCTCGTCCCCCTCGACGATCGGCGCGAATGGTATCGCTACCATCGCCTCTTTGCCGACTTTTTGCGCACCGGGCTGAAGCCGGAGCAAGCCGCGACCCTGAACCTGCGGGCCGCGCGCTGGTTTGAAGCGCACGACTTGCTGCCGGAAGCCGTCAAATACAGCCTGGCGCACGCCGCGGCAACAGGCGACACGGATGAGGCCGTGCGGGTCGTCATCCTGGCCGGCAGCCGTGCGCTGTCCGAAGGCGCACTCGTTACCTTGTTGGGCTGGCTGGATGCGCTGCCGGACGAGGTCGTGTGCACCAATGGCTGGCTCGCTTCCTTCAAGGCCTGGAGTCTCCTCATGACCGGCCAGTCGGAGATGGCAACATCCTACATTCAATCAGCCGAAGCCAACCTGGAGGACGACGCCGCAGCGGTGGATCGCGGCCGTGTGCTCAGCCTGCGTTGCGCGATATCCGACGCCAAGGACGTCCTTCAAATGGCCCCCCAGGCGTTGGAGTTGATAGGGGACGCCGATCCCCTATCTCGCACCGGGCTGCTTTTTATACTCGGCGATGCGCAAGACGCCGTGGGCAACGTGGCGGGAGCTGACGAGACCTTCCGGGAGGCTTATGACTTGGGCCAGAGGCACGGTCACCAGATCATGGCCGCCGTTGCGCTGAGCCATCTGGCCCTATCGACCAACTACCAGGGCCGGCGGCGCGAGGCCTTGGCGCTCTGCCAACGCGGGGTCGAACAGTACACAGACACGCGCGGCAATCCACTCCCGGCGGCCGGCCTCCTCTACGTCGTGTTGGGCGAGCTGGCCTACGAGCTAAACGAGCTCGAAGAAGCCTGCCGCTATCTTCAAAAGGGCTTGGAGCTTGGCCGGCAGTCGGCGACGACGCTGGTGATCCTGTATGGCCTGGAAACGCTGGCTCGAGTCCAGGCGGCGATGGGGCATGGACAAGAGGCCCTGGCGACAATCCGAGCAGATCAGACCCTCTCTGTCCAGGCCGGCGAGCTCGAGTGGCACAATGCGGCAGCCTCCATCGAGGCTAATCTGCTATTGAGGCAAGGGGATGTCCGGGCCGCCCAGCAGTGGGTCGAGAGTATTGACCTCCCTCTCGCGGATTTCATCGATCAGACGCGCAAGTATGAATACACAAACTATGTCCGTGTGCTCCTGGCATTGGACAGGGCAAGAGAAGCCCAAACCCTGCTGGCAAAGCTCGAACGCGCTGCACGAGAGGATGGACGGCGCCGCCACCTCCTCACGATCCATATCCAACAAGCCCTGGCGGAACACAGCTTGGGCAACAAGGTCAAAGCGCTGGAATACCTGGAGCAAGCCCTGTGCTTGGCCGCGCCGGAGGATTACGTCCGCGCTTTCCTCGACGAAGGCCCGGCGGTGACCGGCCTGGTTGTGAAAGCCAAACACGTCGCCCCCGCGTTTGTGGACAAAGTGCTCGCGGCGTTCGGAGGCTCTCCCCCACCCCCGCATGCTCCAACACTCGTCGAGACTCTCAGCGAGCGCGAGCTTGAAATCCTGCGCCTGCTGGTCACAGATCTGTCTGCCCCCGAGATCGCGGAAGAGCTCGTCGTCGCGGTGAGCACCGTCCGCTCGCACCTCAAGCATATCTACGGCAAGCTCGGTGCCCGCAGCCGCTACGAGGCGGTCGAGCGGGCCAAGACGCTCGGCCTTCTCTAAATCCCCCACCCCAATCCCCCATTGGGGGATGACATATCCCCCATCTGTCTGCTATACTGATGACGTTGATTCAGTTTAGCAAAGAAACAGGTGAAAAATGTACCCTATCCTGGATACAGAAAAATGCACCGGCTGCGGCCTGTGCACCGAGGTATGCGGCCTGGACATCATCGTCCGCAACGGGAATGGCCAGCCCACGATCGACCGCGCGGCCTACTGCCACGCCTGCGGGCACTGCATCGCCATCTGCCCGCGGAACGCGCTCTCCATGCCAGGCGCGCCCGGCGATGAATTCGCGCCCCTGCGCGCCCCCGCCATCTCGCCGCTCGACATGGAAACGTTCCTGCTGACCAAGCGAAGCTGCCGCGAATTCCAAGATCGACCGGTCGACAAGTCCGTGATCGAGAAGCTGATCGACGTGGCCCGCATGGCGCCCACGTCGATCAACTGCCAGGAGCGCACCTTCATCGTGGTCACCGACGCGGCCAAGGTCGCCGAGCTGCGCGAGGCGCTGAGGGGGCATGCCCGCTCTGTGCTGAGGCTGGTGAAACTCGCCGCCAGCAAACCGGCTGCCTTGTTTCTCTCCCCAGCCGACCAGCAGCACATGCGCCACCTCCGAGCCGATTTCGAGGTCGCGCTGCATCACCTGGACAATGGCGACGATTATATCTTTCACAACGCTCCCTGCTTGATCTTCTTCACCGGCATCACGATGGATCCGTCCGGCCGAGATCACGCCCTGGGCGCGCAGCACTATTTGATGCTGTACGCCGAGACGCTGGGGCTGGGAAGCTGTATCAACGGATACGCCCAATCCGCCCCCAAGGTCTTGGCGAAACACCTGAACGTTCCACAGGCGTACACCATCTACGGTGCCATTATGCTCGGCTACCGCAAGCACACCTATCGGAAGCGTGTGTACAGGAAAGCCGCATCCGTTGCGTATTACGAATGAAAGCCTTGGCAAATGCCGGACATTCAGGGCAACGAGCGCTTGTCCTGAATCAACGAATTGAGGAGAAAGCCCATGCTACAGGATTATTCTGGCGCACAAAAAACCGGCATGGCCGGGAATTGGCTAGAGGTGTTCGACACGTATAGCGTTCAGTTTGTGGTGCTGGACCGTCACAGTGACGGCGAACTGCTCAGTCGCTTACATGCGCAGCCCGACTGGAAGATCGATTTCGATGATGGGGAGGACGTGATATTCGCTCGCGCCCACAACGCCTGGAGTCGTAGAACAACGAATCTACCCGAATCTGCACGAACAGGCATAAAATGAGTGGAAATTCGCGATGGGATTCGCTTCGAATCCTCATTAGCGCATAAAAATCCAGCCTGGCGGCTTGGCATAGCAAGTTTTGCTCTATTGCGGTTTTAGACTTGGAATTGCTGCTATTTTGATAGTTGAACGCAGTTGTCGGCTATACTGGAACCATACAGAAGCAAGATTTTGCACGTCCGGAGATACAACGTCCCTTTCCTACGCCAATGGTGCATGCGCACGATGTTTGCACCCGGCATACACAACTACGTCCTGGCCAGGACGGGACTGCTCGACCATGCCTTTGTAGATGCGTTGGAGCGCGGCTTTCCCCAGATCGTCCTGCTCGGCTCCGGCATGGACACGCGGGCGCTGCGCTTTCAGGACCGGAACAAAGGCACGACGATATTCGACCTGGACATCCACGCCACGCAGCGCTACAAGCGCGAGCTAATCGAGCGCAAGAAGGTCGCGCTGCCCAACGCCCTTGTCTTCGCGCCCATCGACTTTAACAAGCAGCGCCTGGCCGACGTGCTGACAGCGGCGGGGTATCGGGATGGGCAACAGACGCTCTTTCTGTGGGAGGGCGTGACGATGTACCTTGAGCCGGAAGCCGTGGACGGCACGCTGGCCTTCATTCGCAGCAGCGCCGCCGAGGGCAGCCTCGTCGTCTTTGACTATGTCCGCGCCTCGGTGCTGCGGCGCGAGAACACGCTCTACGGTGAAAAGGGGAGCTATGACATGGTAGCCAAAGCCGGTGAGAGATGGATGTTCGGCATCGAGGATGGAGCGATCGAGAGTTTCCTGGCCGAGCGCGACTTCAAGCTGCTCGCGCACTACGCCCCGTCCGACCTGGAAGCCGCTTATCTCACGGCTGAAGACGGGACGAAAGCCGGACGCATCAACGAGACCCACTGTATCGTGATAGCAGGTGTTTAGGAGGGCACGTATGAATCGAAAATTGACAGACACAGACTATGGCAACTGGGTATCCACCAAGTTGATCTATGGCCCGGTCGTGCTGGGCGCCGTGTTCTTGGGGCTATCCTTCCTGCACCCGGCCTTTATCGTCGGCGCGGCGTTCTTCCTCGCCGCGCTGGTCTACATCATCTATGGGACCAAGTGAGCCCAGGCGAGTGCCATTGGCCTAAATTGCGGGAAGTTGTATTTTTACGAACCCTAACATGGTTGGTCGGTTGCCAGGAACAATTGTCGTAAGGCTAGTGCCAATAGCTGCTCGGCCATGTCTGCATCTATGACAAAATCGCGAAAGGTAAATGTGAATGTCATCTGCCCGGCAAAAGTGATTATGCCAACAGTCTTTTCTTGCTCAGACGTATTGACAGCCGGGCCATACACGGCTTGCACTTCAAGCGTGCCAAACTGAGAAGGCCAGTTTAGCCGGCCCAAGTTGCTAATCGAAAAGTCATAGTCGATCGGCTTCCGGCTGAATTCACTCGTTACCCAGGCCAGGTCTGCCTCTGGAAGGTTGAGGGTGCTGGCCTCCATCATCAAGATCCACATGAAGGGACGTTCACCGGCCGCTTCGCGCGTTAGTCCACGCATCAGTTGGCGAGCTACCTCCCAAAAATCCCGTTCCGGCGCACAATTTGCCTTGTTGATAATATTGGACATATAGGGCCCAAAGGCCTCACCCACCGGAACCGATAGCCGCTGGCGCAGATTGATCGGGCTGGAAATTTTGCGAACCTGCTTCTTTCCTCCGATTCCCTGCAATGCACTGGCTTTCAGCCAAGCAGCGCATACGGCGGCGTGAACACTCAGGTCTCTCCTTTTGCATTCTGCGACCAACTTGGCTGTCTGGGCTGGGGTCAGAGCAGCAGTTAACACGCGGAATCGTTTCCAGGGTGGCGGGATTTCTGGAGGGGCGGCGGCTTGGTGTTTGTCTCGATGCAAACTGCTTGACACGCGAAGAAAGGGCGCAACGGCTCGCAACAACAGATCCTGAGCACGCACCCGCGGATGAGCCCGCACCCAGCGTGGGATATTGTCAAAGAGATCGGGAGAAAGAATGGGAGACTCGATGGGACGGTGAGAGTCACCCAAGCTGCCAAGCAGGTTGTAAAGCAGATAGACTCCCGACACCCCATCCGCAAGACCGTGATGAACAGTCAGCACCAAATCGCTGAAACCTATTCCACGGACAAGTGTCAGGCGGAAAGCCGGGCCAGTGAATAGGTCAAACGGTTCCCCCAACTCCTCTTCAATCACGTGCTGCCAGTCCATATCTTCACAGCCGTCTCGCACCCGCAGGGGTGCATCCGGCACGCCTTCGCTCTCCTCCCAAGCTTGGCCATCTCCATCTACCAGGACGCGCACAAATGCGGACGGGAAACGCTGACGCAAATACTGCAAAGCATCAAGAAGCGCCTCTTTGCTCACCGTGCCTGATATGCGAGCGGCTAAACAATAATTCAACGGAGGTATCGGGCTTGCAGTCCAGATGATTTTTTCGATTTTAGATAACTTGCGTTGCATGTTAGAGATCTATGTGCATCGCTAGCCGACGCCGGAGACGTTGCGATAGTTGATGTTTGACTGCCAGGCGAACATGGCCGCCGTGGGGTTGCGCGTCTCCCACAGCGTGTGCAACGCCTTGCGCAGCAGCACCGGCCAGGCGTACATCTGCCGACCAGATTCCTCCATCGCCTGCGTGAGCGCTTCCGGCGTCAAGCCTCGCGGCCGGTGAGTCGCCTCGCCCATGTCATAGTGCTCCCAGTCGCGGGGAAAATCCGTGTAGAGCAGCCGGCCTTCGCCCCGCAGCCGCTCGAACAGCCGCGTTCCCGGCAGCGGCGTCAGAAAGGTCCTCTGCATCACGTCCACCCCGCTGTCGACCATGTAGTCGGCGCGGCGACGCAGCTTGTCCGGCGTGTCACCATCCATCCCAAAGATGAACGCACCCAGGACGGCTATCCCCGCGCGATGGATGCGACGAAAGGCCTGCTCGTAATTCTCCACACCGCGCTGAAGGTTGAGCCGCTTGTTGACCTCGGCCAGGGCGTCCACCTCCTCCGCCTCCAGCCCCAGAAAGACCATCTTGCACCCCGCGCGCCCCGCCCAGCGCAGCACCTCCTCGTCGTCGGCAAAGTTGAGCGAGGCCTGGCAAAACCACAACTTGTCCAGCTTGCGCTCGACCATGCCGCGAAAAATCGCCAACGCCTGCTCCCGCGAATCATGGCCGTAGCCGATGATGTTATCGTCCACGAAGAACAGCATCTTTTGCGGGATCGTCTCCAGCTCGTCCAGCACCTCCGCCGGCGGGCGGCGGCGGTAGCGCCTCCCGTTA
>JAFGFO010000266.1 GCA_016931085.1 Thermoflexales bacterium
GCGAGTCATTTGCCAGCAATCGTGATAAGCAGACCCAATGGGTGGCGTTCACGCGTCGTTTGCAAGCAAGCGAAGCCCCCGCAAGCCTGAGTGAAGCCATCCGGGTTATTGCAGCTTTTCTTCAACCTGTGGCACAAGCGCTTTCCGAAGGACATCCCTTTGATTGCCGTTGGCTGCCTGATCGTGGATGCTGGGAAGGTGATCGAGCGCCAAATCAGGACCGCACTTGAGTCAAGCGGCTATAAGCAACATTCTCGTTCAACCTGTCGTTGTTGTTCGGGATACCTTCTCCATCAACTTTTTGCGCAATGGCGGCAACGTGTTCACGCTCCAGACCATCCTGGGGCATGCTACGATGAAAATGGTCAAAAAGTACCTGGCGCTGGCCCAGGCCGACGTTGAGGCCGGGCACCGGCAGGCTTCGCCGGTGGCGAATTGGAGGTTGTGAAAGCAAAATCTCATTTTCTCAAATAGCCCAAGTGGTTGTATAATCAACATGTCGCGCTCGTGTTCAACCCAAGCGCGCAGAGGCAGCAAATTGTCCAGACACTGTCTGGACAATGGATGACGAATCGGAGGATGTGCCGTGCCGCTTTCGGAGCGCGCTACCCGCAAATCGTTGATCGACAAGGCTCTCACCGAGGTAGGTTGGACCCCTATTATCCCCTATGACGCCTATACCTCGCGTGACCTGGTTGCCTTTGAAGAGTACCCCACGGCCAACGGCCCGGCCGACTATGCCCTCTTTCACAACGACGAGCCGCTGGCCATCGTAGAAGCTAAAAAGTTGGGGGTCGGCCCGCAAAACGTGCTCAAGCAAGCCCAACGCTACGCCCAGGGCATCGCCGATAGCCCATTTGATTTTGACGGATTCCGCGTTCCCTTTGTCTATTCCACCAATGGCGAGACCATCTGGTTCCAAGACCTACGCGAGCCGCGCAGCCGTTCGCGCGAGGTGGCCAAGTTCCACACGCCAGGTGCCTTGCGCGATATGCTGACCCGCGACATGGATCCCGCCCGCGACTGGCTGCGCACGCAGCCGGTGGAATATCCCACGCTGCGCCCCTACCAGCGCGCAGCCATCGAGAGCGTCGAGTCCGCCTTGTTGGCCAACCGCCGGCGGATGCTGGTAGCCATGGCCACCGGCACCGGCAAGACCTTGACGGCCATTGCACTGCTGTATCGCCTGCTCAAGTCGGGTTACGCCCGCCGCATCCTTTTCCTGGTTGACCGCCGGGCGTTGGCCGCTCAAGCCGTCGTTGCCTTTTCTCGCTTCGAGCCTGAACCAGGGCTCAAGTTCGACAGGATTTACGAGGTCTACAGCCAGCGCTTCCATCCAGGTGATCTCGAAGACCAACGCTTTGACCCTCGAGTCCTCCCCACCTCCTACCTCACCAATCCTGACTTGGGCCAGGCGTTTGTTTACGTGTGCACGATCCAGCGTATGCAGATCAATCTTTTTGGCTTACCCGAGGGTGTTGGCTGGGCAAGCAGCCAGGCCGGTGAATCGGATGATGAATCGGACGCGCCGGTGCTCAACATCCCCATCCACGCCTTTGACGTCATCGTAGCTGACGAGTGCCACCGAGGATACACGGCTTCTGAAATGGGCAAGTGGCGCCAGGCACTCAAGCACTTCGACGCCATCCAGGTTGGCCTGACGGCCACACCGGCTGTCCACACCGTCTCTTACTTTGGCGACATCGCATACCGCTATGAATACGACCGGGCCGTGAGCGAAGGGTACCTGGTGGATTACGACCCCATCGTCGTCAGCTCAGAGATTGCCGCCAAAGGGGCGTTCCTGCACCCTGGCGAGGAAGTGAGCTTGCAGGACCGGGAGACCGGCCAATTGCGCTTTGAGATGCTGGAAGACGAGCGCGAGCTGCCGGCTGCAACATTGGATACGGAATGGGCCGCACCCGACCGCGATCGCAAGATCGTCCAAGAAATTGCCCACCACCTGCGCCAACAAGAGCAGGAGCGCAAGCATTTTCCCAAGACGCTCATCTTTGCCCACAACGACCTGCCCCACGTCTCTCACGCCGACCGATTGGTCGCTCTGCTGCGGGACGAGTTCGATCGCGGCGATGCCTTCGTTTGCAAAATTACCGGCAGCCCCTCGGTGGATCGCCCCTTGCAGCGCATCCGTGAATTTCGCAACCGGCCCGAGCCAGGCGTGGTGGTGACTGTAGATTTGCTCTCGACCGGCGTAGACATCCCGGCCCTGGAGTGTATCGTTTTCCTGCGCCCCATCCAATCGCGCATCTTGTTCGAGCAAATGATGGGGCGGGGCACGCGCCGCTGCGACGAGATCGACAAGACCCACTTTACCGTCTTTGACGCGGTAGGCGTGTTGGAATATTTTGCCAAGGCCAGTGGCTTTACAACCGACCCACCCGACAAGCCAACGCGCAAGATCGCCGAGCTCATCCAGGCTATCTATGACAATCAGGATCGTGACTATAACGTCCGCGTGCTGGTGCGGCGACTGCAGCGCATTGCCAAAGACGTATCGGGAGAAGGCCGCGAGATGTTCAAGCGCTTTATCCCCGACCGCGACATCGCCGCTTTTGCCCGCGCCTTGCCCCAGGCGATTGACGAGGACTGGGCACGGACCATGCAGCTCTTGCGCGATCCTGATTTTCAGCAGTTGCTGCACGATTATCCCCGCGCCAGGCGCTTTTTCGTCATCGCCGATTCGGCCCAGGACACGGTTGTTTCCGGCTATCTCATCCGCATGGCCGACGGCAAATCGGTGCGCCCGGCTGACTATTTGGCGGCTTTCGAGGCCTTTGTTCGCGAGAACCCCGACCACGTCGAGGCCATCCGCATCTTGTTGGACCGCCCTGTCGATTGGCGCACAGACGCGCTGCAAGAGCTGCGCCACAAGCTGGCCGCCCGCCCTGAAAGTTTTACCGAGGATCGCCTGCGCCGCGCTTACCAGCACGAGCTGGCCGACATTATCTCGATCGTCAAGCACGCGGCCAAGGGCGAGCCGCTTTTGTCGGCCGAGGAGCGGGTCAGGCGGGCCGTGGCCAGGGTGTGCGCCGGCAAGGTCTGGACATTGGAGCAAGAAAAGTGGCTCGAGCTGATCCGCAATCACCTGGTCGAAAACCTGGCGATTGACCGGGAGGATTTTGGCCTGCTCACCTTTAGCCGCGCCGGGGCGACCTGGGAACGCGTGAACCGTGACTTTGCCGGTCATCTGGAAGGGATCCTGGCACAAATCAACGAAGCAATGGCGACATGAAGAGTAATGAGTAAAAAGTAATGAGTAAAAAGTAAGGAGTAAAGAGTAAGGGGGATGAAGAATGAACTATGAGGAATGGGAGGCCAGTGCACCAGAGGCGTTCAGGGGAGATTCGCTTTGGAAGATAAAGGCTTACCGGCTGGCGCTTTTCGTGGGAGATGTGGGGTGGCACGATGTGTGCAAATTGGTGCAAGACCAGCGTACGCGAGGATTATCCGATCAGTTATACCGTGCATTGGGAAGCATCAGCGCGAATCTTGCAGAAGGATATTCGCGCAAGAGCAGTAAAGACAAGGCGCGCTTTTACGAGTATGCGCTAGGTTCCGCTCGCGAAAGCCGTGACTGGTATTTCAAAGGCCGCTACATTCTTGGCGAGGCTGTCGTTACACATCGCCTGGACCTGCTTACAGAAATCATCCGATTGCTGATAACCATGGTCCCTCAACAGCGACAATCCAACCTTCGCGAAGAATCACCTGTCTATCGGATTACTACCCAAGCTGATGCACAAGACGACAGCGCAGGAGCGGAACTCTTGCACACCTTATTTCAAAACATTCCACTACCCATCTCATAACCGCCCATTACTCATTACTCATTACGAGGCATCATGGACGTTGTTCAAAAACTGTGGGGCTTTTGCAATACCCTCCGCCACGACGGCATCAATTATGGCGACTATATTGAGCAGTTGACCTATCTGCTTTTCCTCAAGCTGGCCGAGGAGAAGGAACTTGCCATACCTGACGATTACGGTTGGGCAGGTTTGCGGGAACGCGCTGGTGTGGATTTGCTCGATCACTATATCGCCACACTGCGCGAGCTGGGCAGGCAACAGGGCCTCTTGGGCGACATTTTTGCCGGGGCGCTTTCCCGCTTCCGCGAGCCGGTCAACCTGAAAAAACTGATCAGCCTGATCGACGAAACCGAGTGGGCCGCGCTCGACGTGGATTTGAAGGGCGAGGCCTACGAGGGATTGTTGCAAAAGTACGCCGCCGAGCAAAAGGGGGCCGGGCAGTACTTTACCCCGCGTCCCCTGATCCGTGCGATCGTGCGATGCGTGCAGCCTGATATCCGCGAGGCAGCCGATTTTACCATCCACGACCCGGCCTGCGGGACAGGCGGCTTTCTCATCGGCGCGGCCGAGTGGGTAGTCCAGGCCACAGGCGGGCGGCTCTCGCGTGAAGACCAGCGCCGGCTGCGGCGCGGCGTCTATTCTGGTGGTGAGCTGGTGCTGGAGACGCGCCGCCTGGCGCTGATGAACCTTTACCTGCACGAGATCGAGGGCGACATCCACTATGGCGATTCGATTGCCGAAGGAGATCCCGGCCAACGCTACAACGTCATCCTGACCAATCCGCCCTTTGGCGTCAAGGGGGCGGGCGAGGTGCCGAGCCGCGAGGATTTCACCGTGGTCACCTCGAACAAGCAGCTCAACTTTATCCTGCACGTGATGACGATCCTCAAGCCAGGCGGTCGGGCGGCGATTGTATTGCCCGATAACGTCCTTTTTGAAGAGCACGCCGGGCGCGACGTGCGCAAGCTGCTGATGCAAGATTGCCAACTCCACACCATCCTGCGCCTGCCGGTGGGCACGTTCACTCCCTATTCCACCGGCGTCAAGGCCAACGTCGTCTTTTTCCGCAAGGGGGTGCCCACCCAAGACGTGTGGGTCTATGACCTGCGCACCAACGTGGACAAGGTGACCAAGGGCCATTCGCTGAGCGTCGAGTACTTTGCCGATTTTGTCGCCAGCTACGGCTCGCGCCACACCCCGCGGCCGGGTGAGCGGCAGGAGAGCGAACGATTTCGCCGTTTTAGCCGGCAAGACATTGCCGATGGCGACGACAACCTGGATATATTCTGGTTGAAGGACGAGAGTCTGGAAAGCTCTGATGATTTGCCCGACCCGGTGGATTTGGTAGGCGAGGCGATGACGAGGCTCGAGACGGCGCTGGATGCGCTGAATGAGTTGGCGGGGATGTTGGGGAATAATGAGTAATGAGTAATGAGTAATGAGTAAGAGTGGAAGAATGGCAGCCAAGCAACGAACGACCGCCGACCGCCGACAAATGACGAATGGCCAACGACCACTGGCGGCTGATGATTTGCCTGACGGGTGGGTGTGGACAACGATTGGTGAAGTTTGTGAAGTCAATCCCAGCATGGAATGGCCTAGACAATTCACGAAAGAAATCCCTGTCAGTTTTGTGCCGATGGCTGCTGTTGATGAGGTAGATGGCGCGATCGTAGCAGCTGAGACAAGACCTATTGAAGAGGTATGGAAAGGATACAAGCGCTTTTCCGAAGGCGATGTTATCTTCGCCCGCATTACGCCATGTATGGAAAATGGCAAAGCGGCGATTGCCACTGGTCTTGTGAATGGCATTGGTCTTGGTTCAACAGAATTTCACGTGCTGCGCCCCACCAAAGCGATTATAGCAAAGTGGATTTACCACCTTGTGCGACAGCAGTCTTTTCGTAATGAGGCAGCCAGGGCAATGACGGGTACAGCGGGGCAACTTCGTGTACCCAGGGACTTTGTAGTTGCAACCTCAGTTCCCATCCCTCCCCTCCCCGAACAGCAGCGCATCGTCGCCAAAATCGAGGCTCTCTTTGAGCAATCCCACATGGCACGTGAGGCGCTGGACGGCGTTCCTCCCCTGCTCAAGCAGTTCCGCCAGGCGGTGCTGGCAGCCGCCTTCCGGGGCGAGCTGGCTGCGGACGAACGGCCACAAATGGATGAGGGATTGCCGAAAGGATGGACATGGGCACTGTTACCTCAAATTGGAGAGTTAGCGCGAGGTAAATCCAAACATCGGCCTCGCGATGAAAAATCGTTATATGGCGGGCCATATCCATTTATTCAAACAGGAGACATTGCACGTGCTAGTGGCACAATTACGACTTACTCGCAGACCTATAGCGAAGCTGGGTTGAAGCAAAGCCGCCTTTGGCCTAAAGGGACATTGTGTATCACAATTGCAGCTAACATTGCCGACACTGCAATCCTCGATTTCGATGCTTGTTTCCCGGATAGCGTGGTTGGTTTTATTGCTAATGAAGAGATGTGCGATGTACGATTTGTAGAGTTTTTCATCCGCACGGCCAAGCATGACCTAGAGCGGTATGCTCCGGCTACGGCGCAAAAAAACATTAACCTTGGCACATTACGTCAACTAAAAATCCCTTTTCCCCCCCTCGCTGAGCAGCGCCGCATCGTCGCCCGCATCAAGGCGCTTTTTGCCCAGGCCGACGCCATCGAAGCGGCCGTCGAGGCAGCCCGGCACCGGGTTGAGAAGGTAGACCAGGCCATCCTCGCCCGCGCCTTTCGCGGCGAGCTGGTGCCCCAGGATCCAAACGACGAGCCCGCCTCGGCTTTGCTTGAACGCATCCGTGCACAGCGAGAAACGAAGCCCAAGGCGGGCAAGCACAGACCAGGCGGAGACAACGTTTTCTAATGCAAATCTTATACAAAGCGGATACAATAACACCATGCAATCACTCGAGCTGGCTCGGTCATTGGGCCGAATGCGAGTGAGCTAGGATGTAACCAGGTTTGCGCCGTATACTCGTTGGATGAGTGGCGGCCTCTAAACCCGCCTGGAGCGAGTTCGATTCTCGCA
>JAFGFO010000267.1 GCA_016931085.1 Thermoflexales bacterium
GACCCGGAGGTGGACATTGTGACGGCTGCCACGTTTTTGGGTCACAGCCGGCTGGACACGACGATGCGCTATTCCAGGCCGGGCGAGGAGGATCTGGAGCGGGCGGCGGAGAGATTGGGTAGAGGGAGAGGAGTGGCGTGATGAAAGTAACAATCGTGGGCGGGCGTGCCGTGGTGATTGTGTCCGGTGCGTTCTGCCTGTCTTCAAACCATGGCGGCCGGGATGCACGCGGTATTGAGTGGGGTGGGCAAAGCTGGGTGGTAAGGCCGACCGGGGACGTGCAAGGCTTGACATCCGTGACGCTAATGGACAGGGTTGCCATTTCTGTGGTATCGTGTACAATACAGCCGGGATTGAGGTCGAGGCTACTGCCTCCCTGCCGAGGAGATAAGCGTGAGCGAGCCAACTCACCGCCGGCCGGTTATCGGCCTGCTGATAGACATGCTTTCCCCGCCCGACTCCCGGGCCACTTGGTTGGGCGCAAGCGACGCCGCGCGAGAACACGGCGCCAATCTGCTGTGCTTCGTAGGCGGGGCGTTGTGCAGCACACACGGTTTTGAGGCCCAGGCCAACGCCCTCTACGACTTGATCGACCCTGCGCCATCAAGAGATGGCGTGCAGGTAAACGGCCTCATCATCTCGTCAAATGGCTTGGGTCGCTACGGCCAGGACGTGCAAGCCTTTTGCAAAAGTTACCTTCCTCTGCCGGTGGTCAGCGTCACGGCAGGACTGCCCTTGACGACAGTGTACGATCAGGGCCGGCAGGCCGTCGAATTGCTGCTGGCTGACCTGGCCGGCGGCCGCATGCCCCAGCATGTGACCGTGCCCGCCGAGCCGCCCGCGCGCCGCTCGTGCGGCGGTTTGCTCCCGGCTGAGACACAAGCAGCGGCAGACGGCGAGTCGTGCTTGCGAAGGGACCCACCGGCGCAGTCTGAGCGGCGCACCCAAACGCTGTACGAAATCGGCCAGGCGCTGATCACCTCGTTCGACGTGGAGGAGTTGGCCAATCTACTGGCCAGGGAATTGCCCCGCCTGGACATCCCCGCTTGCTACCTGGCCCTGTATGAGCCGGATGATGCTTCCCCTCACGAGATAGGCACGGCGGGAGAAGCAAGCGGGCCGGGCCAATGGGCGCGGCTGGTTTTGGCTTACGAGGACGCGGAGCACACCCCTGCCCGGCAAGCCGAGATCGAGTCCAGGGGGCAACGCTTCCCCTCCCGTCAATTGATACCGGGGGGCCTGCAACCCCTGGATGCGGATCGTCCCAAGCCAGCCAGCCTGGTCGTCGAGCCGCTCTATTTCGGTTGGGAGCAGATCGGCTTTGTCCTGTTCGAGATGGGGCCGCGGCAGGGCAGCCTGTACGACGCGCTGCGTGGGTTACTCAGCAGCGCGCTCAAAAACATATCACTTCTCGATTGCACCCGTCCGGCGCTGGATTCGTCTGCTTCGCACACGCTGTCGTTAGAGCAAATCCGGCACATCTGGCGCTGCGCCGAGCAGCAGCGCCGGGTGGTCGACAACCTGATCGATTTGTCGCAGGTCGAGGCTGATGCGCCATTAGGAAATGGCGGACTGGAATTGCGGCCAGAGCTGGTCGACTTGCAGCCGCTGCTTCAGGAAGTGCTTCGCAGTGCAGTGGACGCTGCCCCGGCCGGGCGTAACGTGAGATGGCGTCTCGACGTGCCCGTCCGCCTGCCAATGATCCAGGCCGACCCGGCCCGGCTGCGCCAGGTGCTGCTCAACCTGCTGGACAATGCGGCCAGGTTCACCACCAGCGGCGAGATCGTGCTGGGAGCTTTGGTAGCGCCTCCCCACCTGCATATTTGGGTGAGCGACACCGGCTGTGGCATCCCAGCCGAGCGGCAGGCGCGTCTCTTTGAGCATGACGCCGTGGCGGAGGATGAATCACAGGGGCCGGGCGGGCTGGGGTTGGGACTGCTGCTCGCCCGGCGACTGGTGGCGCTGCATTGCGGCTCGATAGCTGTGGAGAGCCAGGTAGGGCGCGGCAGTACCTTCCACGTCTATCTACCGCTGCCTAGCCTGGATGGCCATGTGGCCGCCGGGACCGAAGCTGCGGACGTGCGCTTTCTGTTGCTGTTGGCGCCGGTGGCTGGGCAGCCGCCGGCCGAGATCGCTAGCCTTTGCCAGAGCCTGGGAGTGGATCTGCGCTGGCTGCTGCCTGGCGACGCCCCGGAGCTTGTCCTGGCTGGCGGACAGCCGGCCGCGTTGGCGTGGGACCTGGCCGGCGCCAGCATTGGTGACTGGGCGATGGTACAGCGCCTGCGCCGCCACCCCCGGCTGTGCCAGGCCCCCTTCATCTTGTACGGTCAGGGAAGCGAGCCGACCCTGACCGCCGGCCTGACGAGCTTTATCCCTACGGCGGCCGGCAGCAAGACGCTGCTCGAGTTCATTGACGCCGTCCGGCCCAAAGGCGAAGTCAGGCCCATTCTCATCGTGGACGACGACCCCGACGCTCGCCAACTGTACCAGATCATTATAGGCAGAGGGTTGCCTGGCTACCCCGTGTGCGCCGCCAGCGGTGGGGAGGAAGCGCTGGCCTTTACGGCCGCTCAAGTTCCTGGCCTGGTGCTGTTGGACCTGATGATGCCAGGCATGGACGGCTTTGAGGTGCTGGACCGGCTGCGCGCCGAGGCGCGCACGCGGCAGGTGCCGGTCTTGATTCTCAGTGGCAAGCTCCTCAGCCTGCGCGATGTCGAGCGGATAGAGCGGCACGCGCGGGTCACGTTTCACACCAAAGGAGTTCTGTCCAACGCTGAGATCATTGCCTCCTTGCACCAGGCCTTGTTTGGCGCCGATACGCTGCCGCCGCATACCAGCGCGCTGGTCAAGCGTGCCGTGGCTTATCTGCAGCAGAACTATGCTTGCCCGCTGTCCCGCCAGCAGGTTGCTGAGGCAGTAGACACGAGCGAGGGATATCTTGGCAAGATCTTTGGCCGGGAACTGGGCCTTTCGCCCATAGAATACCTGAATCGCTATCGCGTCAAGCAAGCCCAAGACCTGCTGCGCCGCACGGATGAAGCTGTCGGCAAAATAGCCCGGCAGGTTGGGTTCGAAGACACGCGCTATTTTAGCCGTGTCTTTCGCCAGGTGACTGGCTTTTCCCCCAGGACGTACCGAGAGCGCTTCGAGCAAGACGATGCGCAAACCGCGACCTGCTGACTCTGCGCGTGCCCCATTTCTGCCCAAACAGCCATGAAGACGTGAAAGAGGAGCGTTTTGTCCACAAACTGGAGCGTTTTGTCCACCTCAGTTGTGATACAATAAAAAGCGTGGTCACAGTTGTTACCTGATCACAGCAAGTTTAGGGCGTAGGGTATTGGGTTGGGTGCTTTGTGCTCAACCCAACAAGAACCCGGCCAGGTTGGAGGTTTGGCAACGTGGGGAGACCATTTGGCACTATACCTCAATCATTTTGCCTTGCTTTGCATAGGCAAAGGGGTGTGGTTGTTTACCCCCCCCCCCCGAACATTTGAGCTATATCTCAGAACAGGGGTTCAGTCCGCGTGTCCTGCTGCCTGGCGACTGGGAAGCAAGAGGCCGACGTCGTTCCGCCGCCCTGGCTCTGCCGAAGGTTGCTTTGCCACACCTGCACTTGCGCTTGTCCTTTTGGGGGACAAGTGTTCGCTCTATTCGCCATTCGCCATCCCGCGCCGGCCGAGAGGGCCATTCGTCGTTTGGCGTCCGTCACTCGTCGCCCATCACCACTGGAGGTTCTACCCATGTCACCCAGCCATAACACGCAATTGAGCAAGGACACGGCTGCTGTAACCATCGGCATAATCCTTGTCGGGGCGTTGAGTATTGTCTTTTGTGAGAGTTGCATAGGAGGCAAAGCATGAAACGGCGAATTCTCGGAGCAATTGTTGGAGCACTTGTTTGGATAATTTTCTGGGTAATCTTTTGGATAATTGCTGGAATGATTGAGGAGCGGTGCGCGTGGGCAAAGGGTGTCTAGATCACCGAAGCGAGAAAATGGCAGTGATATAGCACTTGTGAGGTCGGTGTTGCCCTTGCTCGTCGGCATCGTGCCCTTCGTCATTTCGCTCGACATCTCTCCCAGCCGCTTTGAGCAGCCAACGTATTTCAAGCCACCGCCTTTGCCGGTGGTCTATGACTCTTTCGCATGAGGTGTCAGATGGAAGTACTTATCAACTGGGTGATTAGCAAATGGACATACTTGCTAGCATCGTGTTTTCTTCTGGTTATCTATTATGTTCTGGGCTCCTCCCGTATGCCGCCTAACCTCCGCCGAGTGATTATGGGGATTCCAATATCAGTAGCAGTGCTGGTCTATTGCTATCAAGTCGCAGCCGGCATGCACCCATGGAGGATATATGAATTGATGATGGTTTTGCCAGTAGGGCTATCAGGACTTGTATTTGTTGTCGCAGCGTGCTGGCCTAAACTCCGAGATAGCTCTCTTGAACACTTTGCACAAATGGTAAGCGGAGTCTCGGTCTTCAGCTTTATAGCGGGTGGGGCGTCTGTGGTGGGAAGTGTTTTATTCGTCGTGATACTAATCGGGCTCATTGCAATCACTTTCCGACATAAGAGCACTTGACGGTAAATCTTTGACCCACTGAAACCAGTCGCTATTTCGGAGAATCCAAGACAGTTTTTGTATGGAAAATCAAGGCATGGATTTGGTAAAGGCATCACTTGAAACTAATCTTGTAGGAGGTCATCATGATTATCCGTTCTTTAGCACACGGGTGGTTCTATAAGAGTATCGCCGTTATTTTGAGCATTGCACTCACCCTCTCGTCGGTGTCGCCGATGGGGTGGGGCATGGTAGTGGGTGCAGGTGCGCATGCTGCTGCTAGTTTGGTTTCCACATTGCCCGGCGACGCGAACTCGCCGCTGACGCAGGCGTTGCAGAACGCATTGTCGCCTGAACCGGCTGAGCAGTTGACCGATATGGGCGCGCTCGGCCCGGACGGGCAACCTGTCGGCATGCTGATGGACATTGGCGCGTTGCAAGCGGATGTGGAGCGCAAGCCTGCGGCGCTTGCCAACCCCATCTCTGTCTCGCGTGTGCAGTCAGCTTACCGCGCTGCCGATGCCGTCTCCGGCACGCTCGTGATCACGTTTACAGTCACAAACAACCAGCCACCGGTTATTACCCCTCCGCGATTGCCACCCTCGGCCACTATCACCGACACGCTTCAGGCCGTTTCGGCAATTGACTTTTCAAAGGATCCCAATGTGATCCGCAACGTGCTATTGGTGGATTCCCTGACTGGCTATGCCACTTTTGTCTCTTCATCGCCTGTGCCTGATCATAAAGCATCACAGTATGTCTGGAACCTGGGTGACATCCCGCCTATGGGCCGCGTGACTGCCACGCTCAAGATAAGCGTGCCGACAAACATAATGGACTTTATCGACCTGGATATGGGCGCAACCGCCTGGGGCACGTTACAGGGGCGAGACATCTCTATCTCCACTGCGCCTGCCCGCCTGGCTCCAGATGCCATCGGCGGCGAACCCACAGGTGACTGGCTCAAGTGGACAGTAGATGCTGACTACTATGACGAGTATATGACGGCAAAAGCCGCTGAACTGGGCAATGACTGGCAACAGATGTTTGCTTATGTGCGCTCGTTGGGCTATGAATCTTACAAAGGCTCGTTGCGTGGCACGCGAGGGACATTGTGGAGCGAAGCGGGCAACTCGTTGGATCAGACCAGTTTGCTCATTGCCATGCTGCGCGGCAGCGGGATCCCCAGTCGCTACCGGCATGGCACGCTTTTAACCGCACGGGCGCAGGAACTGATCCTTTCGATGTTTCCCGAGCCAACCCGTGTGATCGGCCACATTCCACCCGGTGTCGAGGTAGCCGACCCGGCCAACGCCCCACAGTTGCTGGCAGAAACGGTTGATCACTGGTGGGTGGAAGCTTATTTGCCCGGTCTGGGCTGGACCGACTTGGATCCCTGCTTTACGGCGGCCAGCCCCGGCCAGACCTTTGTGGAAAGCGTAGCCAGCGATGGCACAGATCGGATTGCCGAAATCAGCGACATGCTGCGGCACAAGATCGTGATCAAGGCCGAAGTTGAAAATTATCATCCCCTCAACGTTGCCAGCCAGGGGTTAGAGCGGCAAATTGTACTCACGGTTACGTTGCGAACTGTGGAAATCGTGGGCGAACCCGTCACGTTCGGACACATTGTCAACACAACAGGACAAAGCGGGGCCATCTTTTACGCAGTTCAATACAGTTACCTGCCTTATTTGAGGATTGGCGACTTTGAGCGAGGCCGCATTGTCCAGGGCAAAGTGTTCCAAGATTTGATCTCAAACTACCCGTTTGGCACATGGTTGACCACAGGTGAATGGCTTGTGTTTGAAATCATTGACCCGGACGGTCGTATTGAGAGACACACTCGTGAGATTGTTGATTTGATCGGCCACGAAGCCCGACAAGCAGGCGGCGTCGTTAGGGTCGGATCAAGTAGGGGAACTGAGCCGCTGTTCTCTGACTTTGACGAACACGCTATGCTTTTTTCGATAGGCCAGCTTTCAGAGGATAGTGTCGCAAACGACTTTGCCAGGTGGCAAAAATTGCTCAGGCAAGTCCGACAGGTAGCCGCCGGTACACCCATGCCGGATTGGGAACGACAGAATGTCCTGATTCACGGCATGGTGGTAAGTTTAGAGTGTCTGAGCAAACTCTTTTATCTGGCATCGGATTTTACGGCCGATTATATGGCACCAAGTGCTTTTATCAAGTCTTACGAAGATAGCCCTCGCATACTGATTGTGTCAAGTCGCTTGCGGGCTGAAAATCAAGCTTCCCCAATAACTATCACGATGGATCTTTTGAGGAACACCCGGCGAGTCATAGCCTTTCCAGGTCAATCCAGACAAGCAGCCTTAACGTTCAACGTGGTTCGAGGTATGATGGACACATTCCTGGAAAGTATCGTACCAGAACAGTTAGGAATCCAGCCCGGTATATCTATGAAAAGTATATCGGAGGCTATGCAGCAACAAGGGATTACCTCCCACCTGCTCACCTCAGCGGACCTCGATGCCCTTAGCAGTCTTGGTATATCGCCGGAGGCCAAGAGCAGAATTACATCTGCTCTCCAGGGCGGGAAGGTAGTCATTGTTCCTGGAAGGATGGTGACAGTAGGAACCATCATTACTATCGCATGGTGGGAAATTGACCCAACCGATGGGGCCACAATCAGTGTGATGGAAAATGGATTACATCCTAATACCATAGAGCTGAGACTTCTGATGAATCGATTTGTTTCGAAGGGAGGCCACGGTCCGGCATTTCTTGGGGGGGTCATAAACATGTTCTTGGGGACGATGGCGTTCCTCGTAGAGATGCCTCAAGGCTGGTTGAGTGGAGCTTGCATTCCAATAAGCCTTCTTGGTGGAGGAAATGTCTGTAAGCCAGTGTTGGTGTGGACAATGCTTACCGCCATAGCCAAAGCTTATCAACTTGCGATGTCCCTGACATACATTCCTGCAACGTGCAAGAGCGGATTTTTTAATGTTTACAGCAACGGGGCAGGTTCCACTTTACACACTCTCTTTTGAAGTTTAGACTAAAGGGCAACTTACCCTTGCGGTAAATTGCCCTCTGAGGTAAAGTTCCTGATATACCAAATCAAGGAACAAC
>JAFGFO010000268.1 GCA_016931085.1 Thermoflexales bacterium
ACCCGACCATCTACACTGTATCTGGACACTGCCTGAGGACGACAGCGATTTCTCCATCCGCTGGCGCCTGATCAAAAGCGCCTTCACTCGGAAATGCAACATGCCCCAGCCTACTGTCCTCTCATCTTCCCGGCAACATAAAGGCGAGCAGGCCGTGTGGCAGCGTCGCTTTTGGGAACATCGAATCCGCGACGAAACCGACTTTATCCGACATGTGGAATACATTCACTACAACCCTGTCAAACACAGTTTAGTGAAAGCTCCGAGGGATTGGGAATATTCCAGCTTTCATCGCTTTGTCCGGGAAGGGGCCTATGATCAAGCATGGGGAAGTGAGACAGGGATTTCCTTTGAAGCTGGCATCGGTTCCGAATGAGCTACAGAGAGAAAGAAGATGCCAGGATGTTGGGTTTCGAAGACTCAACCCAACCTACGCACTACGCACTGCCCACAACCTACAATGCCGTCTGGCAAATACTGCCCGGCGTGGCGCAGATTACTTTACGTGAGCAAGAGTTTGTCGTTGTGCTTTATGACCAATGGAAAGAGCGCGTGATCGCTCGACAAACACAGGAGAAAGCTAATGCCTGAGAAGCTAATTGGTGAGATGCGCGGAATTCGAGCAAATGATAGAAGCGTTTATTGATCGCCCGGCCAGCCTTGATGACGAGATTCCGGCCGAATTGGTCTTTGGCATGTATCTTTTCAAAAAAGCGGGGGGATGGAAGACTTCCGAAGTCTTAAAGACTTCGGAAGTCTCCAAACACCTAGACCTCTGTCACCGCCAGTACTTCTTCCCCAAGCATGTCAATGATCTTGACGGCAACCCTGGTGGGGCCTTCCGGCGCGTCCAGTTCATAACGCCCACTCACCAAATCGCTCTTTTTCTCGGGCACGTCTGACAGGACGATATTGAACACATCTCCGTCATAAGCCGCGTCGATCAGCACGGCATCCACCATAGCACGCCAGTCGGGGATTTGTGCTTTGAACAGCGGGGTATCCATCGCCAGCCGCTCGACGATGGTGGGAGAGATAAAATCCTCGATCTCGACCACAATCATGCCGTCCTGACGAGTGATGCTCACCTGGGCCTGGGCCGGCTGGTGAAGGAAAAACTTGCCGTACTTTTGGTCGGTGCGCAGCTCGATCACTTCGACTTTGTTGACCGGCCGGCGCTTGTTGTACTCTTCCAGCCAGGTATCCACGGCGATCTCTTTACCCAGGCAGACGACGACGATATCGCGCTCCTCGTCAGGCCGTGCACCAAGCTCATCTTGGAGCAGTTGCAAATCAAGCAATGTGAGGGGATGGTTGAAGGGCACGATCTTGACCAATCGCTTGCCCAACGTGCCGTCAAAGAAGGTGTCCATCTTGGTGCGTTCGATGCCGATGTGCTCGACGGCCAGGTTGACCGCCTCGTTGTGCTGGATGGCCAGGTCATAGTCGTTGACGCGGTAAACGCTAAAAGACAGGGCAGCCGGAAAGACTTCCGAAGTCTTAAAGACTTCGGAAGTCTGGCTTGTGCCAAGATCCAGCGTTCCTTGCTTCAAGACAGCACCCGCCTCGATTTGCTCGCGAATGATGGCTTGCAGCCGCTTGGATGTAGTCTGAATCGCGCCTTTGTTGATATCGGCGGCGATCCAGCATCGCCCCAGCTTTTGTGCCACGGCGGCAGTGGTGCCGGAGCCGGCAAAGCAATCGAGGACAAGATCACCAGGTTTAGAGGAGGTTTGGATAATACGATCGAGTAGCGCCTCAGGTTTTTGAGTAGGATAGTCTGTGCGCTCGTAAGCTTGGCTGTTAATGACAAAAACTTCTGTCCATATGGATTGGATAGCTAACCCTTTAGCTTCATCTAGAAAATGCTTGTAACGAGGCCACCCGCCCGACTCCGGCCAATAGATGTTGCCCTCAGTATCGAGTTCTTCAAGCTTTTCTATTGTGTATTTCCAGTGATTGCCTTTTGTAGAAGGATCAAATCCATGCCATGGTTTGCCTGTTGAACCACTTCGCAGACCTCGTGCTGTCAAATCTGTCGCCGCAAAAACTCTGCTTGTCTCTTCATCTATCATTGTGAAGTAGCGATCAACATATTCCTGTGTATAAGGGATCCTCAGGCTAGTCCAAGTAAACTGGTCTCCTTTGGTAACAAAGAAGATTGTGTCATGAATGTGATTATAGGTTTTTGAGTCACTACGTGCAGATGTTCTCTTCCATACAATCTCGTTGCGTAATGATTCCGGGCCAAACACCTCATCTAATAAACATCGTAAATGGTGGCTTTTGTTCCAATCACAGTGCAAATACAAACTCCCATCTTCTGCTAGTAACTCCCTGAGCAGTAGCAATCGTTCGTACATGAATTGCAAGTACATATCATTAGCCCAAATATCAGTGTACTGGACTTGCTCACCTAGGGTGTGTGCTTCACCATCCAATCTAGCCGCAGTCTGGGTGCCCCGCAATTGCACCTTGCGCACGTAATCCGCCCCGCTATCAAACGGCGGATCGATGTAAACCAGGTTCACCTTGCCCCGGTAGCCGTGAGCCAAGAGCCATGCCAGCACGTCCTTGTTGTCGCCGTGAAAGAGCAAGCCCCCGGCAGCCGTTTCTTCGCCAGTGGGGTTGAAGGTTTCCACCAACTGGGCCGGGAAAGCCGTCACGTGATCCAACGGGCGCTTGCCTACCCATTGCAACATCGGCCGGCCCTTGGCTTCGGCAACTTGAACAGTTTGCTTGTCAGGCATTGATTCTCTCCACCAGACTTCCGAAGTCTTCCTAGACTTCGGAAGTCTAAAGTCTACTCCTCGAACAACAGTCCATCGATGGGACTATGATCTTCAGGGACGTAGGATTCGACAAACTCACGATACGCCTCCGGCGATGGAAATTGAGATAATACGATATCGGGCGTAGGCAGCTTTCCAGCTCGCATCCCGATATACTCACGATAGCTAGAAAACTCCCACTCTTCCGGGCGCTTGGCCAGGCCGGCTACAACCGGGTTCAAATGAACATAGCGCGACAAGTGCACCAGGTACTCGTTCTCATTGACAAGTTTAGCCTGAAAGGCGCCCTGATACAACGCGCCCGCACGCTCGTACCTCGTGTTCATCGCCTTGGTGTGCGAAATGGAAAGCAATTGCATTCGGTGAGACACGCCGGTCTCCTTCAATCGCACCAGCAAATGATAATGCGTGGGCATCAGGCAATACGCCACTATATCCAGGACAGCCAAGAGGTACTTGTGTAATTGTTGCAGGAAGAAACGATAGTTTTCGCGCTCGTAAAAGATACGTTCCCGGTTGTGCCCTCGATTGTAAAAGTGATAGTATTCGCCTGCGCCCCATTCTACCGTACGTCGTGACATAACGACTCCCAGGATTAGACTTCCGAAGTCTTTAAGACTTCGGAAGTCTGAACGAACTGCTTCACAGGCTCCAGTTGATTGAAGGCGATACTGTCGGGGCCGCTAAAGATCATCTCGTACTTGAGCAAATCGGGATTCAACCCCACCCACTGCTGGATAGCCATCGCCTTGCGGCCATTCTGGCCATCCACGGCGTCATCCCGCAGCCTTTCCATCTTGATCTCGACGATGTAGCAGCGGCCATCCTTGCGCCGGATGATAAAGTCAGGGCTGTAACGGTGCCATTTGCCGTCCACGCCCTTGTACTCGACGTAAAAATCCGTCTTGCGCGGGTCGTTTAGCCCGCCTGTGAAATAGATGTCTTCCACCTGGCCCGGCTCCAGGTTCAAAGCAGACAGCATCTGGGTAAAGAAATCCTTTTCAGAGCCGGAATCGAAATTGTAAGGGTCGTAGTGAAAGCCCAAGTCTCCCTGGTTGTGGGCTATCAACCCCTGCCAGCTCAGCAGAAGGTGCTCTTTGCTCTTCTGATACGTGATCTCGGCCGTATAGACCACGTTCCCATCGTCCGTCAGCTCGGGCGTGAACCCATCCGGCTTGATCAACGCCAGGGCGACCTCGACCTCCTCCTCCTCGATCCGGTAATGGCGTGTCTGCGCTTCGACCTGCGCGGCCAATGCGGGCAGGTGAGCTTCGGGCACTGCCTCTTCCGCCCCATAAAGCCGCTTGAGCTGGGCGTACACGCCCCAGGCGTTCAGCCGGTAGACGGCGGCCAACTCGGTCGCGGCGCTGTAGAGATCGAGACCGGACACTGCGTAGGTCGCCCGTTCCTCATCTATTTGCGACAACACGGATGCCGTGCCGGCTTGCACCTGTGGAGTATAGACTTTTTTCACGATCACTGGCTGAGCCTCAACGTCGGGCCTTTCCAGAGAGACTTCCGAAGTCTTAAAGACTTCGGAAGTCTGGCCGGAGACTTCGGAAGTCTGGGACACCACCTGCCTGACGATCTTTTTGATCACGAGCGGTGGCACGTTCAGCTTGCGCACCACCAGCCGGCCTGTGTGCGTGTTCTGGCTGGCCTGGTTCAGATCAGCAATTGTTTCCCCATAGGTTTCTTGCAACTGCCGGTCCAGCGCTCCCCGGTTGTCCATTGACAGATAGATGCGTCCCTTGTGGACGTTGCCTGGCACTTGCCGGAGACAGCGCGTGCTGGCCTGGAGCACAAAGTTTTGGCTGTGCTTGAGCTGGCGGGCCAGGGCGCAAGCGAATAGGCTGGGACAATCCCATCCCTCGGTGCCCTTGTTGACCAGCAAGATCACCCTGTGGTGCGAGGCGGGATCGTTGAGCCGGTTGAAGGCGTCAACCTCGGCCTGGGTAGACTGAGACGTATTACGCAAGATGGCATCAGTTGAATAGCCCAGTTCCATCAAGGTCTGCTCCACCACCGGGCGAAGCTCTTGCAAGTCCTTGGTCTGGGGAAAGTACATCGCCAGGCGGGCCGGCGCGCCGTTGGGCAGCCTCACCTCACCGTAGGTCTGGAAAAAGTCACGCACCACCTCGGCCACGAACTGGTCGGCGTGCTTGTTGTCAAAATCATAGGCGTAGATGCTGCCATCCACAGGCTTGAGGATACCGTCGCGGATGCCTTCGGACAGGCCATACCAGATCACCACGTCGCGCAGGGGCTGGCGTTCGTAGTAAGGTGTGCCGGTGGTGTTGACTACACAGATCAGGTCGGTCTGCTCGTGCAAATAGTTGACCGTTTGCCGCACGCGCTTGAGTTGCGTTCCAATCTCCCGGCCGTAAGTATGGTGAGCCTCGTCGGAAAAGATGCCCAGGTTGGGCAGCGAGGCAATCGCGCGGAGGCGCAGGTTAGCTTCCTCCTCGGCCTGTTCCAGCATGCGCCGGTAGTACAGCTCGGTCCAGGAAGCGTGGCGGCGGGTTTGTTTCTGGATGCGAATCTTTTCGGTGTTGGTGACGATCAGGTTGTAGCGGCTGCCTCGGATGACGGGCAAATCCTTTTCGCCTTCACGGGTAAAGACGAGCTTGTAGGTGACCTCAAAGGGTTGGTACAGGCGCGGCGGGAGAAGCTTGTCGTAAGGCATGGCGGCCAACTCGCGCAGGCTTTCCAGGATGGTGAGTCCTGGGGCAAAGACGAGGGCGTTCTGGATGAAAGGGCAGGGTTTGCCAGGGTATTCCAGCGCCATAGCGAACTCGGTGGCGACGATGGCCCCGATCAGCATGGTCTTGCCAGCGCCCATGGCCAGGGCCATGATGTAGCTGGGGTAGTCGAGTGTCAGCGTTTCGTGGACGCTTTCCAGCTTGTGAGTTTTGATGAAATCGTCGTCCGTGCGGACGCGATCCCACAGAGCGTCCAGTCCCTCGTTCAGCACAAAATTCTTGATCTCGTCTCGGTCGAGTCCCAGTGCGCCAAGGAGGTCCATCGGTTTGGGGTAATAGCGTCGGTAAAGGTCAAAGATGTGCGGGGTGCTTTCCACCAGGCGCAGGTACCAGTAGGTTTCCAGGGCGCGCAGTTGCGCCGTGCGCAGCAGGCGTGGGGTGGTGCTTTCGGGCAGCAGGGCATAGTCCAGGATCTCGGCGATGGCTGGGTAGTTGGCGGCCGGGTAGCCGGCCGTGCGCCATTCGGCTACTTTGTGTTGGATCAGTTCATAGAGGTGCGGCATTTATGGTCCTTCAAGATTACAAGCGCCCCAGCAGCGTAAACCCGTCACGCTCAGCCTTGCGTACGTCCTCCAGACTCAATTGCATGTCAGACTCACCGATCAGCATTATAGCACAAGTCGCCAGCTTGGGCAGTAAGTGGGGCGGGGGTAAGCAAAATAGGCTGAGTTGTGCAAGCGACCAGCATCGCTGCCAGTAATGTACAGGTCCATGTTTTGCTCACGCTCATTGCGCGCCTCCCCCCATACTCATTATACACCAGGCAGGCGCAAACAAAAAACGCAAGAGATCCATTGTATTAGAGAACAAAAGATGGTATCATGTAGGCACAATTGGGGTAGTTCTTGGTGCTATCCTTTAACATGGAAGATAGATCATCCCAGTCCGGTAAAGGCACTATGATAGAACCGTCTATTTTGAGAACCGTAATCAGTAATACCGGGCCGCTTATATCGGCCTTCCAGTCAAGACGCATAGATATTCTGCGCCAGTTCTACGACGTTATTCTCATCCCCAATAGCGAGCTGCCCGAGTTTGAAGAACACGGAGCAGCCGATGAGATAGACGATCTCATTGAAACTGGATTCGTTATCGTGCATACCTTGACAGACGCCGAGAAGCCAATCGCACAGGAGATTGCACAAGCCATTGCCAATTCGCCGCTCTCTAAAAACAAGGAAGCAGCGCATCATTATTCTGAAGCCGAGGCCATCGTGTTGATGAGTCGGCCAGAGCTATCTGCGCAAGAAATTTTGCTGGACGAACTGGCTGCCCGCCAAATCGCACAGGCTCGCGGCATCCATGTGGTAGGATTCGCTGGCATTCTCATCCGAGCTTGCCAGCAGCAACTACTGGCGGCAGAAGACGTTCGCGACACATTGATGCTGTGCCAACAGCAGGGAACGCATTATTCTGACCGGTTCATTACCGAGATCTATACGCGTTTGACGGAGGGGTAAATGAAAAGTATTGCACCTCACGAGCCACAAGAGCAAGTCTTATCTGCGGCCGACGCTTTTGCTGACGCTCAAAATTCTGAGGCTCGTTGGCAGGCTTTTGAAGCCAGGCATGGCATCAAGCGGGTCTTTATCGAGTTGCCGGAACCAACGTACAACACGCTGGAACAGTTGGCTGGGCAGCAGCAGCGGAGTGTCTCTACACTCATTGAGCGCGTTATACAAGATCTGGTAGTAACTTTTGCGCCCATGACTGGCTGATCTCTACACAGATACAACTGGTAACACTCGACCATCCTGTTTACGTTGCATACTCGCAGATATAGCGCGAATCCAGTGCTTTGCGCAAAAGCTCGCGAAACGCCTATCATAGCGTCAATGACAGAACAGCGGCCTGCCGCAGGAGCGAAATACATCCGCTCACGCTGGCTTCGCGAAGCGGGCGGGGGCCGCGTGGCGCGTGCCGCGGCCGGGCGAGATCCGCTATCCCCGAAGGGGATGGCCCACCGCGGCGTGCTGCCGAAGGCTGGACGAGCTGCCCGAGTTCGACCCGCGCTTGTACTCAAGCGCCCTTGTACTCAAGCGCGCGCTCTGCTCGAGGTGCTGCGCCAGCCGCTGGACGCAAGAGCGCCGCATCGTCACCATCCGAAGGACGGCGGTAGCCGCAGTCGCGCCGCCGGCACGCTGAGCTTCCCGGCCAATTTTCAGTTTGTCGCCGCCACGCTTTGCGGCGCTGCCCGTGCGGGTTCTTTGGCGATCCGGTCAAAGAGTGCACGTGTGCCCCGGCCCAGGTCACGCGCTATCAGAAGCGCATTTCGGG
>JAFGFO010000269.1 GCA_016931085.1 Thermoflexales bacterium
GCGTGCCACAGGCGCGGCGGCTATCCGCAGGACGCCTTTGGCGTAGAAAGCCGCCCTACAAAACGCTCTCTCCGACAGCCTGCTAGGCTCCAGACTTCCGAGGTTTTTAAAACCTCGGAAGTCTTTTTTTACAGTCCAATCGAGAACATGGCCTCCAGGTCGTGACGGGAGTAGCTGCGGAAGGCCAGCATCGTTTCAGTCCTTTGGATGCCGTCGATCTTGCGGATGTGTTCCGTGACGATCTCCGCCATGTCCTCGTTTTGCTGGACGCGGATCATGGCGACCAGGTCGTAGCGCCCACTGACCGAATAGACTTCCGATACCCCGTCTATGTCGACCAGTCTTTCGGCCACGGCGTTAATCTCGTCGCGTTCAACGTTCAAAAGCACAATCGCTGTTACCATGGTATTCCTCCAAGAAGGGTTTCAGGTTTAAAGGTTTCAGGTTTCATGTGTTCTGCTTCGAATCCGCGGGACATATCCCGCTCTCACAAGCCAGGTAATCCACGCGCTGGTCGTGTGGCTCGGCCGGCACCGCCTCCACGATCAACGCCTCGTAAACAATCCCCACCTTGGGCGCTGAAATGCCCGGCAAGAGCCGGTCGTAAAAGCCGCCGCCCAGGCCCAGGCGGTAGCCGCGCCGGTCATAAGCCAGGCCAGGCGCCAGGACGAGATCCAGCTCAGCCGATTGAATGATGGGCAGCTCCGACTCAGGCTCTAGCATGCCAAATGGATGGCGCACCAGGCGCGCAGGATCATAAGCATGCAGCACCAAGTGTGGTTCAGGCCGGACCACAGTGCGCGGGACGACCCATTGCTTGGCAGGGAATTCGGCCAGAAGAGCAGCCAGGCCTATTTCGTTGCGAAAGGCCAGGTAAGCCAGCACACGCTGGGCCAATTGGAAGGGCGGCCAGGCAGCAAGGTGGGCGCAGACCTGGGCGCTGGAGGTCGCTACCTGTGCTGGCGTCAGGGCCTCGCGAATGCGGCGGCAGCCGGCGCGGACGAGAGCTTTAGTCATAGCCGTCATGATAACAAGTTTTTTCGCCAAGCGCAAGTCGCACACAGACACTTTGCTAAGCCGGCCTGGCCTTGGGCTGAACGCTGACGCACTCGCCCTCTAGGGTTACCACATCACCCGTATCGATTTGCGTGATGTCCACCTGGTCCACCATGGGGATATCGGCAATGATGGCGCCCACTGCCACGATTGGCTCGCTTTGGGCATTAATGATACCGGCCGGCGCAAGTCCCGCCTTTTTCAGCCGGTAGAGGATGTAGGAACCAACCGTGCTGCCCTTGGAGGTCGGAAAGACCAGCACGCGCCCGGCGACGCACGCGCCGTACAACGGGTGGCCTTTTTCAACCACCACGCCCGTGTCCGCGTCCACCCCGCCGAAAAAGCCTATCGGCTCGGGCGAGACCAGCGCCTCAGCCTGGCATCGCCCGGCCTTGATTACCCGTCCTGTTGTATACCACGCCTCACTTGCCATACCCTCAAATTATATATCCAATGCCCGTTACAGTCCAGCTTATTCCTCCCCATGGGGTGCGGTTCACATGACAACGTTGTCAGGCGAAAATCAGATTGGTTCAAGTGAATGTCAGCCCAACTGGACCGGCGAAGGCGAAATCGTCACCGGCTCAGTCAACATCTGGGGCGACCCGGTCTTTGTCGACCCGGCCATCGGCGACTACCACATTCGCCTGGGCAGCGCGGCGCTCAACGCCGGGGCGCCGGCCGGCGTGAGCGAGGACATGGACGGCGAGCCGCGTGACGATGGCCGGCCCGACATCGGCGCCGACGAGAGCGTCACGCTGCCAGCCCACGTCATCGCCGGCTCGCTGCCGAGTGGGACGGCCTACGTGCCGGGCGGGACCATCGTCTGGCCGGGCCTTACCATCGCGCCCGATGGGACGTGGTCGTACACCTTCGTCGTCACCCTAGAGGCTGGCTACGCCGGTCCACTGACCACCCTCGTCGAGCTTGCGAGCCAGGAGGGCATCCGAGGGACGTACAGCCTGAACTCTCGGGCCGGTCACGTGATCTTTTTGCCGTTCGTGTCCAGAGGGGGCTAAGACCACTACCTATCAAAGTAGGGGCAGGTTTCGAACCCGCCCCTACTTGCGTCATTCGGATAAAACACTATAATTAAAGTGTGGCTAAGCAAACGCTCTATCCCAAGCTGCGCGCGCTCGACATCCGTCCGCTCATTCAAGACGGCCAGCCGTGCATCTTGCTGCGCGACCCGCTGCAATTGTCCGACAAGATGCTGGTCGTCCCCCAGCCTCTCGGGCTGGTGCTGTCCCTGTGCGATGGGACGCGAGAGGACGCCCGCACGGTGAGCGCGTCTTTGGCGCTGCGTTTTGGGCTGCGCATCGCACCCTCTGCCGTCGATCATATCCTGGGGCTGCTGGACGAAGCGCTGCTGCTGGAGAACGCTTCTTTCGCCCGGGCGCGCCAGCAAGCCGTGGCGGATTACCGCCAGGCGCCCTTTCGCCGGCTGATCAGCGCCGATAACTCGTACCCACCCAATGCCGGCGCGCTGCGGCAACTGCTGCAAAACTATATCGAGGCTGTCCCCCCCACCCAGGCGGCGCAAAGCGGCGAGATTCGCGGCCTGGTCAGTCCCCACATCGACTATGCCCGCGGCGGGCCAGTCTACGCCAGGGTCTGGCAGCAGGCGGCGGAGGCGGCCAAAGCGGCCGATGTGGCCGTGATATTGGGCACCAACCACTCCGGCGAAGATCACCCCATAACGCTCACACGCCAGCACTATGCCACACCGTTCGGCGTGCTGCCGACAGCACGCGCCGTGGTCGACGAACTGGCCAAGGCCGTCGGCGAGGAAGCCGCCTTTGCCGGCGAGCTCGACCACCGCGGCGAGCATTCGATCGAGCTGGCCGCCATCTGGCTGCACCACGTGCGCGAGGGACGGGCTTGCGAGCTGGTGCCGATCTTGTGCGGCTCGTTTGGCTCGTTCGCCGAAGGCGAGACCGATGCCAGCCAGGACCCGGTCGTCGAGACCTTGGTGAGCACGCTCAAAGACACACTAGACGGACGGCGGGCCATCGTGGTTGCTGCCGGCGATTTAGCACACGTCGGGCCGGCCTTTGGCGGCGCTCCTCTGGACATCGCGGGACGTGGCCGGCTCCAAGCGGCCGACGACGAACTCGTGGCACATATGTGCCGGGGTGACGCCCAAGGCTTCCTGGACGCGATCAAACGGGTGAACGATCGCCACAACGTATGCGGCGTGCCGCCCATTTACGCCGCACTGCGCCTGCTGGCCCCCAGCCAGGGAGAATGTGTGGCTTACGAGCGCTGTCCGGCTGACGAGAACGGAACTTCGGTGGTCTCTATCTGCGGCGTGGTGTTTGAATGACCGATGCCCTAATTTTTTATCACGAATGGCACGAATAAACGAATTTCACGAATGATTTTTGGTTAGATGCGTGTCATCCGCTTCGGAGCCCCGAAGGGGGTTCGTGATCTATTTGACCGGATGTCAAATGCTTTACGCTTCCCGCATCTGCAAGCGTTGGAACACGATCACGCCAGCGACAAAGTAGAGCAGCGAAAGCGCCAGCATAGCCGCCAGGCGAAAACCGATCTCACCCCAGCCAGCGCCGTAGCACATGAGCTGCTGCAAGAGCAGCATGCCGTGAGTGGCAGGGCACAGGTCAAAGAGCGACATCTCGTGTCCCGCGATAGTGAGCCAGGTGGGGGCCGGCATGGGGAAGAACGAGCCGGAAATAAACACCTGCAGCATGGAAAACACGCTGCCATAATTCACCGCCTGGCTGTCGTTGGCGATAAAGCAGGCCACGATCAGGCCCTGGCCGATGGCGGAAAAACTCACGCCCAGCCCCACCGCCATGGCCAGTGCCAACGATCCCTGGCTGTGAAAGCCCAGCAGCGCCGCGCAGGCAAACACGGCCACGATCTGCACCACCGCCACCAGCATCTGGGCCGCGCTCACGCCTAGCAGCAGATCGTGCGCCGAGAGCAAGCTGAGACGCAAGCGGCGCAGCGTGCCGGCACGCACTTCGCGCCCCAACAGCATGGCCGTCTGCGGGATGAGGAGCAAGATGGCGAATATGATCATCCCAGGCACGTACAGGTCGTACTCGTGCTGCGGGGCCAATCGGGTCGAGTCACGGCTCGCGTAGAGGGGCTGCTCGACGAGACGCAGCGTTTCAGGCCGCCCCGCCATGCGATCGAGGTGCTGGCGGATGAGGGTGTCGAGCAGAGAAGTCGCCTCGTAATAACGGCCATACAAGGCGTCGCCGCGCAGGGTCACGGACAAGGCAGTTCCGTCTGCTTCAGATGGAACTGAAGCGATTTTAAGCAAGACGGCGGCCGACTTGTCCTCCAGTGCCGGCTCGCCGGCGGCCGGGTCGGCCAACTCGGCCACGCTAAAAGCGGGCCGGCCATCAGGATAGCGCAGCGCCTCGATCTCGTCGATCAAGGCCTGGCCGCCGGGGGCCGTGTTGAGCACCAGGATGGGATAGGTCGGCGGCAAAAGACGCGGGTAGCTGGCGATCGTCGCCACCAGGAACAGCAGCGGCGCAAGGATGGTCAGCGCCAGCAACTGCGGCTCACGCAGCAGCTCGACCACGTTTTTGCGGGCAACGGCCAGGGCCTTCATTCGCGCAGCCCCCTGCCCGTCAACTGGATGAACACGTCTTCGAGCGTGTTCTCACGCACGCGCACCTCGCCTGGCTGGACGCCGGCGGCTCGCAGCGTCTCCAACACGGCCGGCAGCATCCTCACCGCGTCAAGCGCGCGCACGATGAGCACGCCATGAGCAAAGTCAAGCCTGACCGAATGGTTGAGCGCGCTCAGCCCAACGCGGATTTTTTGCTCGTCGATGGACAGCTTGCCCAGGCCGATTTCCACCACGTCGCCCTCGCCCACGCGGCGCTTGAGCGCCTGGGGCGTGTCGAGCACCAGCAGCTCTCCGTGATCGATGATGGCCACCCGGTCGGCCACGCGCTCGGCCTCGTCCATGTTGTGCGTGGTCAAGATGACAGTCTTTTTGCGCGCCAGCGACTGGACGTACTCGCGCACCTTGACGCGGCTCTGCGGATCAAGCCCTGCCTCCGGCTCGTCGAGCACCACCAGCTCGGGATCGTGCACTAACGCCATGATGAGGTTCAGCCGCCGCTGCATCCCACCCGAAAGCGTGCGGGCCTGCTTATCGCGCTTGTCGACCAGGTCCAACTCTTCCAACAAGCGCAGGCCGCGCCGGCGCGCCTCCCCCCCTGCCAGGCCGTACATCTCGCCGATGAACTGCAACTGCTCCAGACAGGTCAGGCGCTCCCACAGGATAATGTTCTGCGGGCAGACGCCCACCCGCGAGCGCAGCGAGGCATCTGCGCCAGTCACCGGCAGCCCCCGCAGCATCACCTGCCCAGCGTCCGGCTTGAGCAGTCCGCACATCATGTTAATCGACGTGGTCTTGCCCGCGCCGTTGGGCCCCAGGAAGCCAAACACCTCGCCTTCGTGAACTTGCAGCGAAAGCTCCTTGACGGCGGTCAGAGCGCCGTAACGCTTGGTCAAGCCTTCAGTTTGGAGGACAATGTTTGGCATAGGAAAACTCCACACTAGACGTTCTTCAGTCTGAACCTTTGATAAAGCCAGATCCCGACTCCCACGTACACCACGGCCAGCAGCACCAGCATGAGCAAATAATACACGATCCCGCCTGGACCATCTCCATACACCACCACCCGCCGCATGGCCTCGGCGGCGTGGGTGGACGGCATGATGTCGTACAAGCTGACCGTCTGTCCCCCGATGTTGAACAGCGGCGCCCCCGGCATGGGGTACATCGCGCCGGAGAGGAAGGCCATCAGCACCAGCGGGATGGTGGCCAGGTTGGTGGCGTCGCCGTCGTTGCGCGCGAAAGCCGCCACCATCAAGCCCACCCCGATGACCGACAGGCTGAACAGCACCCCGATGCCGGTCGCGCCGGCCAACGCGGCCGGGGTGACCTTGCCCCCACTGCCCCAACCACACGCCAGCGCCGTCCCGAACGCCAGTGGCACCTGCAGCGCCGCCACCAACACCTGGACCAGCGCCACCCCCAATAGCATGTGCCCGGCGTGCGCGCGCGTCAGCCGCAGGCGCTTGAGCGTATCGGCCACGTTCTCGCGCACCAGCGTGGTGGCTGTAGAAACGCTCAGGAACAACACCCCGAACACCACCATGCCGGGCGTCATAAAGTCAAAGTCAGACAGCGTCCCCGTGCCAGGAATAAATTCGTAGGACACGGCCTCGCTTGGCAGTTGCTCACCCGGAGGACTCACAAAGGCACGCAGCAGGTCCAGCAAAAAGCTCTTGGCAAAGATAGCGCTGAACGAGGCCTGATCGTCGACCAGCGACAGCTCGACCGGGGCGGACCGAGAAGCGTCACGGGCCAGAGCTTGGGAGAAATCGGGCGGGATAACAAGCAGCAAAGCGGCCTTGTTCTCCTGCAAAATGATGCGTGCTGTCTGCACATCATCCAACTCGTCCACCCTAAAGACCGGCTGGCCCTCGAAGCGCAAGTCGCGCATCGCTTGGACCAGTTCGCTTCCAGCTTGCCGGGTAGGCGTACCCGGGTCTTGATCAACCACCAGCACGCGCAGGGTGCGGGCCAGGCTCTGCTGGGGCGAGCCAAAGGCAAAGTACATGATCGCCACCATCAGCGGCGGAAAGACCAGCACCAAGCCCCACAGCAGAGGCTCGCGCAGGTATTCGAGCAGCGTCTTGCGAGCGAAGGCGAGAACCTTGATCATCTCTCAGGTCACCCTATCAAGCTGTGGCCTCACGATCCTGTACGCCCAGCTCCAGGACAACCTTGCCCCAACCACCGCACTGCAAGCCTACGTCAATGCAGTTCACTCGCTTGAAGCGCATCTCATTGGGGTCAACCCCGGCGTAGAACAACTCTTGCGCGGCGAAAATGAGTGTGGCCAGTGAGCTTACGGCGTAAACACACATCGTCTTTGGGCAAAACTCACCTAGCAGGTTGCCCGCGCCGTCAAAATAAAACTTGTCACCTACCCTGTGTTGGCTGTTACACCCATGAGATTCCACCACCTCGGCCACGATGATCTTGTTCGCCAAGGCAAAACCCTTGGAAAAAACATCCGCGTTTCTAGGATCAGCCTTGAATGTTTCCATTTCTTCGACAGTGTATCCCAGTCGCCTCTGAGCAAATGTCCAAATCCGTTCATCGATCTCCACTTTTTTCCTCCTGGAGTTAGAATGAACTAGCTCATCCTAATCCACATATCTCGTCCGTACCAATACCATGCATGACAAGCGCGACAAGCGCTTCTAGCACCCGTTCGAAGGTCATCTCTTCACCGCTCACCTGGAAATAGCTATTCAAATGGGGCAGTAATTGACTGTCGCCGATGGCGATCGTCAAAGCGTGGATGACGCGAGCAGTGGCCTCCAGGTCCACGCCGGCCTTGATCTCACCCCGCGCGGCAGCCTGGGCCAGCATCTCGTCCACTATCGTTCGCAGCGTTGTCGCGATAGGATAGACCATCCGCTCAGCCAACTCAGCGTCGCCCTGGTAAGCAGCCCGCCCAAAGAACTGGATCAGGCCAACTTGTGTCTGGCTCCACTCCACACCGCCCACCAGGTAGGCTACCAATGCCTCGCGCAGCGGCATGGCCGCTAACATAGGGCGATAACGCTCAAACTCGTCCGTCATCCAGCGCACGCACAGCTCAACCGCGAAAGCCAGCAGCCCTTCGCGGTTGGCGAAATATTGGTAGAGCGAACCCACCGAGACCCCTGCTCGCCGGGCAACCCGCTTGACGCTGAGCGAAGCCGGGCCTTGCTCAACCGCCTCGCCCAGGATGGCATCGAGGACGGCTTGCTGGCGCTCTGGGTCGAGCCGCCGGAACGTGCGAGTCACCAGGCCCTGTTGCTCCAACTCGAGGATATGGGTGTGAATTTGTGACCATTCCATATAATATGAACCTAATGTTCATATTATATGATATTATAGTTCATTTGTCAAGGGGGAATCTCACATTCTCGGTCGACCGGACACCAAACGTTCAATCCACGAGGGGCCCGGACGTTGGCCTACACGAGTGTGAGTGTTGTGGCTGTTATGGGCATTCCTCTGCGCGCAGCACAAGCTATTCAGCCTGCCCAGCGTCTCCAGCTCGGCAAAGACGGCGATGCAGTCGTTGCCCTCGATCACGATGTTGGGATCGGGGTGCAAATCCATCTTGGTTGCGCTCTTGTACTGCACGACGGTCAGTTCCAGCTCCTGCTCGACCTGGGCCAGTGTTTTGCCCACCAGCGGCGAGCCGGGGTCGATCGTGACCTGGCTGACGTTGAGCAGCATCTCGTCCACGTAAAACGAATGGGACACGTGGGCGCGGGTGGCGGCGGCGGCGAAGGCTGGCGCCGCCAGGGCCGATACGCTAAAAGCGGTGTGGATGCCAAAGCCGCGCTCGACCTTTTTGGCCAGTTCCGCGTCAAACATGCGCATGACGACCTTGATCGCGGGGTTGAGCTCGCGCGCGTCCAGGGCGATGTCCAGGTTGGTCAGGTCGTCCTGCGTGCAGGCAACGACGGCCGAGGCGTGCTCGACCCCGGCTTGCACCAACACGTCGCGTTGGCGCGCGTCCGAGACGATCACCGGCACGTCGTTCTGGCGCAGCAAGCTGACGAAGGAGCGTTCGGGCACTTTTTCGACGCCCACCACCTCTTCGCCCAGGGCGGCCAGCTCGCAGGCCACACGATAGCCCAGTTTGCCCAAGCCACACACAATGACGTGATTGCGGTACGTTGAAGCCAATGCCACCTGCCACTCCTCCCTTCGTTCACGCTTGCTGAACACCATCATGCTGAAACGCACCAGCCCCTCGCCCAGCACGCCCAGCCCGATGACGGGGACGACAAAATACAAGATTTCCAACCCAAGACTGTCGGGAAATTCGAGCGAAGGCTGAAAGAACATCAAAGAAAAAACGCCGTACACAGCCTGGCCGAGGGTCAAGCGCTGGCCGGTATCCGGCGTCGTGTACCACAGCCAAAAGGCGGCGGTGCACGTCAACATCAGCGCGGCGAACAAGGTCAGCGTGAGGCGGAATTCGCGCAGCAGCACGAAACTATCGCGCAGGCTGGCGCGCAGCCGCCGCCGCCAGTCAGGCCGCCGGTGGGCCGGCTGCCAGTCACCCGTCACACACCATCCGGAAATGGCGCGCCATTTCTGAATGGCGCCATCTGATTCAGTCACGACGACCTCGGGGAATGCTCACCATGTAGCCTATTATAGCCCTGATTGGAGATTGGGCAAGTTGACAAATATAAAATTACCTGGTATACTATAGCTAAATTATCCATTTTGGATAACGGGCTATCGGAATAGCCTGAATAACCAAGAGGTGATACGATGTTAACCAAGAGCACGAGCTCAACGACAGCCCAGAATAATTTTGGCCAGGTATTGGATGACGTTACCCACAATCACACTCGCTACGTGGTCGAGCGCCGAGGTATTCCCCAGGTCATCATTCTCAGCCTGGACGATTTTACTAATTTGTTGGGCAATGAACACGAGCGTAAGCAAATGGACAGTGTTTTGAAAGAGCTTCGCCCCGAATACCAACTGGGCCAAGTCATCGTTCCATCCCCTCAACTGTAGAGGTGTATCTGCCATGATGACAGCCGAGGATTTATCAAGCCACCACCTGATACAACTCAAGCTCTTTGAAACTGAGCCAGGGCAACCAATGGCCGCATCGGGAAATGGCGATTCGGCCTTTGGCGACCCTTCGTTTGCCAGTAACAAAACCCGGCCCATACACAGATGGGTACCCTGGATCGCGGGCTTTTCAAGCAGCTTTGTTCAAGATGCCATGAGCAAATACCTGAGCGCACCCGGCGTCGTTTTGGACTCATTTTGCGGCGTGGGCACCACTCTGGTAGAAGCAGTTCTCCTCGGACACAGTGCGATAGGCTTTGAGATCAATCCATACGCCGCTCAAGCCAGCCGCGTCAAAGCTCAGGCTTACCAAATTGCGGCCAACAAACTGCACGCCGAAATAACCCGATTTAGAGCTTTCTACAGCGAAAAGGCTGCCAGCAATTACGTACCCAAGAGTGCTTCCCCTGCGGGTTTCAAAACGCGTTCCGAATTTTACAGCCCTCAAGTGCTGCGCAAGGTCTTGATACTGCACGATTTCATCGCCACTATAGATGACCCTCGGTTGCAAGACTTGTTCAAATTAGCCTTTGCCTCGACGATGGTACGCTACTCCAATTATTCTTACGAGCCGAGCCTGGGCAGGCGAGCGAGCGCCGGCAAGCCCGAGATCGAGGATTTTCCGGTCGGGCGAGCGATCTTGGAAAAGCTATTAGAGATGGCAGAGGACATACTGTGGTTTCAGAAAGCCTTGCCGACTAGCTCTGCAGATTCGCGTGTCTTTGACGATTCTTTTTTCAACTACCAAAAGCACCTGGCCCCGGGATCGGTCGATCTGATCATCACCTCACCACCCTATCTGAACAACTATCACTACAACCGGAACACGCGGCCGCAACTGTACTGGATGGGCTATATCGAGCACTCGGAGGACATGAAGCCGCTCGAGCAGGCTAATTTTGGCAAGTATTGGCAGACTGTTCGCGAACAGGACGAGCTGGGCTTGAACTTTTCTCTGCCCGGCACAGACATCGAAGAACGACTCCAAACCATCCGAGGTCTCAATCCAGAAAAGGGCATCTATGGCGGCAAAGGGTGGGCTAATTATGCGGCGGCCTATTTTAACGATTGCCTCACCTTTGCAAAAGCCATGGAATGTGTTCTCAAGCCAGGCGCCACGGCATTGGTCGTCATCGGGAACAGCATACTGCAAGGTGTCATGATACCTACTGATGAGTATCTGGGCAAAATCGCCGAATCTGTCGGTTTGGAGCTGGCAAGGATCGATATACCCCGCGCTACGCGGGTGGGCAACAGCATCATCCACTCGGACGTCCGGGTGGCCAAGGCGAGCAAGTCACACCAACTTTACGAGGCGATCGTAGAGCTGCGAAAAGCGTGCGCTTGATTTAGCGCGTATCGAGCTTCGCAACGATCTCTTCCAGGTGCGGGGCAGGACCAGTCAGTCGCCTCGCCCAAGGTCTTCCAGGATGCAGCACGTCCCATTCCGACCTGGCCTGGTTATACCGTCCTTTACCGGGATCGTGATTGCCAAAGCCATCTACGACCGAGTTCCAAAGCGGCTTGTACCTTCGGATAAGCGCCGCCTCCACAGGTACAACCAAATCGCTTTCAACGCCCTCGAGGATCATAAAACGGCACGAGAAATCGCCGACGCACAGATTTTCTGCTTGCTCTATGCCCCTGGCGTGTTCCAGCAACCTCCGGTACAGAACCGGTGCAGTTGAATCTGTCGACCTGGCAGCCCTCCATCCATGTGGCACTGCTTTTCCCACGTAAATTGGCTGCACGGCAGAGACTTTGTTTAGCGCGGATAGCCTGGCATACAAGCCATAATCACCCGTATAGTAGAGCGCATATACTCCATTTCCAACAAAATCGCCCGGTGGCGGTAGTGTGTACATAGAGGTTGTGACAAAGAACTCGATAGCCTCATCGACGACGCTTATAAAGTGTGGGGAGCGAAAGATATGCGAGTTATAATCGAAACTCATCTGGTTTTACCTCTTTGATCATCATAGCTTTAGCGCGCGATCACCACGCGTGCGCCGCTCGCCTTCTGCACCGCGTCGGCCATGCGCCAGAGCTGTTCTTCGGCCGCATGCTGCTCGTCCGCGCTGTCCTTTTCGGGATAGCCCAAGACCACCACGGTCGCACCCCACTCCTCAGCCACGTGAAGGATCTCAGCTTCTACCTCGCCCACGCGCAGCTCGCTCCGCGCCTGGATGCCCTGCGCGCGAGCCTGGGCCTGGGCAGCCGCCAGCACACCCTGCCCCAGGGAACGCATCTCGGCCAGGACGCGCCTGACTTCGCTCGAGGCTTGGTCCTGATCGGCCAGGCTGTGGCCGATGACGTACAGGAAGGTCAGCTCGCCCAGGCTCTCGCGCGCCAGTTGCACGGCCTTTTCGTGCAGCGCTGCGCTGAGCTGGCCGCCGCGTGTTGGGCACAGGATGCGCGCGCGCTCCAGGTCAAAGCGCCTGGTCGCCGGCGCTAACTGCACGTCGCACGCGTAGGCGGCCCGCGCCAGCGCGTGAGTCGCCACCGGCGCCGTGAGGAAGAAAAACAAGATGATCAACAACAACCTGGCCGTGACCGAAAAATCGGCAAAGTGCACCAGGGCGGCCAGGGCAAGGCTGCTGATGCCCAAGGTCGAGGCCTTGGTCGCCGCGTGCATGCGGGTGAACAAATCCGGCATGCGCAGCACGCCGATCGCAGCCACCAGCATGAAAAACAAGCCTACCCCGGCCAGCCCGACCATCAACACGTCTCGCGCCACTTCCGCCATCATGCCTGGGCTCCTCGCTCGATGTAACGCGCGAAAGCTAGCGTGCCCAAAAAGCCGATCAGGGCCACGACGGTGGCCGCATCCAGGTAAACGTGGTCGTCGACGCGTACGCTGTACAAGAGCACGATAGCCACTACCTGGACCGCGATTTGGTCCAGCGCCACGGCCCGGTCGGCGATGCCCGGCCCGCGCATCAAGCGTATCGTGCACAGGATCACGGCCACACCCAGTAAAAACATGGCGCCATCCAATAAAAAGGTCAAGACATCACTCATCGTGCCACCTCCAGCGCGCGGGCTTCCAGGCCGGATTTGATCTTGCGCACGAACTCTTTGCCGTCCCGCACGTCGATGCCGTGGACATACAAGACACGGTCATCCGGCGACAGCTCCAGGCTGAGCGTGCCTGGCGTCAGGGAGATCAGGTTAGCCACGAGCATGACCTCGAAATGGGTGCGCGCATCCAGCGGCACGGCCACGACGCCAGGGTGAATATCCAGGCGCGGCTTGAGCACCAGGCCGGCGATCTGAACGCTGGCCACGACCAGCTCGTAGAGAAAAAAGACCAAGAAACGCACCACCTGGCCAACCTTGTTGAAATACGAGGTGGGTGGGAAAGCGCGCCTGGCAACGCTCATCAAGCCGTAGCCCAAGATAAAACCCACCAAGAGATTGAGGGCATTAAAGCCCCACAGGGCAGCCCACACGAGCGCCAACGCTATATTCCACATCAAAAAAGTCATATCATCCTCAAAGAGTAGGGAGTAAGAAGTAGGAAGTAGGGAGTAGGAAGTAAGAAATCGTGCTCCTTACATCATGGCCCACCGGTGGTGGGGGTCAGGACGGCCGCCACGTAAGCGGATGGGTCGAGCAAGCTCTCGGCCGCGCGCTGCGCCAGGCTATATATCCCTCCCGCGCCCAGGCCCAGGCCGAGGCTCAACAGCGCCAGTGTTGCAATCGGCGCCAACACGAGCCAGCCGGGAGGCCGGCCGGCAGCCGGCGCGTGAGCGCTGAGAGGCTGCGGATCGGCGCAGGGTAGCTGGGATGGGCTAACAGACAGGGGCAGCGCTGGCTTCCAGAACGCTTCGTTCCAAATCTTGATCATCGAAAACAAGGTGAGGAAGCTGACAGCGAGGCTGACGGCGACGATGAGATACTGCCGGCTCTCCAGGCCAGCCAGGACCAGGGTAAACTTGCTGAAAAAGCCCGACAGCGGCGGCAGTCCCGCCAGCGACAAGGCCGAGACGAGGAATAAGCCGGCCAGCGCCGGCTGCGTCGTGGCCAGCCCGCCCAGTTTCTTCAAGTCCGGTGTCCCACCCAGGCGCTCGGCCACGCCGCTCACCAGGAACAGGTTTGTCTTGACGACCATGTTGTGGATGATGTGGAGGATGGCGCCGGCCAACGCCAACGGCGTGAAAAGCGCCAGGCCCATGATCATGTACCCGATCTGGCTGATGATGTGAAAGGCCAGCAGTCGCCTGAAATTGTACTGCGCAACCGCGCCCAACACGCCCACGACCATGGTCAGCCCGGCGATCACCAGGATCAAGGCATGCGTATAGGCCGTGTCTTGCAAAAAGAGCAAGGTAAAGACGCGGATGAGGGCGTACACCCCCACCTTGGTCAGCAGGCCGGCGAACAGCGCCGAGACCGCCGGCGGCGGCGTATGGTACGAGGCCGGCAGCCAGAAATACAGCGGGAAGAGGCCAGCCTTGATGCCAAAGATGACCAGGAACATGCTGGCCAAGACCGCTACCAGGCCAGGCGGGGCGGCGAGCAGGCGCTGCGACAGGTCAGCCATGTTGAGCGTGCCCGCCACACCGTACAACACACCCAGGGCGCTCACAAAAAGCGTAGACGACACCATGTTGATGACGACGTATTTGAGGCCGCCTTCCAGTTGGCAGCGCTCGCCGCCCAAAGTCATCAAGCCAAACGAGCTGACCAGCATGATCTCGAAAAACACGTACAAGTTGAACAAGTCGCCGGTGATAAACGAGCCGCACACGCCCATCAGCAAAAACTGGTACAGGGCATAAAAACCCATCCGTTCGCGTTCGGCGTCCAGGCTGCCGATGGTATACACCAGGACCAGCGTCCCCGTCAAGCTTGCCATCGTCAACATCATGGCGCTGAAGAGGTCGACGACGAAGGTGATGCCATACGGCGCCGGCCAGCCGCCCAACTGCGTCACCAGCAGGCGGCCATCGGCCACGTGGGCCAGCAAAACGAGCGCCGTCACAAGCCCGCCGGTCGAACCGGCCAGCGCCACCCAGCGCACCGCCCGCAGCCGCCGGCGCAGCAGCAGGATGGTGACGGCCGTGAAGAAGGGGATCAGAACCGGCAGGACGATGAAGCGGGAGTAGGGAGTAAGGAGTAGGTTCATTGATCCGTCGTCCGCAGCTCGTCCAGGTCGTCGTGGCCGGTAGCCTGGCTGGCGCGATAAGCCAGCACCAGCACAAAGGCGCTGACGCCAAAACCGATCACAATCGCGGTCAAGATCAAGGCTTGTGGCAGCGGGTCGGCCAAGGCGCCGCCATAGCCGGCGTGGGCCTCATCCAAGATGGGCACCCGGCCGCGCCGCAGCGGCCCCATCGTGAACAACAAGAGATTGGCGCCGTGGCTCAACAAGCCCAGGCCAATGATCAACTTGACGACGCTGCGCCGCAAGAGCATGTACACGCCGGCCGCAAACAGCACCCCAATCACGATGGCCATTACGATTTCCATTGCTCAACCTCAGCGATCAAGCGCAAAACGACCGTCAGCACCATGCCAACGACGACGATGTACACGCCGACGTCGAACAACACTGGCGTGCCCAGTTCCAAGTCGCCCAGGACGGACGTACTGTGCACGTCTTCCAACCACAACCCCTCCATGAAGGACTTGCCGGCCAACATAGGCATGACCGCCGACAGGCCGGCCACCAACAAGCCGAGCGGCATCAGGTAACGCGCGGCGGCCGCCGGCAAAACGGCCTCCGCATCGCGCAGCCCGCCGGCCAGGGCCAGCAGGATGATAGCAGCCGCCGCCACCAGGCCGCCGGCAAAGCCGCCGCCGGGGGCGTTGTGGCCGCGCAGCAGCAAAAAGATCGAAAACAGGATCAGCAGCGGCAGCATCAAGCGCGCTGCGGTGCGAACGATAATCGAATCCATCTCGCCTCTAGGATAGTTTCAGGTTTAAGGTTTCAAGATCAAGCTTGGCTACGCGAATCAAGCTGCGCGTCAACAGCGGATACAGCCCGAGAAACGGCCTGGGCATGGGCGGCTCGTCTGCCTTTGAGCAGTGCATAGATGCCGGTGGCCGCGATCGTCAGGACCGATATCTCACCAAGGGTATCAAAGCCGCGAAAATCCACCAGGATCACGTTGACCTCGTTGTGACCGTGGACGGGGACGGTGCTGTGAGCGATAAAATCCTCATAGTCCAGGCCATCTTGGGGCTGGATGCCGGTGGCGAACAAGACCAGGCCGGCCGCCAACAGGCCAACCATGGCCGAGACCATCACGTCACGCACCTGGGCCGGGCGCGAGGTGCGCTCGTGAAAAAAGCGTGGCAGGAAGTGAACGACCAATAGGAATACGATCACCATCAAGGTCTCGATGACCAACTGCGTCACGGCCAAATCGGGCGCGCTGTACCAGACGAAAAACAGCGATACCAGGGCGCCGATCACGCCCATGCCGGCGATGGCCACCAGGCGGCCTCGAACGCGCGTCACCGCAATGGCCATCACCACGATCGTGCCGCCCAGCAGCAGCTCGGAAGGCCAGGGCCGCGTGAGCTCGACGTCTGCCCAATGGAACACATGGCGGCCGCGCGCCGCTAAAGTACCGCCCACCAAGATCGTTACGGCCGCCAGGATCGTCATCAAGTAATAACGAAAGGTGCCATTTTGCAACACAGCGGTCAGCCTGCCGGCCAGTCCCAGCATGCCGGCTAGGGCAGCATCGTAAACGGCATTGAACGAGAGGCGCGTCCAAGTGAAGACCACGTCCGCCGCGCGCGCGTACAGCAGGTACAGCCCGAGGCCGGCCGTGATCGCTCCCACGCTCAAAGCCAGCGGGGCAGTCAAGCCGTGATAGACGGCCAGCTTGACGGTGAGCGCCTCGGCCAACGCCGCCGAGGCGGCCCGGGCGACAAGCGAATTGGCCAAGGCGGGCCACACGCCCAACAACAGGGACAAGCCGGCCAGTACGGCCGGGCCGAGCAGCATGAGCCGTGGGGGTTCGTGACCCGCCCGCACGCCATCCTGCTCGATGGCAGGCGGCGCGAAGAACACGCCGTGGAACAGGCGCAGGGCGATGGCCACGTTCAGCAAGCTGGCGACGACGACGACGGCCGGCGCCAGCCACCATGCCGCCGGCGGGTAAGGACTGTGCAGGGCGGCCTCCAGCAGCAGCTCCTTGGCAACAAAGCCCAGCAAGAGCGGCAGTCCGGCCATCGAGAACGCCGCCAGGCCCATCAGGGCAGCCGAGAGCGGCATAGACGCACGCAGCCGGCCCAAGGCGCGTATGTCGCGCGTGCCGCTTTCGTGGTCGATTCCCCCCACCAGCAAGAACAAGGCGCCCTTGTACAAGGCGTGGGCCAAGACGCCCAGCATGGCCGCTTCGACGGCATACGGTGTCCCCCACCCCAGCAGCATCACCAGTGTGCCCAACCAGCCGATCGTCGTATATGCCAGGATGGCCTTGAGATCCGTCTGCTTGAGCGCAAGCACCCCCCCGGCCAGCATGGTCACCATCCCCACCGCCGACACAGTATACATCCAAGCCGGCGACTGGCCCAGGACAGGCAAGAGGCGCGCCAGCAGGTATACGCCGGCCTTGACCATCGTCGCCGAATGCAAGTAGGCGCTGACGGGCGTGGGGGCCTGCATGGCGTCCGGCAGCCAGATGTGAAACGGCCACTGGGCGCTCTTGGTGAACGCGCCCAGCCAGATCAGCAGCATGGCGGGCAGGACAAGCGGCGAGTAGAGATCGGAGATGGGAGACGTGGCCAATTGGCTGAGCTCGTAGCCGCCGGCAAGCTGCCCCAGCAGGATCAAGCCGGCCAGCAGCGCCAGGCCGCCGCCGCCGGTGATGAGCAGCGCCTTGAGCGCGCCGGCGCGCGCCTCGGGCCGCTCGTGGTCCAGGCCGATGAGGAGATAGGACGTGACGCTAGTCAGCTCCCAAAACACAAACAGGACGATGAGGTTATCGGCCAGGACCACGCCCAGCATCGAGGCCATGAACAGCATGTGGTACGCGTAAAAGCGGCCAATGTCTTCCCGTCCTTCGAGATAAGCGCCGGCATACAAGACCACCAGGGCGCCGATGCCGCTGACGATCAGCGCGAACAGCAGCCCCAGCCCATCCAGTTGGAAAGAAAAGCGGATGCCCAGGCTGGGGACCCAGGGCAGGTCAGCCCGGACGACGTGTCCGGCGTAGACAGATGGAGCCTGTCCCAAGAAGTAGGCAAACAGTGCCGCCGGCAGCGCGGCCAGGACCCAGGTGGCGCGCGCCTTGAGCGTGCGCGCCAGCCAGGGTGCAGCGCCGGCCCCAACGAATCCAGCCATGATCACGGCGATTAACATAGCTGCTATGCCTTACTCCGGCACGTAGCAACTGATGCCGCCGGTCGTGCCAATCCAGACCACACCCCCCGGCGTGACGTGGATGGCCTCGATCTTGTTGTGCACCAGCCCGTCAGCCGTTGTAAAGCTCTGGCGCACACCGCTGAGGGGGTCGAAATAAATCAGGCCATCGCCCCCGCCCCAGATCGCTCCATCCGGGCCAAGCGCCAGGTGGGTGATATACTCGGGCCAATCGAAGCGGCTCCATTGGCCGTCAGCCAGGTGATAGACGTCGCCGGCGCTCATCCATAAGCTGCCATCGGCCCCCTCAGCTATCTCGTAGATGTGCCCAGGCGAGCCGCCGGCGGCCTCGAGCGTTGTCCAGCCATCCTTGCCGTAATACGCCAGGCCGCCGTCGCCAATCCAGGCCGTGCCATCCCGCGCCACGTAAAACGCGTTCGTATTCTTGATCAGGGCATGATCGTCGGCTGTGAACGTGATCCACTCGCCGCTGGTTAGATCGTGACGGATCAAGCCGGCATCGGCGCTGAGCCATTGAACGCTATCGGGGGCAAAGGCTACCTTGGAAACCGTGCCGGCGCCGGCCAAGGCTTCGGGCGAGGTGCTTTGCCACTTGGCGCCGTCATACCAGGAGAGCTTTTTGTAGCCGCCCGCCCATAGATGGCCCTTGCCGTCCACGCCAGGCAGGCCAGGCCAGGTTGGCGCGCCCTCGTTTGCGCCAAAAGCCTGCCAGGTGTCGCTGGACGGATCGTAGCGGCTCAGCCCCTGACCATCCTTGTGGGCGAACCACAGCGCACCGTCCCCGTCCTGCCGGATAGTCGCGACACTGTTGCTGCCCGGTCCATCTTCGGTGGTCCAAGGCTGCCAGCTCGCGCCGTCGTAAAGGACCACCCCGCCGCCATTCGTGCCCAGCCACAGGCCGGTCTCGTCCTCGACGATGGTCGTCACCCGCTTATCAGGGAGCCCATCGCGGCTCGGCTTGAACGGCTGCCAGTCGCCGGCGGCCGGGTCGTAACGGACAGCGCCTCCATCACCGGCAAACCAAAAACTGCCATCGCCGGCCTGGTGCATGGCATAGACGCTCATACCCTTCAGTTGAGGAACAGTCTCCCACTGAGCGCTGCCTGGGGCGCGCCGCGCCGTCTCGCTGCTCGAGCTGACCCATACCGCACCTTCCTCGCTCAACAGCAAAGCCCGCACCAAAGTGCTGGGCAAGCCATTGTCTTGATTGAACACCTGCCAGGCGTTCCCATCGTAATAAGCCAGGCCCTGTCCAGTCCCCGCTACCCACAGCCCACCGGCCTCGTCCATCGCCAACAGCGTGACCATCGGGGGAGTAAACAGCAGAGGAGGGATGGGGGGCGATCCCCAGCCCGTCCCGTCCTCCCGGTAGTAATTCAAGCCGCGTTTTCCATCGTTCGTGCCGGCCCACAAAGCGCCATCCTCGTCGACGAGAAGCGCCTGGATCGAGTCTCCATCCAGCCCATCAGTCTCATCAAAGGTCCGCCAGGACTGGCCATCGAAACAATTGAGGCCGGCGTCGGTGGCCACCCACAAATTGCCTTCTTCGTCCAGCAGCAGGTCGTTGATCCGGTTAGAAGCCAGACCATCGCCAATGCCCAACTTGACGTAATCGCCTTCATCCAGATCCCAGCGCAGCAAGCCGCCGCTGCCGCCCACCCACAAATAGTCGTCTTGGGAATCGTGCGTCAATCTTCCGCGCGCCAGGGCTGAGACAAAGTTGGCGTTGGTGTAACTGGTCCAGCCGGCCGGCGGCCCCTCGGGTTCGGCTGGAGCAAGGGGTGTTGGAGGCGCTTGTGGCGCAGAGGTCCCGGCCGTCGTCAGGGCCGCCGCGTCGGCATTGGCGTAGCCGGTCTGTGAGCCTTGCACGATAATGCTGACCGATTCTCCTGCTTGGAAAGTCAATGTAGCCAGGCGATACCAGCGGCTGCCATCGTTTCGTTGATCGACTTTGAGAGTGACAGGGTCACTGCTGGACATAATCGTAAAGGGGCTGTCTGTGGCGCGGTCCTCTCCCTGTGGCCACCAGGTCCACACGTCATATTCGCCTGCCCCCGGCAGATCGAAATCGAAACGCGCCCGGCAAGCCGTGCAGCCTGGCTCGGCGTAGAGGAAATCATCTCCATAGCAGATCCCCTCACAATCGCCGTCATCGCACGTCCCCCACTCGCCCTCGACGCTAAAGCCGGGGCCAGCATTATCCACAACCAGCTCGAGCGGCGAGGAGGGCAGCAAAGGCGTCTCCGATGGCGCAGGCGCGCCGCTTGCCAGAGTGGCGCTCGGCGCCGCATCTGTGGGACGAGGCTTGTTCATATTGGGCACGATCAGCAGCGCCGCGACGAGGGCCACGGCCAACAGGAGTGCTCCGGCGGCGAGCGGCAGCCAGGGAAGCGAGCGGCGAGGCAGCGCCGTAGTGACGGTTTTGGGCAGGAAGGGGACGGCAGCCGTCGGCTCGGGCGACGGGGCGGCGGGGATGGCGGTAGCCGTCTCGGGCAGGGGCGCGCGCGTCTCAGGCGTGACGCCGCCTCCCAGCGTGCTGGCGAGGGTTTCAGCCTCTTGCCGCTGCGGGATGATCTCTGTCGGCAGGTCACTCACGGCACGCTGCAGCGCCTCCACCATCTCCTCGGCTGTTTGAAAGCGATCGGCGGGTGACTTGGCCAGGGCCTTGAGAATCACCCGTTCTACCGCTTCAGGCAGATTCGGATCGATCTGGCTTGGCAGCGGCAGCGGCTCGGTGATGTGCTTGAGCATGACGGCCAGCGGCGTTTCGGCCTCGTAAGGCACGCGGCCGGTGAGCATCTCGTAGAGCACGATGCCCAAGGAATAAATATCGCTGCGGGCATCGGCCGGCTCGCCGCGCCCCTGCTCGGGCGACATGTAGGCTGGCGTGCCCACGACGGCGCCGGTCGCCGTAAAGCGGGCCGCACCGCTCACCAGCTTGGCAATGCCGAAATCGGTCAAGAACGCGTCGCCGCGTTGGTCGATGAGCACGTTGCTGGACTTGATGTCGCGGTGAATGACGCCCTGGCTGTGGGCATAGCCCAACGCGCGGCCCACCTGGTCCATCATACGGGCCGTCTTGGTCAAGTCCAGAGAGCCGCCTTTAGCGATCAAGTCCCGCAGCGTGCCGGCGTCGACGTAGCGCATGACCAGGTAAGTGACGCCTTCCTGCTCACCATAATCGTGCACCGGCAGGATATGAGGATGCTCCAGGCGGGCCAGGGTACGCGCCTCCTGGTTAAAGCGGGCTACAAAGCTTTCATCCTCGGTAAAGTGAGCCGGCAGGATCTTGACGGCGACGTAGCGGTCCATGGAAGGCTGGTAGGCCTTAAAGACCGTCGCCATCCCCCCCTGGCCGATCTGGGCCAGGATTTGATAAGGCCCCAAGTTTTTTCCAATGTATGCGTTCATCAGCTACCCATTATAACTCAATCTTTCCCTTTCCGCCACAGCCACGATATTGTGCAGTCCCTACTTTGATGCTCGCAATCACACAGTTTTTTTATCACGAATGACACAAATGGACGAATGACACGAATGTTTTAATCCATTCGTGTCATTCGTCGGTTCGTAAAATTCGTGATTAATAAGCAGGCGTAAAACTGTGGTACTGCAAGCCATTACAGGGCGCCGACAGGCAGCGTGAAGCTAAAGCGCGTCCCCTGCCCAAGCGTGCTGTCCACCTCGATCTGTCCGCCGTGGGCCTGAACCAACTGCCTGGCGATGGCCAGCCCCAGGCCGGCCCCGCCGCTCGCCCGCGCGCGCGAAGGATCGGCCCGGTAGAAACGCTCAAAGACGTAGGGCAAATCCTCGGCAGCGATGCCGGTCCCCGTGTCACGCACCTCTACCTGGACCTGTTCACCAATCGGGCGGATGACGACAGCAATCTCCCCTCCGGGAGGCGTGTGAGCCAGGGCATTGCCGAGCAAATTGCGCAGTACCTGGCCGATACGTTGGGAATCCACATCGACGGGCGGCAACGACGGGGGCAGATCGAGACGCAGCAAGACCCCGGCTGCCTCCGCCTGGGGGCGGAATACGCCCAGCGCGCCCGCCACGAGCGGCGCCAAATCCACCGCCTGGCGGTCCAGGCGCAGTTGGCCAGCCTCGGCCAGCGACAATTCTTGCAGATCGTCCACCAGCCGGTTGAGCAGCATGGCTTCCTCGTAAAGCGAATCGACGACTTGTTTTTCGGGCTCGACCACGCCATCCTGCAGCGCTTCCAGGTAACCTCGGATGTTCGTCAGCGGGGTGCGCAGCTCGTGGGCCACGTCGCTCACCATGTTGCGGCGCAGCTCTTCGAGCCGGGCCAACCGGCTCGCCATGGCGTTAAAAGCGCGCGCCAACTCGCCGACCTCGTCCTTGGACGTGATCTCGACGCGTTGGCTCAGATCACCAGCCTCCATGCGGCGCACGGCCGCGGTCAGGGTCTCCACCGGCGCGAGGAGGCGCCGCGAGAGTCCCATGGTCAGCAGCACGACGCCAAGGCCAGCAACAACAGCAATCAGCAGCAGGACGCGATTGAGAGATACCAGGAAAGGATGTCGTTCAGTGCTTGTCTCTCCCAGAGGGGCATCTACGTACAGCGCGCCTACCGCTGTCCCACGGTTCATGATTGTCGCCGCCGGCGCTCCCCAACGCGCTCTCACCGCCTGTCCTACCAGCAATTGCGCCGAATCGGCCACGATCTGACCCTCGCTGTCGGCCAGGATCATGCGCTCGTCGGCCACCTCTGCTAACTGCTCGACCAGGGGCTGTACACCTCCCCAGGTGCTACCCTGGGCATAGTGTTTGGTCAACAACATCGTCGCGTGATGGCGGCGCATCATCTCTCGCTGCCGCTCGTAACCCTGGAACATGCGGCCGGCCGCCCACGAGCCGAAACAAGCCATCGCACCCACCCCGACTACGATGACGAGGATCAAAGCCGTCAACAAGCGAAAGCGCAGCGAATGAGTCACGCCTTGCCACCTTCAAAGCGGTAGCCAAGCCCCTTGACCGTGACGACGTAGCGCGGCCGGCCCGGCTCCGGCTCGATCTTTTTGCGCAGGTTCATCACGTGCACGTCCACCGTGCGCTCCAATCCCTCGTAGTTGTAACCGAAAACCTGCTCGAGCAGCTCCAGCCGGCTAAAAGCGCGGCCCGGCTGCCTGGCCAGCAGCTCCAGCAAGCGGAACTCGGTCGGCGTCAGGTCGACGACCTGCCCACCCGCCCTCAGCTCGTGTCGTCTGAAACTCAGCACAAGATCGCCGAAGCGGAAATCAGCCGCTTCCGTCTCCTCATTCTGCGCAGCGCGGCGCAGCACGGCCCGCACGCGCGCCATCAGCTCGCGCGGGCTGAACGGCTTGGTCACGTAATCGTCGGCGCCCAAATCCAACCCAGCCAGCTTGTCATCCTCCGTCGTGCGCGCCGTCAACATGATGATGGGCACTGGGGATTCGGCCCGCAATATGCTGCACACGTCCATCCCATCCAACTTGGGCAGCATCAAGTCCAGAATCACCAGATCAGGCTGCCGGCTGCGGGCCAGCTCGATCGCCTGCTGGCCGTCGTAAGCCGGCAAGACCTGGTAGCCGTCCTTTTTCAGGTACAGGCTGATCAGGTCGACGATCTTTTTGTCGTCGTCTACGACCAAGACTTTGGCGTTAGACATGATTAATTGGTTAATTGTTAATTATTAGTAACTCAGCCCTTTGTTTTATCCGCTAATCTGCGCGAATTTTCACTAATTTTCTGCACTTTTCGGCCCTAATTCGTGTTTATTGGCGTAAATTCGCGGATAAAAAAGCCTAATTCATGCTATGCCTGAGCAGTTACA
>JAFGFO010000270.1 GCA_016931085.1 Thermoflexales bacterium
CCCTCACCATCCAGTCCACGCGAGAAGCAGCCTTCAGCAGCGAAGACGTCGCCGTCTTGCAGACGATGGCCAGCCAGGTCGCCAACGTGATTGCCAACGTCCGCCTATTCGAACGTGCCCAGGCAGCCCTGCGAGAGATGGAAGCGACTCAACGGCGCTACCTGACGCAAGCTTGGGCCGAGCACGCTCAGACGGCCGGAGCCGGCTGGCACGAGGCCGTGCGCCTGGGGACTCTCCCCCTGGGTGAAGCACTGCTGTCTGAAGCCCAGCAAGCGGTGCAGCGGCGCAGCCTGACCGTGATCAGTGGCGGCACTGCCCCAGACGAAAAGTATGCCGGCCTGGTCACGCCCATCACCCTGCGCGACCAGGTTATCGGCGCATTAGGCATCCACGCCAGCGACGAGCGGCAGTGGACAGAAGATGACATTGCCCTGATCGAAGTTGTGGCCGAGCGCATTGCTCAGACCGCCGAGAACCTGCGCTTATTTGACGAGACTCAGCGCCGCGCCGTCCGCGAGCAGGTCATCAGCGAGGTGACAGCCCGCATGCGCGAGTCACTCGACGTAGACAAAGTGTTACAAGCCGCCGCGCGCGAGTTTGGCGAGAGATTGGGCATGGCCGAGGTGAACATCCGCCTGGTGCCACACGATGCGGATTCAGGCTAACATGATTTCAGGTTTCAGGTTTCAGGTTTCAGGTTCACCCATATTGTCTCAAGGCGACAGGCGCAAGCGTCAAGTTTCCCTGGCTTTGTCAGGGTAGGCAGCTTTCGAGAACTAGTCATGAAAGAAACGAATTCGCTACACAACAGATGGCCGCGCTGGTTGGTCGAGGTTCCGACCGACGATCCAGACTTGCAGCGCAAAGGCCAGTTCATGCTCATTTTCAGCCTGAGCCTGGCTGGCTTGTTCGCCGTGGGGATGATAAGCTCGTCAATCAGCCACGTACTGACAACTGGGTCGCTAGTCGATCATCTCCAGTCAAGTAGCTTTATCGTACTCGGCGTCAGTTTGGCCTACGCGCTGCTCACCTACGGCATAACCCGCTCGGGCCGGGTCATGCTGGCTGCCTGGACGAGCCTGATTGGCCTGGAAGTGTTGATAGCCGTCTCTCTTGCCTGGCAAGGCATGGCCACCGGTATGGCGCTCGTGCAAGTGCTGCCCGTCGCGGCCGCCGCCATGCTCATCAGCCCGGCTGCCAGCCTGGGCTTCGGGGTAGTCGGCGCGCTCATCACAGGCGGCATCTACGCAGCACACCAAAGTGGCCTCATTTCAATTACCCCGGTACGAATCTGGGCTGAGGCAGAGACTCAGTACCACGTCATCACCATGACCATCCTGCTCATCCTGGGTGTGTTTTCGTGGCTAATCAGCCGGACGATGCAGTACGCTACCCGCCAAACACACAACACAGCCAAGGAGCTGCAGCGTTACAAAGATAACCTCGAACAAGTGGTGGCCGAACGCACGCGCGAGCTGACAGAAACCCGCACGCGACTTGCCCAACGCGCCATTTATATGCAGACCGCCGCCGAAGTCGGGCAAGTCACCGCGTCCATTTTGGAGATGGAGCCGCTCCTGAATCAAACTGCGCAGCTCATTTGCGAGCGCTTTGAATTGTACCACGTCGGCATATTTTTGGTGGACGCGACGGGCCAGTGGGCCGAATACCGCGCCGGCAGCGGTGAAGCCGGGCACCTCATCGCCAGGCAGGGTCTGCGCCTGGAAGTCGGCGGGGTTTCGACAGTTGGCTGGTGTACGGCCAACGCCGAGGCGCGCGTGACGCGCGTCGTGCGTCGAGAGCCAGACCGTATCGACCACGCTCTCCTGCCCGACACGCGCTCCGAGGTTGCGTTGCCGCTGCGCTCGCGCGGCCGGGTGATCGGCGCCATCGGCGTGTACAACAACCAACCCGTGACCTTCGATCAGGACACCATCGTCGGCTTGCAAATCCTGGCCGACCAGGTCGCCGTGACCATTGACAATGCCCGCCTGTTACAGCAAGCCCAAGCCGGCTTGGAAGCCGAGCGGCGCGCGTATGGCCATATCAGTCGCGAGGCGTGGAACAGATTGCTCTACGAGGGCATCGAGCCGGGTTATCGCTACGCCAACAAGCAGGTTACACCCATTGGCGATACCTGGACAGCCGAAATGAAGATCGCCCTGAACGAAGAACGCAACGTGGTCAAAAATGTGATGACCGGCAAGAGTGGCCCAGCTTTCGCCGTGCCGATCAAGATACGCGACCAAATCATCGGCGTGGTCGATCTGCGCAAAGATACCCAAGGCGGCGAGTGGACGCCTGATGAAATCGCGTTGCTCGAAGCGCTGACCGATCAGCTCGGCGTGGCGTTGGAAAGCGCCCGGCTGTACCAGGACACCCAGCGCCGGGCGGCCCGTGAGCAGTTGATCGGCGAAGTCACGGCCCATATTCGCCAGACACTCGACGTAGAAACCGTGCTCAAAACAGCGGTGAGCGAGCTGTACGACGTGCTGGACTTGGACGAGGTCGTCATCCGCTTGAACGCCCCGGGCTCGCGCCAGGCGACTGAACAGCCTGCCCAGCCGAGGGAGGAAGCCAGATGAACTTACGCACGCGCCTGATTCTCATTTTACTGGCGGTCGGCATCGTGCCGGCGGTGGCTATCACGCTTCAAATCACAAACTACATGCAAGACATGGCGACTGAGCGCGGCCAGGAGGCCCTGGAACAGATCGGCAAAGCTTCTATTCATGACCAGGCCCTCACCACGGCCAAGCAGCTCCAGTCCTACCTGCGCCTCCATCCCGAAATCGACCTGTATGACACGGCTGCCCTGGAAGCCAATGAGGAACTCAAAGCTCTGGCCATCCAACCCGTCGGCAAAACCGGCTACACGGCCGTCTTTGACAACAAGGCCATCACTCACTTTCACACTGACCCGGCGATGGTTGGGAGAGATATGTCCACGCTGGCCAGCAACCGCCCCAAGTTCTGGGCCATCTTTGCAGCTTCCCTGGACGGGTCCACATCAGACGGCGACTATGATTGGCCAGAGGCCGATGGAAGCGTCCGGCAAAAGTACATGGCTGTCGTGCCGGTGGAGGGCACTCCGCTGCGGGTGGCGGCCACCACGTACTTGGAAGAGTTTGACCAACCGGCCCGGCTGTTGGCAGCCGAGCTGAAGCAGGTGACCGACCTGGCGCGCGGCCGCCTGCTTGTATCTATTGTGATCCTGGGATTCGCAGTGCTGGCCGTGGCCGTCGTGGTCGGCGTCCGCTTCACAACGCCGCTCAAACAGTTGGCCACAGCGGCCAGCCAGGTGGCGGAGGGGAACTGGGACGCGGTGAGACCCACTCAGCGCCGGGATGAAATAGGGCAACTCAACCAAGCCATCGCCACCATGACGAGGCAGGTGCGGGAACTGGTCCAAAACCTGGAACAGGAAGTAACAGCGCGAACGGGCGAGCTGGCACGTCGCAACCGTTACCTGGACATTATCGCCGGGGTAAACGAGGCGGCGGCCTCGGTCCGGAACGTGAACGCTCTCCTCGACGAAATCGTCCGCCTGAGCGCTGACAAGCTCGATGCTTACCACGTCGGCATTTTTATGCTGGACGAGGATGGCAAGCAAGTCGTGCTGCAGGCCGCCTCGTCCAAGCGCGGGCGGCGGATGCTGGCGCAGGGGCACCGGCTGCCGGTGGGCGGACCTGGCCTGGTAAGCCAGGTGGCGGCTGGCGGGCAGACGCGCATCGCGCATACCCGGGAAGACTTGGGCCACGCGGAGCTGGCCGACACCCAATCGGAAGTCGCGCTGGCGCTCAAGATACAAGGGCGCATCACCGGTGTGATGGACGCGCAATCAAAAGAAGCCAACGCCTTCGGCGAACAAGACCTGGCTCTGCTGCAAGCGCTGGCCGACCAGGTAGCCCTGGCTATTAGCAACGCCCAGCTCTTGCGCCAGACCCAGGAACGCCTGGAGGCTGAGCAGCGTGCTTATGGCGAGCTGACCCGCCAGGGCTGGCAAAGCCTGCTGGTCACACAAACTGAACCGGGCTTTGTCAAGAACAAAGGTGGCTTGTTAGACGCCAGTGAGTTATGGCGCCCCCGCATGGAAAAAGCCCAACAAACAGGGGAAATGTCGGCCTTCGAGGAAGATGACAGGGCGGTCGCCGTGCCCATCAAGGTGCGCGGGCAGACGATCGGTGTGCTCGATCTGTGCAAGGATATTCAGAGCGGGGCATGGACGTCCGAAGAACTCACTTTAGTGGAGACCCTCGGCGAACAATTGGGAGTCGCGTTGGAGAGCGCTCGCCTCTACCAAGACACCCGTCGCCGCGCCGCCCGCGAGCGGATGATCAACGAGATTGTGGGGCGGGTGCGCGCTTCAGCCACGGTCGATGGCATTCTCCAACGCACGGCCGAAGAGCTGGGGCGCGCCTTTGGCGCTTCGCGCACCTGGCTCCGGCTGGAAAGCGCAAGAGGCGACGATTCGGAACAGCCATCTGATACGGATACAGAGGGGGAAAAGTGAGAGAACGGCTATCTACCTGGCTGGCGCCCACTGTCCAAGATGTGAGCCTGGCACAGCGGCAATATCTGTGCAACGTCACGTTGGCTAGCCTGATTGGCACAGATATCTTGTTCGTGGCAGCCAGCCTCGTGCTCGGCTTGCAGAGTCCCATGGCGCTGATCACAGCCGCAGGAGGCACTGGCCTGCTGCTTTTTTACCTGGGTGCTTACTGGCTCAACCGGCGCGGACACGTTCAGGTCGCCGCCTGGGCCGTCATCGGGGGCAGCTTGCTTGGCATCACCAGCCTGACTGCCTTGATAGGCATTGGTCACACCACGCTCATCGCTTTTGCCATTGCCGCCTCGGCCGCCACTTTGTTGTTGGGCATTCAAGCCGGCCTGGCCAGCGCGCTGCTCAGTGCGACGGCTTACGCGCTCATCGGGCTTCTACAGGCATCCGGCCAGCTTGGCACTGCAGTCCCACCTCAAGACACTCTCGCCATCGACGTCGCCAGCCTGGGGCTGGGGGTGGGTGTGCTGATCGTGATCAACTGGGTAGCCAGGCAGCAAATCACGCGCGCTCTCGCCTCAGAGCAGCAACTGAGGACGCAACTGGAGACATCACGCTCGGAATTGGAGCAGCAAGTCAGCGGGCGCACTCAAGAAATCGAGCGGCGCGCAGCGCAGATTGCCACTGGGGCCGAGGTCGCTCGGGCGGCCACGATGCTGCACGAGCCAGAGCGCTTGACCGTCCAGGTTGTCGACCTGATCCAGGAAAAATTCAACTTTTATTACGTGGGCCTGTTTTTGCTCGACCCAGACAATCGTTACGCCGTCCTGCACTATGGCACGGGCGAGGCGGGGCGCATCATGAAAGAGGGTGGGCACCAGCTTGAAATCGGAGGCAGATCTATGATTGGCTGGGTCTGCGCTAACAAGCAGGCACGCATCGCGTTGGACGTTGGCGAAGAGGCGACCCGCTTCGCCAACCCGCTCCTGCCCGAAACGCGCTCCGAGATGGCGCTGCCTCTGCAGATCGGCGATCGCATGTTGGGCGCGCTGAGCGTGCAGAGCACGCAGGGGGCAGCCTTTGACGAGAGCGACATTGCCGCGCTGCAGGGCATGGCCGACCAAGTTGCCGTGGCGCTCGAAAACGCCCGCCTGTTCCAGCAAGCCCAAGCTACCCTCAAAGAACTGGATGAGGCAAACCGGCTGCTGGTCAGCCATGGATGGGAAGCGTTCATGGCCTTGGCGCACGATGTTCGCCAGGCCCGCTTCACTCCGGGCGAGGCGCGGCCTGCGTCTGGATTTTTACCCCACGTTTTGCGCATCCCATTGGAATTAGAGCAGCAGACGATTGGCACGCTGATCATGGAGCGCGACGACAGCAGCCAACCGTGGACCGACGAGGAAATGGAGTCCATCCGCGCCATCGCTCAACAAGCCGCGCTGGCCATGAATACCGCGCGCTTGTTCGAAGAGTCTCAACGCCTGGCCGCGCGCGAGCGCCTGGTGAACGAAATCACTGCCCGCATCCGCAGCTCGATCACTATGGAAGGGGTTCTCAAGTCTGCCGTTCGCGAGATCAGCCAGGTGACCGGCGCCAGTTTCGCCAGCATCGATTTAGAGTTAGCCGAAATGGAGCAAAAGCCATGATTGTCCTGTCATCACTTGCCTGGCTGGACCTGGCCGCCTCGGCCCTGTCCACGCTGGTCGCGGCGGCCCTGGCGCTGGTCGTGATAGGCGCCGGCTTGGGCAAGGCCAGCAACCGCCTGTTCGTCCTTTTTGCGCTGGCGGTGGTCGTGTGGGCAGCCAGCCATGCGATACTCGTGTTAAGCATGAACATGCAGGTGGGCAACGCGCGCGCGTGGCAAGAGTGGAGCACCATCAGCTTTGGTTTCATGTCACCCTTGCTACTCATGTTCACCCCGCGCTATTTCAAGCGTCGCACGCTGTGGACGGACCTGGCTGGGACGTTCGGCCTGGCGCTCGTCGGCGCGACGACTCTGCCCACTCTCCGTCCATTCCTGATCGGAGACGTTTTCCTGGACAGCAACAGCATCCCCACTTTTACGCTCGGCCCGTGGGGGCGTGCGGCCTCCGGCCTGAGTATCGCCTATTATCTGTGGAGCCTGGCGCTCTTTTGGCGCGACCGCCAAAAAGGCGGGACTTTGATTGCCCTGGGTATCATCACCCTCTTGACCGGGCTGGGGATACGCATTCTACTCCCGCAAATTCCCATCATGTCCCTCACGGCCACAGCCAGCGTCGCTCTACTAGGCTATGCCGTCATCAACCAGCAGCTTTTCAACCCGCTCAAGGAATTGGCCACCGACCTGGAAGGCCGGGTGGCAGAACGGACACAGGCATTGGCTGAAGCCAATCAACAATTGGAGCAGCGCAGCCTAGAGTTGGAATCGACCAGCGTGAAGCTGCAGCAGGCCATGCAGCAAGCCGAGCGGCGCGCGACCCAAATCGCCACCGGTGCCGAAATCGCCCGGGCGGCCACCATGCTGCAAGACCCGGACCAGTTGATCCAGCAGGTTACCCAGCTCATTCGAGAGCGCTTCGACCTGTATTACGTGGGCTTGTTCCTGGTCGATGCCGACCGCCGTTACGCCATCTTACAGTACGGCACCGGCGAGGCGGGGCGACTCATGAAGGAAAGCGGTCACCGGCTGGAAATCGGCGGGCAGTCCATGATCGGCTGGGTGTGTGCCAATAGGCAAGCGCGGATTGCGTTGGATGTGGGGGAAGAAGCCGTGCATTTTGCCAATCCCCACCTGCCCGCGACGCGGTCTGAAATGGCACTGCCCCTGCGCGTGGGCCGGCAAGTCATCGGTGCGCTCAGCGCCCAGAGCACGCGCGAGGCGGCCTTCGATCAAAGTGATATCGCCGCCCTGCAAGGCATGGCCGACCAGATTGCCGTGGCGCTCGAAAACGCCCGCCTGTTCCAGCAAACACAAGCCACCCTCGGGGAACTGGAAGAGACCAATCGCCTGCTGCTGCGGGAAGGCTGGCAGGGCTACCTGGGACAAGCGGCGAGCACCCGCCGGGTCGAATTTCGCCCGCCCAACAAGCCTCTCACCGGCCCGCTCTCCAAGCCGATCAGCATCCCCCTGGAGTTGCGCGGACAACAACTAGGCCGGCTGACGCTTCGCCGCGAAACCGAGCGCACGTGGTCCGACGAAGAGATCGAGTTGGTCAAGAGTATCGTGCTGCAAGCGACCCTGGCCGCCGACAACGCCCGGCTGGTCGAGCAGAGCCAACGCGCGCTGTGGGAAACTGAGGGCTTGTACAAATCTGCCCAAGAAATCGGCAGCGCGACGCGCATCGAGGACATCTGCCAGGCGATGGTCCAACGCGCCAGGGAGATAATCGGCGCCGACCGGGTGGCCATGCACATGGTCGACCACGACCAGGCGCGTGTTCTGCTCAGTGTAGGCGATGGGAGGCTCCAAGATGAGCTGAGCATGAGTTACGAGGATCTGAAAAAGGGCATCAGCGGTATGGTCTTTGACTCTAGGCAATCCATCAACGCCGTCGATATCGTCGCCGAGGATGGTATCGAGGCAGAAGAGGCGCGCGAGCTGCGCCGGCAGGCTGGCAGCGGCGCACTGGTAGTCGTTCCTATCATCGCCGAGGGGTGCGTGATCGGAACCGTGATGGCCATTAACCAGGTCGAGCAGCGCCAGTTCACCCAGCACGACGTCGACATGCTGACGGCGATGTCGGCCCAGGCGACCATCGCGATTGAAAACCAACGTTTGATCGAACAAAGCCAACGCCGCGCGGAACACGAGCAGCTCATTCGCCAGATCACCACGCGCATCCGCGCCGCGCGAGACATTGAAGGCATTCTGCAAACGACGGCGACTGAGCTGGCCCACTCGGTGGGCGTGCCGCGCGCGATCGTGCGCCTGACAACGGGAGAGAAGCAACGGTGAAAACAGTTGGAACAGGCCAAACACAACCATTAACTTTCGATCTCAAGCTATACAAGGAGCCATTAGAGCGCTTTACACTGGCGAGCATGCTGGTCGCTATAATAGTGGGGGTGGGTGAAATTGCCTTCGGCCTCATCTGGGCAAATCAAGTCACACTTGTGCTCGGGCCCGCGACCTTGCTGGGAATAGCGCTGCCGTGCTACCTGGCCAACTGGCTGGTGCGTAGGGGGCACTTGTTGGTGGGTGTGTATACCTCCAGCATCGGTGCGTTTGTGACCCTTGCGCTTGTACCGCTGCTCGCCACGGGGCTGCTGCCCATTACGCTGCTCACCTTTGTCGCCGCCATGCTGTTAGTGGCCTTGCTGCTCTCGCCGCGCCATGTTTGGCGCATAGCGCTCTTCTCAGCCATCCTGATGATCGTCGCAACCTGGCTCGAACATTGGCAGCCACCCTGGCCGCGCGCGCACTTGATCGACGAGGTGGTGTTTGTTCCCATCGTGATCGACATGGCTGGAATAGTCGCCGTTGCGTTTCTGATCACCTTCATGGGTGAAACGATACTGCGATCCATAAGCTCGGCCCAGGCGTATGCCGGCCAATTGGAGCAAAGCCAGGCAGAATTGGAAGAGCGCTCCGCCAGCCTGGAAAAGCGCAACGTGGAACAGCAGCAGCTCGTCCAAGAGCTGCAGGCAACCAGCCAGCAAGCCGAGCACCGCGCCGCGCAATTGGCCACCAGCAGCCAGGTAGCCCGCGCCATTAGCCAGGTGCGCGACCCGGACCAACTGCTGGCGCAAGTGACGCAGCTCATCAGCGAGGCCTTTGGTTATTACCACGTCGGCATCTTTATCGTGGACGAAATCGGCCGTTTCGCCGTGCTGAGCGCGGCCAACAGCGAAGGCGGCCAGCGCATGCTGGCCCGCAGCCACAAGCTGGCCGTTGGAGAACAAGGCCTCGTCGGCTACGTCACCGGCAGCGGCCAGCCCCGCATCGCGTTAGATGTGGGAGTGGACGCGGTTCACTTCACCAACCCCGACCTACCACAAACCCGCTCCGAGCTTGGCCTGCCGCTGCAAATCGGCAGCGAGATCATTGGCGCCATGGACGTGCAAAGCACGCAAGAAGCCGCTTTTACGGAGGAAGACATAACCGTCCTGGGCGGCCTGGCTAACCAGATCGCGGTCGCGATTCAAAACGCGCGCTTGTTCGCGCAAAGCCAGGCCTCACTGCAAGATCTGGAAGAGACGCAACGCCGCTACGTGCGCCAACAGTGGGAAGAGCTGCTGACGGAGGTGCAAAGCGCCAGTTTTGAATACCATACCAGCGGCACGCCGTCAGTGGGTGATAGCCCCCTGCCCGAGATGACCCAAGCTATTCTACACGGCAAAGCCGTGACCAGCCAAGGAAGCAGTAATTTACCAGCCAGGGCCACCCTGGCCGTTCCCATCAAGCTGCTCGATCAAACGATCGGCGTGATCGACCTGCACGAAATAGATGCCGAGCGCACTTGGACGAATGAAGAGATGGCTATTGTGAGCGCCGTGGCCGACCAAGCTGCCTTGGCATTGGAGAACGCCCGCCTGTTCGCCCAGACCCAGCAGCGCGCCCAACGCGAGCAGTTGATCGCTCGCATATCCGCCAGGATGCGCGACGCGCCTGACGTGGAAGGCGTCTTGCGCACGGCTGTACAGGAAATACGGCGCGCCCTGGGCGTCAGCCATGGCGCCATTCGATTGGGGATGGCAGATCAGATAGAGACGCCAGATAGAGAGAGCAGAGAGCAGATAGAGAGAGCAGAATGACAGATAAGCGGCCGTCTAGACCTAAAGAAAGCGATGGGCAGCCCAAGCGCCCGACCATTGGGCTCTTGGCTTACGGCCCAGCGGATCCGAATAACGCCAAGCTGTGGGCCGGGGTAGCCGACGTGGCCCGCGAACATGACATCAACCTGATTTGCCTGCTGGGCAATCCGCTGCACTCGACTCGCGGCTTTGAGGCTCAAGCTAACGTGCTGTTTGACCTGGTGAGTGACGCTGTCTTCGACGGCCTGGTGGTTTGGGGAGGTGCGTTGTCCCACCACGCCGGCATCGAAGCGGTCGAGCGCATGTGCGCGCGTTACCAGCCTCTGCCCATGGTCAGTCTCAACGCTGAGATCGAGGGCATCCCCAGCATGTCTGTCGATAACTACCAGGGCATGTATGACACCGTGGTTCACCTCATCAAGATTCACGGCTACCGCCGGATTGCCTTTGTCCGAGGGCCGGCCGGTCACCAGGAAGCAGAGAAGCGCTACCAGGCTTATAGTGATGCCCTGGCCGAGTACAGCCTTCCATTCGATCCGGCGCTCGTCATCCAAGGCGACTTTCAACGCACCACCGGCGCTGCAGCGATACGCAACCTAAGCGAGGCGAGCATCAAATTCGATGCCTTGGCGGCTGCCAATGATGCGATGGCCATCGGCGCGATAGAAGCTCTGCAAGCGCGCGGCGTAAACGTGCCTAGTGACATAGCCGTCGTCGGCCTGGACGATATCGAGGAAGCCGCCTGCCTGACGCCACCTCTCACCACCGCGCCGAATCCCTTTTACGAGCAGGGACGGCGGATAACCGAAATGTTGTTGGCGTTGATGAAAGGCGAGCAAGTGACTGGTCACGTGGTGGTCGCCACAGATCTCATCGTGCGCCAGTCGTGTGGATGCCCCAACCCAGTATTAGCCCAGCCCATCGTCCCAGAAGCAGCCGTGTCTACAGATCACTCGTTTCAGGCTGCCCTGGCGACACGGCGGGCGGAGATCGTTTCCGAGATAGCCCAAGTCGTGGAAGGGTCGCCAAGCGCTCACAGGTGGGCCGAGCAATTGCTGGAGGCCTTCTCGGCCCGCTCCCAGGACAACTTTTTACCCACATTAGACAGCCTATTACGCCAGACGATGGCAACAGGCCAGGACATAACGACCTGGCACGCCGCTATCGCGGCGTTGTGGCGCCAGGCATGGCCTTATCTCGACAGCCAGGCGAGATCAGCGCGAGCCGAAAGCCTTTGGCAGCAAGCGCACATGCTCATCGGAGATTTCGCGCGGCGCACCAGAGCCTATCAAGACTTGCAAGCGGACCAACAAGCTCAAATCGCCAACGAGTTCAGCCAAAACCTGGTGGTTACCTACGACATAGACGACCTCATGGAAACATTGGCGCTAGGGCTGCCGCAGCTGGGTATACCAAGCGGCTACCTGGCGCTCTACGAGAACCCCCAGTCGCCGGTTGGATCGTCCAGGCTCATCATGGCCTACGACCAGCATGGGCGGCTGGAAGTGAGCGAGGAGCAAAGTCACTTTCCTTCCTCCCAACTGGTGCCTCAAGGCTTACTGCCGTCCGACAGACGCTACAGCCTGGCGGTCGAAGCTCTTTATTTCCGCAAAGACCAGTTAGGCTTTGCCGTATTCGAGGCTGGGCCACGCCAGGAGAAACTGTGTAATATGCTGCGAGGCCAGATCAGCAGCGCCTTGCAGGGCGCCTTGTTGGTCGAACAGCAGCGCCGTCAAACCATCCAGCTTCAGACCGCTGCCCAGGTCGCGCAGGCCGCCAGCAGCGTGACTGAACCCCAAGCGCTGATTCAGCATGTCGTCGAGCTGGCCCGCGAGCGTTTTGGATTGTACTATGCCGGCCTGTTCCTGGTAGACGAGAGCGGCGAGTGGAGCGGCGAGCCGGGCCGGTGGGCCATGCTGCGCGCCGGCACCGGCGAGGCTGGCCGGGAGATGCTGGAACGCGGTCACAAGCTCGAGATTGGCGGGGATTCCATGATCGGCCGTTGCGTGGCCACCAGGCAAGCCCGCATCGCGCTCGACGTGGGCGAGGAAGCCGTGCGCTTCAGCAACCCTCTCTTGCCCGACACACACTCCGAGATGGCCTTGCCACTCATCTCGCGCGAGCGAGCCATCGGCGCGTTGACCATCCAATCTTCTTTGAAAAACGCCTTTAGCGAGCAAGACATTGCCGTTTTGCAAACCATGGCCGGTCAGGTGGCCAATGCCATTGAGAATGCTCGCTTGTATGAACAAGCCCAAGCCCGCGCCGAGCAGGAACGACTAGTGCGCACGATCACGGATAAAATACGCCGCAGCCCAAACACTGAGACCATTATGCGCACGACACTGCACGAACTGGGTGCCATGCTGGGCGCATCCCGCTCGGTCATCCGCCTGGGAAGCAAGACGCAACTACTTCAAGACAGCCCAGAATTTGAAGCGATAAGGAGACCAGAATGAGTTATACACTCAAGCTAGACAACGATGGCATCTTGCACCTCACGATTTTTGAAAATTTTGACAAAGAGGATGCAGTAGCCTACTTGGCGGAGGCCGAGCGACTTCTTCTCGAGCACGACCCAGGCACACATTCCGTGTACGTCCTGGTAGATGCCAGACAAACCGGCGGCAAAATGGACCTCACGGCCCGCAAAACCATAACGGAGTTGAACCGCCGAAATCAAGACGGGAAAGTGGCCATCTTGGGAGTTTCACCCTACGTTCGGGTACTAGTCAGCCTGACCAGCAAGGTCATGGGACAAGACAGAGTAGGCTTCTTCGGCACAGAAGAAGAAGCGCTCAAGTGGCTGAAGAGCAGATAGAGAGAGCAGGTAGAGATAGAGGGCAAACGCGCGCGTTTGCCCTGGAGAAGGCGTCGATGACAGACATGACGTTTGAAGAATACAAACTGTTGGTCGAAAGCCAGGTCCGTGCGCTGCTGGACGTTGTGCAATACGCTGCCCTGGGTCAGTTTGACGTACCGATCGAAATTCCAGAAGGCATCGACGTACTGTCCGAGCTGGCGGTGAGCATCGAGATTATGATCGATGAGACCCAGACGATGCTGACCGAGCAGCAGCGAGCCAGGCAAGAACTGGAAGAGGCCAGGCGGCAATTGGAGATCGCACTGGAAGAAGTGCAGGCTACCCAGCAGCGTTATCTGCAGCAAGAGTGGAAACGCTACACCGCCGGCGCTGAGGCCAGCCGCTCAGGCTACTTGCGCGATAGCGAGCGAGAAGGCCCCAGCACGGAAGCCTGGCTGCCGGCAATGACGAGCGCCGTCCAACAAGCCAGCGCAATCGAAGAAAGCGACGAGCAGACGCAAAGCAGCACACTGGCCGTTCCTCTCCGCCTGCAAGACGAAATCATTGGCGTGTTGGGCTTTAGCCGTGATGAGGCCCAGACTTGGCGCGCAAGCGACATTGCCGCGGTCGAGACTATCGTCGGTCAAGTCGCGCTGGCCCTGGAGAGCCAGCGCCTGTTCGACGAACAACAGCAAACCCGCGCCCTGCTCGCCACGCGCATCCAGGAGTTGGACTGCCTGAACGACATCGGGCGCAAGATCGACGAAACACCCTCCGTAGCCGACTTCCTGGAGTGGGTGAGTGAGCGTATCCCCCAGGCTTTTCAACACCCCGAGCTGTGCCAGGTGGCCATCGAATTCGATGGCCACCTGTATGGCGCGGCCGAGGCCAAAAACCTGCCCTTCCAGATGGTCAGCAGCCTGTCCATCACCGGTCAGGCGAGCGGTAAGATCTATATCGCTTATACCGAGCGGCACGCTTTCCTCAACGAGGAAAGCGCCTTGCTGGGCGACATCGGGCGGCGAGTCAGCGGCTACATCGAAAACCAGCGACTGGTCGAGGCGACCCAGGCTCGCGCCCGCCGCGAGCAGACCTTGCGCGAAATCACTGCCCAGGTGCGAGGCTCAGCTAACCCCGACACAATCGCTCGCATCGCCGTCCGCGAGCTAGGCGCCGCGGTGGGCCGGCCCACCTTCGTTCACCTGCAACCCGACCAGCCAGCGGCGACCGGACAAGCCGGCCCGGCTGAAGGAGGCACTCAATGAATGAGCTTGCTTCAACCATTCGAAAGCACATGGCCACGCTTGCCGGCGAGTACAGCCAGCACTTGCAGGAGATCGAGGAATATGCCCAGCTGCCAGCGCAGATTCAGCAGGAGCTGGCCTGGCGCGATCTCGAGCAGGTAGCCGCATGTTTGGAATCTGGGGACAGCGCCGTCCTCATGCGCCCCGTCCAGGAACAAGTCGAGCCAAGCCTGCCGCTTGAAGCGAGCCTGAAGGCCAGGGCCTGCCTGGAAAAGCTGATCATGCCGCTGGCCACCGATGCCGAAACGAGCAGCTTTCTGTGGCGCGGCTTTGCCCAGGCTCGCGATGCGGCGTTCAGCCAGGCCATTCACGAGCTCAAACAGCGCGAGCAAGCGCTCAAAGCACAGCAAGCATCCTTACGCCAGGTTCTAGACATCAATCCCGACTTTATCTTTATCCGGGATCGCCAGGGGCGCTTCGTCCTGGCCAACCAGGCCGTTGCTCAAGGCTATGGCGCGACGGTCGATGAGCTGATCGGCAAGACAGATGCCGACCTTGGTCGCAGCCTCGAGGAAGTCGAGCGCCTCCTCCACGACGATCTGGAAGTCATGGATTCCTTGCAGGAAAAATTCATCCCCGAAATCAAGATCGTCGAGCCGGACGGAAATGTGCGTTGGATTCAAACCATGAAGCGCCCCTTGGTGGATGAGGATGGCGTAGCCAGAACGATCCTGGGGGTATCCAGCGACATCACCCGCCGCAAACAATTGGAACAAGCGATCCAGGAGTCATTGGAGCGCCGCGGCCGCGAGGTACAGACCAGTACCGAGGTGGCCCAAGAAATCGCAGTCGCGCCGGCTTTGGACGAACTGTACCAGAGCGTGGTCACATTGATCAAGGAACGCTTTGACTACTATCACGCCCAGATCTTTCAGTACGAACCCGCTTTGGACGCCGTGGTGTTGGTCACCAGCTACGGTGAGGCTGGCCAGAGACTACTGGGGCGGGGGCATCGCCTTCCCATGGGGCGCGGCGTGGTTGGCACAGCGGCGGCCACCGGCCAATCTATCCTGGCCACTGATGTTTCAAAAGACAAAGACTGGCGGCCTAACCCAGATCTGCCGGACACCAAGGGCGAGTTGGCCGTCCCCATCAAGCTGCGCGAGCGGGTGTTGGGCATTCTCGACGTGCAAAGCGACCGGGCTGGGGCGCTGAGCCAGGACGATCAATTGTTATTGGAAGGGCTGTGTGGCCAAATTGCCATCGCCATTGAGAGCACTCGCCTCCGGCAAGACATGGAAGGCCGGTTGCGCGAGCTCAACGAGATGTACCGCACCACCAGCCGCGAGGGCTGGCAAAGCTTCCGCGAGACGGGACAAATGCCAGACGGTTACTTGTTCGACCGGCTCGACATCCATCCGCGGACGGCGGCCGAGTTGTGGACAGCCGAGGGCACCTTAGCCGCCGCTCAAAACGTGTTCGTCCCCCCCACCCCTTCAGAGGCGGGAAAGGGTGGCACAGCTGCCGCTCCCCTCTCGGTGCACGGGGAAGTCATTGGCATTTTGGGCGTGCACGACGACCCGCGCCAACCTATGTCTGAAGATGAGCTATCCCTGGTCGAGCAAGTGTCGGAACAAGTCGCCCAGGCGCTAGAAAGCGCCCGTCTGTCCGAGCAAACCCGGCGCGCCCTGGAGGAAACACGCCTGCTTTACCAAGTCAGCACGGCCTTGACCGAAGCCCGAACGTTCGAGGACGTCCTGGAAGCACTTCGCCAGCACCCGCTGCTCAAGGCCGCCGATCGCAATGTCAGCATCAACCTTTTCGACCGGCCCTGGGCGAGCGACGACGCGCCCTCTGAGAGCACGCCAGAATGGAGCACGCCTGCCGCGTACTGGAGCACACTGCCACCCCAGGCCGCCAGCGCAGCCTATCCTCTCAAAAGCTTTCCTTCGATCCACGAGTTGGTCAAGCCTGATCAGTCCACCGTCATCAGCGCTATTGACGACGATCCGCGCCTGGACGAAAATCTGCGCGCCTTGTACACTCAGCGTTTCCTGGCCCAGAGCGCGCTCTTCGTCCCCCTGGTGGCCGGTGGGCGCTTGATCGGCTATGTCAACGCCGTTTACAGCAAAACAACCGAGTTCTCAGAGGCCGAGATTCGCTGGCTGATGAACATGGCCGGCCCGGCAGCCGTGACGGTGCAATCCATCCGGCAACTCGAAGAAACACAACGTCGCGCCCGCCAGGAACAAGTCCTGCGAGAAATCACGACGATGATCAGCGCCAGCCAAGAGTTCCTGGCCGCCAGCCTGCCAGACATCAATCGCTATTTACAAGAGCTTGTGCCGGTCGACGTTCTGATCCTGGCCACTCACGCGCCAGGAGACAGCGAGTACACCTTGCTGGCCGTCAGTGATCCGCTGTCATCCGGCCTGTTCGAGCAGCGCAAGCGTTATTCGACCCAATACAGCGCCATCGGCTGGGTCGCCACGCGCAGCCAAACCCGCTTGGACCCGGATTTGCGCGAACAGCGCTATTTCAAGGAAGATGCCCAACTGGTGAGCGAAGGCTTGGCCTCACGCCTTATTTTACCCTTGAAAGTAGGCAGTGGCGTCATCGGTACACTCGGCTTGTTCAGCACCCGGCCAGGCGCGTTTGCGCAGGGGCATATCATGCTCCTGGAACCGCTGGCTGACCAGATAGCCCTGGCCTTGGATCGCGTCCATCTGCTGGAAGAAACGCGTGCGGCCCTGGCTGAAACAGAAGCCACCCATCGCCGCTATCTGCGTGAGCAATGGGAACAATTTCTGTCTGGAACGATCGAACGCTCGCTCGGCTTTGTCGATGGCCCATCTGGATTGGCGCCCGCCACCACGCCCCCCATCACCGACCAGGTGCCCAAGGACACGATCTTGAGCATTCCCCTCAAAGTGCGCGGCGAGGCCATTGGCACACTCGATCTGTACGACCAAGACACGAGCCGCACCTGGGACGCGGATGAAGTTGCACTGGCTGAGGTGCTGGCCGACCAGACTGCCCAGGCCTTGGAACGTGCTCGCTTGTTCGAGGACACACAATCTCGCGCCCAGCGCGAACACATGATTGGTGAGATCGCGAGTAAAATCCGGGCCTCGGTCGATATGGATGCCGTTTTGCGGACGAGCACCCAGGAGATTGCCCAGGCCCTGAATCTATCGCGCGCGCGCATCCGCCTGGGTACCCAACCCGAGGGCGACACGCTCAAGACGGAGTAGGACTATGACGATACTACGAGGAGCCGTTAGCCGTCACGTGATGATCAGCACGCTCGTGTTGAGCTTGTTGATCATCATCCTGGGAGGCGTGATCTACCGCCAGGCACGCACGCTGGAATCGATCACCGCCCAACTTGACGTCGTTCAAACGATGGACAACGAAAACGACGTGCTTCTTGACCAGCTCCAGCGGCAGGCCCAAGCCACGCTTCGCAGCACGCAACGGCTGGTGGTGAGCATCGGCGGGCTCGTTCTAGCCTTCGTACTGATCGTTGGCCTAGCCAACGTGTATTACGTTTTGTCGCCGTTGGCCACCCTTCAGCGCAACGTCGAACAAGTCGCCAGCGGGCAATTGGAACGCTCGATCGAACTCGATCGGCGCGATGAGTTTGGGGGGCTGGCCCGGGCCATCAACAAGCTGACCGCCAATCTGCGCCAGTCCTATCTCACCATGGAACAGCAGGTCACAGCCCGCACCGCGCAGTTGCGCGCCGGGGCCGAGATCGCGCGCGCCGCCTCCTCGATTCTCGACCCCCAAGAGCTGCTCCAGCAGACCATCGACCTGATCTGTGATCGCTTCAACTATTATTACGCGGCAATCTTTTTGCTGGAAAGCGCCGCCCCCGCCGAAAAAGCCGTTGTCCGGCTGCGCGCCGGCCGAGGGAAAGCAGGCCAGGCGATGTTGGCCACCGGCCACAAGTTCGAGCTAGGCGCCGGCATGGTCGGTTGGGTGTGCGCCAACCAGCAGCCGCGCATCGCGCTGGACGTGGGCGCCGACGCGGTCCGCTTCGCCAATCCCCTGCTGCCCGACACACGCTCTGAAATCGCCCTGCCGCTCCAGGTCGGCGGGCGCATCCTGGGCGCCCTGGACGTGCAGAGCACGCAAGAGGCCGCGTTTGACGACAGCGACATCGTCCTGCTGCAAGGGATGGCCGACCAGATTGCCGTGGCATTGGAGAACGCGCGCCTGTTCGCCCAGGCTCAATCCTCGCTGGCCCGAAACGAGCAATTGATTACTCAAATCCAGGAGAGCCTCAAGGAAGCCACGACATTGTACGCTGCCAGCCAGGCCATTGCCGTGGCGCAGGACAAGCCGGCCATCTTTCAGGCCATCGTGAGCAACATTCTGAAACCAGACATCGACTTGTGTATGCTGCTGCTTCTCGACACGTATGAAGGCGAGCAACCACAGCAAGTGGAGATCAACCAACTATGGCAGCGTCAGGCTGGCCAAGAACCCCACCCGCTGACCGGAAGGCGCTTTGATTTTGCCCGCTTCCCACTGCGCGCCATTTTGCACGCCGATCAGGCCGGCCTGATTGACGATCAAACCCAAGTGCCGCCAGAAGCCCTCGGCCAGAATCTATGGCAACAATTGGGCGTGCAAACCCTGGCCTCGGTGCCGCTCAACGCCGGTGCTCGTTGGATCGGCGCACTGGCTGTAGGCAACAACTCGGGCGAGCACACCATCGGCCCGGATGAATTGAGAGCGTACCAGTCCGTAGCCATCCAGGCTGCCAGCGCTCTTGAGAATCAACGCCTGGCTGAAAGCACCCAAGCCAGCCTGCAGGAGTTGAGCAGCCTGTACCGCTCCTACACGAGCGAGGTGTGGAGCACGGCCCTGCAAGACAGGCTGGGGGCGGTAGAATATGAATACAAACGAGCCGGACGCGCGGCCCAGAAACAGATCGCCAGTGAAGCCGTGGTCCGCGTGCCCCTGACGGTGCGCGGCCAGGAAATCGGCGTGCTGGAACTGGAGGGGGAGAAGTCGTCATTGTCAAAGCAAGAACAGGCTTTCGTGAACGAGATCGGCATCCAGACCGCCCTGGCGCTCGAGAACGCCCGCCTGTTCGAACAGACCCAGCAGCAGATTCAAGACCTGGAAACCGTCAACCGTGTTGGCCAGATGATCACCTCGGCCATGAACCGCGAGCATTTGCTGTACATGCTGTATCAGCAAGTCAGCGCGATCTGCAATGCCAGGGATTTTTACGTTGGGATATATACGCCGGGGCGGGACGAGATTTCCTTTCCGATCTATTACGAGCAGGGAGAAGATGTTGAAGTTCCACCTATCCCTCTCGAGGGCAGCCTGAGCGGCCAGATCATCAAAACGGGCAAGTCTCTGCTGATGCACACTCGCAAAGAGATCGAAACGGCCAGCCTGGCGCTCAGCGGCGACCCGCCATGTTCTTACATGGGCGTCCCCATGCAACTGGGCGATCGCCTATCGGGCCTGATTGCCGTTCAAGACCTCCAGCGAGAGCGCGCCTTTAGCGAACGTCACCTACGCATCATCACGGCCATCGCCACGCAAGCGGCCACCGCCCTCGAGAACACGCGCCTGTTCGAAGAAGCGCGCCATCGCGCCCTGCAATTGGCCACCGCCGCCGAAACAGGCAAAGCCGCCTCCTCGCTGTTGGATATGAGGGAGCTGCTGGCCAGCGTGGTCGAGCTTATCCGCATCCGCTTTGGTTACTATCACGCCTCGATCTTTTTGCTCGACGACGACAAAAACCACGCCGTGTTGGCCAAGTCTACCAACCCGGATTATGAGGAAGGCGAGTACAAGCTGGCTGTTGGCGCGGAATCGCTGATTGGGTGGGTTAGCAGCACGGGCCGTTCACACGTTGTGCGGGATACGGATACTGAGGCGACCCAGCTCAAGAGCAACATGCTGCCGCTGGCGCGATCCGAGCTGGCTATTCCACTCAAGCGCGGTGAAGGCATGATTGGCGTGTTGGATGTACAAGGCACCGAGTCAGAGCGCTTTTCGCAGGACGAGGTGGCCGTGCTGGAACTGTTGGCCGACCAGGTTGCGATCGCCATCGAAAACGCGCGCCTGTACCAGGAAACGCAGCGCCGGGCGCGCTTGCTGCAAGCCGCCGCCCAAGTCGGCCAGGCCATCACTTCGATCCTCGACCAGCAAGAGCTGCAAAAGATGGTGGTGACCTTGCTCCAGCAGCAGTTGGATCTGTACTACGCCGGCCTGTTCCTGATCGATCCGGAACGGCGTTACGCCGTACTGCACGCTGGCACCGGAGAGCCAGGCCAGTTGATGCTAGAACGCGGCCACCGGCTGGAAGTGGGCGGCCACTCCATGGTGGGCTGGGCGTGCGCCAATCGCCGGGCACGCATTGCGCTGGACGCCGGCGCCGACGCGGTGCGCTTCGACAATCCGCTTTTGCCTGAAACCCGTACCGAGATGGCTCTGCCACTCATTGTCGGCGACGAAGTGCTGGGGGCGATTGACGTTCAAAGCGCGCGGCCAGCGGCCTTCTCCGACGAAGACGCCCGCACCCTGCAAACCCTGGCCAACCAGGTTGCCGTGGCGCTACGCAACGCGACGCTGGTCACCGAGGTGCGCCACTTGTTTGAGGAACAAAAACAAGCCGCCGAAAAATTGCGCGAGATGGATCGCCTCAAGACCCAGTTCCTGGCCAATATGAGCCACGAATTGCGCACGCCGCTCAATTCCATCATCGGCTTCTCGCGCGTCATCCTCAAGGGCATTGACGGCCCATTGACCGACATGCAAAAGCAAGATCTGACCGCCATCCATACCAGCGGCCAGCACCTGCTAGGCTTGATCAACGACATCCTGGACATCTCCAAGATTGAAGCCGGCAAGATGGAACTATCCTTCGAGGAAGTGGACTTTAGAGAAGTAATCAAGAGCGTGCTATCAACCGGCGTTGGCCTGGTCAAGGACAAGCCGGTCGAGCTGCGTCAAAAGACCCCGGACGATCTGCCCTTCGTGTGGGCCGATCCGGTCCGCTCACGCCAGGTTTTGATCAACTTGCTGTCCAACGCGGCCAAGTTCACCGATCGGGGCTCCATTAGCATCGAAGCCGCGGCCGAGGCGCGCTTTATCCGTGTGAATGTGCGCGACACAGGCATTGGCATTGCCAAAGAAAAGTTGGACACGATCTTTGAGGCCTTCACCCAAGCCGATGCTTCGACCACCCGCAAGTACGGCGGCACGGGGCTTGGACTGGCTATCTCGCGCCGCTTTATTGAAATGCACGGCGGCGATCTGTGGGTCGAAAGCGAGGTCGGGGCAGGCACCACGTTTACTTTCACCCTGCCACGCGCCCGGCCAGCCCGGCCCGAGGAAATATCCGAGCAAGCCACCGATGTCACGCCCGGCAAAAAGATCATCCTGGCCATTGAAGACGAGCCGAGCATGGTCACCATGTACCGGCGCTATCTCGAGCAGCACGGTTATGCTGTCATTGGCGTGTCGAACAGCCAACAAGCGATCGAAATGGCCCAACGGCTCAAGCCTCACGCGATCACACTCGACATCCTCATGCCGGACAAGGATGGCTGGAGCGTCATCCAGGAACTCAAGCAAAACGCAGAAACGCGCGATATTCCCGTCATCATCGCCTCGATTCTGAGCGAGCAGGGCAAGGGCTTTAGCCTGGGCGCGGCCGATTACCTGGTCAAACCGATCACGGAGGAAGAACTGCTGGCCGCGCTCAATCGACTGAATGGCCGCCCCCAGACACGTATACTGGCCATCGACGACCGGCCTGAAGATATCTTGTTGATCCGGCGCATGCTCGAAGCCCATCCCCGCTTCGTGCTCAGCGAGGCACACAGCGGCAAGGAAGGACTCGAAGCGGTGCACGCTAGCCTGCCCGACCTCATTCTGCTTGATCTGATGATGCCGGAAATGGATGGCTTTGCCGTGCTGGAAGCGCTCAAGGCCGAGCCGGTCACCCGTGACATCCCCATCATCGTCGTCACAGCCAAAACACTGACTGAGGAAGATCACCACCGGCTCAATGATAGCACCCTGGCGCTATTGTCCAAGGGGCAATTCACAGAACAAGACCTGCTTACGGATGTAGCCAGTGCCCTGGGCCGTATGACAAGCGGGGCGACCTGATTTGTAGGGGCGCGGTAACCGCACCCCTACCTAAAAGAAGAGGAACTTATGACAACGAACAAGATCATGCTCGAATGTCCGGCGTGTGGTTATAAAACACCTTATCTGCAACCCCTGCCGGCTTGTCCGAACTGCAAAAGCGAGTGGCTCGAAGCCAGCTACCCTTACAAGCAGGTACGCGAGGTGATGCTGAAGAAGCTAGGCCAGCGCCCCTTCAAGATGTGGCGTTATCGTGAACTGATGCCACTGCGCGTGGACTCGAACATTGTCACTATGGACGAGGGAGGCACGCCGTTGATCTATGCCAGCAACCTGGCACAGATGATGGGGCGGCCACACATCTATATCAAGGACGAACGGCAAGGCCCGACCGGCTCGTTCAAGGATCGCCAGGCCAGCCTGGCCGTCTCGGTCATGAAAGAAACCGGCGTCAGCGAGGTGGTAGTCGCTTCAACCGGCAACGTCGCCATCTCGTACAGCGCCTACTGCGCCCGGGTCGGCATCCGGGTGTGGGCCTTTCTCAACAGCATGGTGCCGCCGGCCAAGATGCGCGAGGTGGCCTTGTACGGCGCAGAAGTCATCAAAGTCACCGGCACCTACGACCAGGCCAAGCAAATGGCGGCCGCCTTTGCCGAGCGCAAAGGGCTGCATCTCGACCGGGGCATCCGCAGCTTTGCCCAACGCGAGAGCATGAAGGCTCTGGCGTTCGAGATCGCCGAGCAACTGGGAGCCATCTTTGGCCCCGAGATGCCCGGCATGCAGCCACCCTTCCGGGCGCCGGACTGGTATATCCAATCCATCAGCGGCGGGCTGGGGCCGGTCGGGGTATGGAAAGGTTTTGAGGAACTCAAACAGATGGGACTCATCGACAAGATGCCACGCATTGCCAACATCCAGGTCGAGGGCTGCGCGCCGATCGTCAACTCGTTTCGCGCTGGGCTGGAAGAAGCCGAACCGGTGTTGGTGCCCCAGACGCGGGTGATCACGCTGGCCACCGGCAACCCTGGCGCAGCCTATCCCGCCCTGCGGCGGATCACGCTGGCTTCCAACGGGGCGATGGAGGCCGTCAGCGACGAGGAGGCCTTTCGCGCCATGCACGTCATGGCCAAGATGGACGGCGTCTCCATGGAATCGGCCGCCGGCGTCGCCTTCGCCGGGCTATTCAAGCTGATCTCGCAGCAGATGATCCAGCCCGACGACATCGTCATCGTCAATTGTTCCGGGCACACCGTGCCGGTCGAGGTCGAGCTACTGGGCGAGGCGTGGGCGCACAGCGTCGCCGCGCCGGAATCCGTCACTCCCATGCCCATCGTCGAGCAAGAGGGACTGATCGCCGCCCTGGAGCGCCTGGACGAGCGCGTCAAGTCGATCGCCATCGTAGACGACAACCCCAACGCCGTCCGCTTGCTCAAACGCATCCTGCAGGCGCGCGGCAAATATATCATTCACGAGGCCTACGGCGGGCGAGAAGGGCTGTCCATCATCCGCAGCGAGCGCCCCGACCTGGTCCTGTTGGACCTGATGATGCCGGAATTGGATGGCTTTGGCGTCATGGAAGCGATGAAAGCCGAGAAGGCACTGCAAAACATCCCGGTCATCGTCATCTCGGCCCTCTCACCGCAGGAACTCACCCCTGTCAAGCGCAAGCAACTGGCTGACCAGGTCAAGGTCATGCTGCAAAAAGGCGCTTATACCGACCTGGACCTACTGGAAGACATCATCAAGGAAGTGCTGGAATAACGGGCTATTAGAATAGCCTGATCAGGAGCCAATTTATGCCCCGTATCATGTACGTCGAAGATGACCCAACCGCGCGCTTGTTGGTCGAACGCATCCTGGGAGCGGAGGGCTACGAGATCATCCTGGTAGAAGATGGCCTGGCTGCGATTGAGACAGCACGCCGCGAGCGGCCAGAGCTGGTCCTGATGGACATCAATATGCCCGGCCTGGACGGGTACGCGACGACCACCAAGCTCAAAAGCATGCCCGATATGCAAGGCGTCCCCATCATTGCGTTGACGGCCAACGTGGTCGAAGGCGATCGGGACCGCGCCTTGGCCGCCGGCTGCGACGGCTACCTGCCCAAGCCCATCGACGCAGATTACCTGGCCCACGAGGTCGAGGCTTTTCTTCACGGCAAACGCGAGCAAGTGGCCGAGGCAGTGCTGGTCGAGAAGCTTGAAGAGCATACCCGCCGGCTGGTCGACCGCCTGGAAATGACCATCACCGAATTGCGCGAGGCCAACACCGAATTGCGCCGCCTGGACAAGATGAAATCCGATTTTATCGTCCTGGCCAGCCACGAACTGCGCACACCGCTAACCATGCTCTACGGCTACACCAACTTGCTCACCTCAGATATGGCCCGGCTCCACGTGCCGGACGACACGATGATGATGGTCAGAAAACTCACCGAGGCTTCGGAGCGCTTGAATAACGTGGTAGATGATATCGTCAACATGGCCCTGATCGACGCTGAGCAAATCGACCTGGAGCTAACAGCGGTCAACTTGGGAGAAGTAGTGCTGGAGGTATTGGGGGATTTCGAGCGAATCATAAGGGAGCGTAAGCACAGCATAGAAGTTGGCCCTATGCGCCACTTGCCTGCCATCCAGGCCGACCAGAAATACATCCGGCGCGCCATCACCAACGTCGTCAGCAACGCGATTAAATACACGCCCGATGGCGGTTTCATTCAAATCAAGTGCTTCCACGCCGGCAATGCGCTCGACTTGATCGTCAGGGACAACGGCATTGGCATCAACCCGGCCGAACGCAACCGTATCTTTGAGAAATTTTACGTACTGGAAGATATCAGCTTCCATTCGTCCAGCCCGACACAATTCCGAGGAGGGGGGATTGGACTGGGCTTGTCGGTCGTGCGCGGCGTGATCAAGGCCCACGGCGGCAAGGTGTGGGTGGAAAGCGAGGGCTATGACGAGCAACGCTGCCCGGGCAGCACTTTCCATCTCCTGCTGCCTCTAGAGCCTCCCCGCCCGACCCTGGGTGGGGAATAAAGACTTCCGAAGTCTCTAAGACTTCGGAAGTCTGGATCGCCGTTACGACGAATCGACGCTGGGCGCGGTCAGCTCACCTTCGCGCGAGACCAGTAAAACGCTGACGATGATCAGGCTTCCTCCGGCCCATTGCCACACGCCCAGGCGATCCCCCAAGACCACGTAGGCCACCAACAGGGTCATAAACAACTCGGTCAACCCCAACAAAGCCGTCTGTATACCGCCTAATTTTCGCAAGCCGGCGAACATCAACAAGCGAGACGCTGCCGTGACCAGGGCCAACAGCACGATCGCCTGCCAGCCAGCCATGACAATGGGCTGGGCAGGCTGGCCGATCAACAAGCGCGCCACTCCAACCGTGACGGCCATGGAAGTCAACATGTACAAGGTGACCGTGCGCGCCTGCACATCGGCCAAGACCCATTGGCCCAAAACCATATACCAGGCATTAGTGGCCGCGCTGGCCAGGATCAACATCACCCCCAGGCCGTCCGTCCGCCCCGGTCCCCCCATCCCAGTCAATAAGGCCAGGCCAGACAAGGCCAGGCCGAGGCGCACAAAAGCCATCCGTGAAATATCCTGGCCGGAGGCGGAAAGAAAGATAAAGACCCAGATAGGTTTCATGGCATCGAGCAAACCCACCATGGAAGCGTCGATTCGCATGAGGCCTGTGTAGTAAAACAACGACCCGATGCCATTGACGACGCCCATACTCAAGCAGCCAATCAGATCGTGCCCGGAAATAGGGATCGCCGAGCGCCAACGAAACAGGTACACCAGCCACAACAAGGCGGCCGCGATGAGCGTTCGCAAGGCGACCAGGCTAAAAGCGTCCACATCGGCGTTGTAAGCCATCTTGCCAAAGATGGGCGCCCAGCCCAGCAAGCCGGTGGACAGCAGCGCAAAACCCACCCCGGCCGAGGGGTGGTTCAAGATAGCAGTCTGCTGCGCACGAAAACGCTCGCGGACGGTTTTCAGCGTCATAGCCTTATTGTATCACCATTCTTGCTTGAAAACAAAAGACCGCTCATACAGAGCGGCCCTTTGTTGCGCCGTAGCAGCTTACCGAACGACGGGAAGGGATGCTACGGCGCGCTGTTGTAAGTGACTACTACAGTCCATAACATCACCTCCCCTTTTCTAAGGATGGCGATGGCGGCTGATGCCGCCGGGAATGATAATGTCATTATCGCTCAAAAGCCCGCATTTGTCAAGTCCTTGACCATATTTCGCTTTTTGGGTATAATCAGCTCAAAGCGATGATAGAGGAAAGTATGCTGGCGGATGCTGCCAGGGAAGCGAGGTCATAGACTGAAAGCCTCGCCCAGTTGAAACGGCACAAGTTCCCTCTGGAGTGGTTCGGTGAAGCGGAAGGCGTTCAGCGAAGCTGAGCGCAGCCGTGTGTAGTCGAACCCGGTCAGCCTACCGTTAGCCAGGCGCCCAATCACGGGTTGGGGCAAAGAGGATGGTTTGTCTCGGACAAGCCATCAATCAGGGTGGTAACGCGAGTCAAACTCGCCCCTGGGTGGGCGAGTTTTTAGCTTAAGGCGTTTTTAGGAAAAAACGGGGGCAAATATGCTCAATACGCTCGAACAACTGGGCCAGGCCGCCCTGGCCGACTTGAAAACGATCCAGGACAGTCCGGCCTTGTCTGGCTGGCACACCCAATACCTGGGCCGCAAGGGACAGGTAACATCGCTGCTGCGCCGGGTGGGCGAGTTGTCGCCGGCCGAGCGCCCCGCCTTTGGCAAGCGCGCCAACGAGGTCAAGCTCGAGCTGGAAGCGGCCTACGAAGCCAGGCAGGCTGAGATCAAAGCGCTGGAGCTGGAAAAAGCCATCACCTCCGGCAGCCTGGATGTCACCATGCCCGGCCGGCCTGTCCAACGCGGCCGGCTGCACCCCAGCAGCCAGATCCTGCGCCGCATCTACCAGATCTGGGCCGAGATGGGCTTCCAGGTCTATCGCACCCGCGACGTCGAGACGGACGAGACGAACTTTCAATTGCTCAACATCCCGCCTCACCACCCGGCGCGCGACATGCAAGACACCTTTTACACCACCGACGAGCGCGTGCTCCTGCGCACCCACACCTCGCCGGGCCAAATCCGCGCCATGTGGCAGTACTGCCCAGAGCCGATTCGCATCATCCTGCCCGGCATGTGCTACCGCCACGAGCAAATCACGGCCCGCAGCGAAATCCAGTTCAACCAGGTGGAAGGCCTGGCCGTCGGCTACAACATCCGCATGACGGATCTGAAAGGCACCCTGACCAGTTTTGCCCAGCGACTGTTCGGCGCCGGCCGCCCTACCCGCTTCCGAGCCAGCTACTTTCCCTTCACCGAGCCCTCGGCCGAGATGGACGTGTTGTGCATCTTGTGCAACGGGCAAGGCTGCCGCACATGCAAGTACAGCGGCTGGCTCGAGATCCTGGGCTGCGGCATGGTCCATCCCGTCGTTTTGCGCAACGGCGGCTACGATCCCGAGAAATTCAGCGGCTTTGCCTTCGGCATGGGACCGGAGCGCATCACCATGCTCAAGCATGGCATCGAGGACATTCGCTATTTCTGGGGCAACGACCTGCGCTTTTTGGGGCAGTTTTAAGAATCTTCCACGAAGGACACGAAGAAACACAAAGTTTAAGAACCTCTAATCCAAGGTGCTCACGAAGGACATGAACGCTTCGCGGCACAAGTTTAAAACCTTAGTGTCACCTGCACTTGCCGCGACCGAAGGGAGTGCAAGTGTTCGTGGATAAAAAGGAAATTCCCAATGAAATTCCCACTATCCTGGCTAAAAGAATACGTTGAC
>JAFGFO010000271.1 GCA_016931085.1 Thermoflexales bacterium
GAATGGTTTCGCCCGGCAGCGGATGGCGGGCTGCCCGCGCGACCAGATCCATGTTGAGGCTGCCGACAACAACGATGTGCCCATTCATACTGAACCTCACCCAGACTTCTGCTTGACTATCAACAATGTTATGTCGTCATAGACCTTCCCATTTCTGACAAACTCTTGTACATCTGCCACCACGGCGTCCTTGATCGGCTGGGCGGGGTTGTCCCAATGCGCGCTGACTACTTGGCACAAGCGCTCCAAGCCGTAGAACTCGCCCGCCTCATTCTGTGCCTCGGTGATGCCGTCTGAATATAATACCACGCCATCGCCGGACTGCAAGTCGATCGCTATATCGCGCACAAAGTCGGCGATTCCTACCTCAAGTCCTAGTGGGAAGCCCAGCTCGAGCGTGTCCAGCAGTTCCACCCGGCCGCCTTTCCGCACCACGATGACCTGCTCGTGCTGGCCACTCAGCCGCATGCGCCCCATGTGGTAATCGAGCACGGCCAACGTCGCGCTCTTGTCGACCTTCATGCGCTGGAGATTGGCGCGCAGCAAGCGGTTGAGCGTGTCAATAAAGCGGGCCGGGTCTTGGACGTCGAGGATTTGCAGCGTGCGAAGGGCGGTTTGCAGCATGAGCATGACCACCCCGCTCTCCAGGCCATGGCCGGTCACGTCGCCGATGCTGATCTTGATGGCGCCGTTGTGGGGCAGGACGTCATAATAGTCGCCGCCGACCTCCTCGGCCGGCTGCATAAAGCCGGCAATGTCCATCCCCTCGATCTGGCGCAGTTCCTCGTCGGTGGGCAGCAGCATCTGCTGCAGGCGGCGGGTCACATCCAGTTCGGCCTCCATGCGCAGGTTTTCCGCCTGGAGTTTTTTGTTGAGCGCGCGGATTTCTGCCTCGGCTTGCTTCAGCACCGTGATGTCGCGCGAGATGCCAAAGGTTCCGATGATACTCCCGTGCTCGTCGCGCAACGGCATCTTGGTGGTCAACGCCCAGGTGCCGCCAGCATCTGGTTCTTCCAGGTTTAATACGGGTTGGCCAGTCTGGATAATTTCTTGTTCGTCCGCATATTTCTGCTGGGCCAGCGCCTTCGGGAAAAAATCAAAATCGCTCTTGCCGAGCAGATCGGCCGGCTGCGCCGCGAATCGTTGGGCCAGCGCCGCGTTGACGTGCGTGAAACGGCTTTTGCGATCCTTGAAGTAGATGCTATCCGGGACGCTCGCCATGAACATATCAAGGATATACTTTTGCCGGGCAATTTCCGCCGCGTGTTCCTGGACGCGCTGCACCAGTAAAGCCCCTTGTAGCGTATTGCTGAGATAACGCCGTAAGATTTCATACGCCACGTCGTCCTTCGCGCCAATCTCAAACAGGGCAAACCCGATCTGCTCGCGCTGGAAGTAGAGGGGCTCCACGACCATCCCTCGGGCTTCTGCGAACATGCAAAAATCTTGCGGCAGAAGCTCTTGCGTCGGAAACCGCAATCCTTCCGGCGGTAGTACGCTCCGGCCCTGAGAATTATAGGCCAGGATCAAGCGAGACCATTGCGGGACCGGCTGCGGAAACTCATAGGCCGGGGGATCTTGATACAAACTAAGATACGCACTGCGAATCCCTAAACGGGGCAAATCCTCGGCCAGGGCATCCATCAAATCCGCGATATTCAGGGTCGAGAGGAGCCGTTGGCCCAGTCTTTGGAAAATCTGAGCGTCAGCCTTTTCCTGCAAGGACTGTAAGATGGCCTTGCGCAAGATTACGCAAATTTGGGCTTCAGGACTGTCAGCGGCGATTTGCCCGGCATCAGGCTGGGATTGACTCTGCTCGTCTCGCAGTAGCGTCAATGCCTCATTCCATATTGTCATGTCGCCTTCATTGATATCGCCTTCATTGGTAAAAAGCGCTTGATTAAGTTGGTGAAAGAAATGCTGCGATGATTCCTGGAGAGACTTTGGCGTTTTGTTCGACAGATTGCTGACCGCCGTCTGGTGTGTATCCGGCGCAGCGCAGCCACACGACTGGCGTACCACAACCTCAGCCGCGACACGGGTCAATTCCGGGATCGACTGACCAGCCATCTGCGCTAATAACAGTTCTGTGGCCTGCTGGCCGATTTTGTAGAGCGGTTGACGGACTGTCGTCAGCGGCGGGGTAAAAGATCGGCTCACGGCAATGTCATCGAAGCCGACAACCGCAATGTCAGCCGGAACCTGAAGGCCGCGGGCTTGTAATTCCGATATCACCCCTATGGCCATATAATCGTTGGACACGACAATGGCTTCGATGTCGTGATGAGGACGAAACTGGCGCTCATCCAACCAGTGTTGAATGGCTCTGACCCCGGAGGCATATTGAAAGTCACCGAAGGTCACCAGGCCTGGATCCGACGGAATGCCATAATCTTGCAGCGTTGTGGTAAAGGCCCGATAACGCTCCTGGGCTTCTGGGTGTTCCCGGATCCCACCTAAGAAGGCAATACGACGGTAATGATGTTCTTCAAGCAGGTGCCTGACCACGGCAGACATGCCGGTGAAATTATCCAGCACCACGCTGGGCACGGTCTCTAACGCCACCCCCATGCTCACCATGGGCAACGGCCGATACCGGCTAAAGAACACCTCTAGTTCTGCCGCGGAAGTATACAGCCCGATCAGATTTGACGCAATGAGGATGCCATCGACGTTCGCCGCGTTTACCATCTCATACAAGATATTCGCTTGAACTTCAAAGTATAACGTGGACCGTATTGGGCTACTGGAAAAATAAAGTAAATTCGCATCCGCCGCATCTGCCACGGCGGCAGCAGATTTAAGAAACACCGTGGGGTTATAAAATTTCGGCTCTTTGGGAGTTCCCGTGGTAGCCTCCCTAAATGAGCCGCCAAGCTTGAATTGTGGTATGATAACCAGTAATCACTATCGATAC
>JAFGFO010000272.1 GCA_016931085.1 Thermoflexales bacterium
CAAGGTCCTGAAGGCGCTTGGGAGCCGACCTGGACGTGGGGGGATTGGTATCCCGAGGCTTGGGTGCAGGCACGGCAGGAATGGCGTGGTCACTTGACGCTCGAAGCCTTGACCGTGCTGCGTGCTTTCGGGCGCATCGATGGGCTAGAGTAGCCAAGGGGGTGTTCGTGGAAGCGATTTTGACAAGATGTGGATACCGCTGCGATCTTTGCCTGGCGTACAGACCCAATGTCGCCGCGAACCCTTCGAACCGGCAAAAGCTGAGCGACGGGTGGTTCAAGTATTTTCACTGTGATGGCCTGCGAGCTGCCGGCTAGTCAGTTTGAGTGTCTGTATACCTGGTAACCAGAGACGGACAAGACGATGCCCAGCAGCAAGCTGCCTGGCGGCGGTATAAACAAGCCAAGGGTCAGAGCAACCCACGGAAGCGCTAGCAGGATGTAGCCAACCAGGCTGGGTGCCAATTCGCTCCACGTGAAGGTAGGCAGCTCGACCTCGGCATCAGAAACCAGTGCCCGGCCGTGCCCGATGATTTGAGAGTAGCTGAGCACGCAGCCAAACGCCAGCCCCGGGACGAAAATCAAGGCGAGCAGCGCGATCTGGGCAGCGTAGGATAACACTTGCCAGAACCCCAATGCCACGAGCAGCACCACCAGGAACCAGCCGTATAGTGTGGGCAAGCCGATCCCTAGCGAAGCAGACCCAAGCGAGCGCGCCACGAGCGTAGCCTTGCTCGAAAACGGCCAGTCCCCTGGAATAGACAGTTGCCCGAATAGATAGATGCCGGCCGTCAAGAGCAGGGGGGCGACGAGTATCCCTCCGTTGATCCAATTTACCAGGTGAACGCCGGGCGGGGCAAGCGTCTTGCCGCTCAGAAATAGCAGCAGGCTTGTGACCACGTACAGAATGCCCAATGTGAGATTGATCGTTCCCAATTGCCGCTTTGATTTTGGGGAGCTGGCCCACTGCCATAGTGACTCGGTTAGCTTGGCCATCGACGACTGTTCTGGCAGGCCAGCACTCGTGTACAAAACAGGAAGGCACCAATCCAGTGTCTGTGGCATATTGGCTGCGATGGCAGACCGCCCTGCGGCGACGGCATAGTCGACAGGCTGGCCGCTTTGCAACTCGGCGTAAAAAGCCAGGACAAAGTGCCGGGCCGCGGCTTGCAAGATGTCGCTCTGCATGGCAACGATATTGGGCAATCCACTGTAGGCCAGTTCGAGCGCAATGCTGCTTGCAGCGCCACTTCCTCCGTGGCACGCGTTCAAAACGACCAGTTGGACGCTAGGCGTAAAGCCGAGCCAGTGCTCGAGCTGCTCGCCAGTGACCCACTGAGTATCGCCTTCCTCGCCTACAAATCGCAGGTAACCTCGCTCTGTCCCGACCCTTGCCGTGTAATGTTCGCCGTGTCCCAGGAAGTGGACGATGTGGTATGGCGCCTCGCTCAAAGCTGCTAGAACGTGTTTGATCGAGCCGGGTTTTTCGATCAAGCGGTAGTGGCCAGGCTCGACGGCGCGACGGATCGCCTCGCGCTCGACTTGCTGAAGGGCGTGATCGATCTGGTAGCGTTGGGGGTCGCTTGGATTGTGAGCGATGACGTGGACGAGGTTGAACGGTGGTGTCACCTGGACCGGGCTGCGGCGTATGGCATCGAGCAAACGCCGAACGATGAGCACGCGCGGCGAACGAGCCAGAAATACTCGGGTATCTTGGAAAAAGAGCAGTTCCCACGGCAGACTCAATAATCGATCCGCTTGATCTCCGGCGCGAGCCTGGAAAACCAGGCGCACGCCTCGTCCCTTTTCCAAGACCTTCTGGATGAGGCGGGGAAAGGCCTGTCGGAATGAGAGGGGGAGCAGTTCATAGAGTTGATGGCCCAGGTCGGCCAGGTCTTGGTTTGACTCTTCTGGCCGGACTGTCTCGTAACGGTACAAGAACTGGTTCATCGTTATTCGTTGGATCAGGTCTTGGCGGAATGCTCCAAGGCGGGTCTCGATGTCTACTTGAAACGCTCCACCAGGCAAGTATCCGGGAGCCTGGCGAATCTCTATTTGAAAAGCGTGTTGGTTGTCGTAATAGACTTGCCTGGTAAAGTGGATGACAATATCGTCAAAAGCGTGACTTGGTTTAGAACTGGGCGAGCGGAATGGTGTCATCGTTTGATCTCAGGCAGAAAGCAGCCGGCTGCGGTGCTCTTCCAGGTGAAGCAGCAAGGCCACAGGCCAGGCTAGAGGCAGTGTGCCCAGTTGCACGACGGGTTGTTCAGGAGAGCCAAGCAGGTGGGGAAGGTTGTAAAGGGATCTGGCGAGCTGCTCCAAGTCGTTGATGGCCGTGTCTATGAGTTGGGGAGTGTATGTAAAAGTGAGCAGGGCATCCCGAACGCGATGCAGTATCTGCAAGAGGTCATCTTCCATAGTACCGGCCGCATCAGTGTTGGTAAGGCATTGCTTCGCCAACACCGCCACCCAGCGTTGCAGGTCAAAAGCTCGGGCAGCTTCGGCTGCCAGGGCCGCGTAACATGCCGCTGCTGGATGGAGTTCGGGCGCCAGTGCCGGCTTGAGGTAAAGGATGGCCGTGGCTCCCCCCTCCTGGGTGCTAAGGTGGAGTAGAAGCTGACGAGCCTGATCGGGCGGCAAGTCTTGGACCACTTGGCGAACGACTGGCCCCAGGCAGCCTTGTTGGAGCAAGGCCAATATTGCCGCGCTTTGTGAGCGGGCGGGTACTGCGGGCAGGCGCACCAGCTTGTGGGGCACGAATGCCGCCGAACGTCCGGCGTATGTAGCGTGCCATTCGCCGCGCTGCTGGTTGAACCGGACCATAGGAGATCCCTGTATCCACGCCAGCAAGATCGCCTCGAGGCGCAAACCGCCGGCCAGGCTGGACAACGCGAAAACCCAGTCCCGCAGGAGCCACAAGGCTAGGATTACCATGCCAGTTGAAACGCCCAGGCGTGCCAGGCGTGCTTGCTGCCACAAGTCCAAGGCTGGCAGCTCGGACGCGGGGCCTCCCACTCGCATACGCCCGCGCTCGTGCTGTATCTCTTGTAGCCGTTTGTGCACCCACAGCGCGTAGGTATCCGAGACAAGTACTCCTATCAAAAAGGGAATGCTCGTCCGCTCCCCTAGCAGTGACCATCTGGGTGATAGCGGTGCTAGCCCACTTAGCAAGAGAGCCACCAGTATGGGCGGAGAAAAGGCATAGAGCAGCCAGAATTGGAGCTGGCCAGTTAGGGTGACGGCTATGGCGCACAGTACCAGGACGAGCGCGAGCCAAGACGTGGCGCAGAGAACCATCTCTTTCCATTGGCGTTCATTTGCCCCCAGTCCCAATGCGGCTACCACGGCCAGCACCATCCCACCCCGCAGAAGCCACGCCTGCCACCACACGGGGCGGTGATCGTGTTGTGTGTCAAGGAATGCGACGGGATCCAGTTGTTGTAGCGCGATTGCATGGGTAAAGCTGGTCAGCACTGCCACGTGTGCCTCTCGTTATTTTATCCACGCCTGTAAGATTTTCCGATCCTGGCTCACCAACTCGGCGTAATGCCCAGCGAAAATGCGTGCCTGCTCGGGATCGAATCCCACGGCTTCCATGGCAATCCGCTCGGCCTGGCGGCGCAGCGTATCCGGCCATTGATCTGTTTCGATCTCGGCTGGCGCTAGTTGTTCAAGCAGAGTCTGAGTGGTGATGTAAGCGGCCGCCAGCCATTCCAGGGCCGCGATCTCTTCACTGTGAGTGAGCCGCGTTGTGGCCATACCTGGCTTGAGGGTGAATTGCTCGCGCGTTGCCAGTCGCTCTAGGAACGCGCTCGGAATTTTACGAATCTCGCCGGCTAGGCGGGGAGCCATTTTTTCGGCCAGGGAGCGTGCATAGCTTGCCAGCGTATTTGGCCAGGCTGGTGTGTCAGGGCTTGTTTCGTTGGTGGGGCTGCCTGCTATTTGCGTCTGGCCTGGTAGAGAGTGAGCAGCTTGCGCGTCCCTCAAAAATTGATCGAACGTGGGATATTGTGGTGGTTCGACACCTCGTTCCCCATCGGCCAACGCGATCAGCTCACACAAATCGGCAAGGGTCGCAGAACAGTGGGGGCACGTGTCGAGGTGAAGAGCGACGAGTCGCCATTGTGCTTTGCTCCCTGCTCCATCTCGTTTTGCCTGGGCATAGTCCGGCAAAAAATCCTGGCATTCCTGGCAGGTCAGCCGGTCTACGTCACGTATAGCCAATGCGTGGACGAGATGTCCTACCCGGCGCTTGCAACGAGGGCATTGCTGGATATGGTCGATAGCCGCTTGTGCACCTGGGCGGCCCGAGTCCGGGTTTTCCAGGTAAGCTAGTAACTGTTGAGTAACCGTGGAGCATTCCATCGTCCGCATAGACTTGTTCCCATCATGTAAGAGTTTTTTGGACGCAAAACGTTACAATTCATAAAAGTCCCTCAACAGCTTGTCTGTTTGCAACTGCGCCACGCCGCGACTGCGCAGCGCGCGAACGTGGCCATCTGTGATCCCAAGTTGGGCGCCGATTTCGCTGTCACTCGCTCCTTCCAAGAACCTGAACACGATGACCTTTTGCTGGCGGTGGTCAGGTAAGCGTCCAATCGCATCCACCAACATGCCCAAGGATTCTTGGTGATCCAGGAATGCTTCGAGCCCGACGGGGTCCTCCAGTTCGTCACAGTTGTCTGGCCATTCTTCGGCTCGGTCACTGTCTCGCGTTCGCTGTTCTTGTTGAATGGCGTGCAGCAGTTTGTAGGTAGCAAAGGCGAAGAATGCGCCAGGGTCGCGGCAGCGATCTATTTGTTCGCACACGAGTACCAATGCGCGCTGGGTCACGTCTTGGGCTATGTCAGGCCGCCGGTTGTACGCGGCTCGCAAGAGATAACGGTACAGCTCGTAATACCCTCGCTCGCGCCGCTGCGCATCTAGGTCTTGGTGGCAGGCCTGGTAGAGAGTTTCCGCGTAGCATCGCCTGGCCAGCCGTTCCGTCTCATCCGGACAAGCCTCTGCTTGGATTAAACCTTGCACCATGTCTGCCAGCTCGTCTTCTGGCAGCAAAGCCCAATCGTACTTTTCGACCAGTTTGCGTACAATTTGCCGGCACATCGAGTGATCAGTCATTTGGGATGTCACGTAGCATTCGCTTACTACAACGAGTTTAGCTGATACTATACCACATTTGTAACGTTTTGGCTTTGAGATGCTCTTACTAGAAAATGGGCGAGTTTTGACGAGCAGGGCAAAAGACGCAGACGCATGACGCATAGACGCATTTGACTTGTATCACTGTTTGATGCTACACTATATGTGAAAGGAGTCGTGTGATGAAAAGGTTGTTTGCTGCTATGATGGCAATATTCCTGGTCTTGGGAGACGTGCTGCTCGCCGCTCCTTCTGCGTCTTCTCAAATCACCTTTGCCTATCCTGAGCTGGCCGATTCGCCCACACCTGCTCCCGACGCTGGGAAAGTGCTGCCCCGCTCACCATACCCATCCGATCCTCCTCTGGCCGATGCTGAGCAGTTTCATGTGCGAGAGGCGATGGAATCTGCTCTAGTGAAGTATGTAGATTCGAGCGGCCCCAATGCCCAGGTCAAGCTTGGTGAGGTGAAAGTAGAGGACCATTGGGCATATGGTGTGGTTGAGCCGCAAGACGGTGAGGAGACCGAGGGCGAGTTGGGTCATGTTATAGCTCACTTGTTACCGGATGGGACTTGGCAGGTGGTGGCATCTGATGATAGTGAAATGCACCCGCAATGGTTTATCGAGGCTGCTCCGAGGGGATTGGTATCATCAAGCCAAATCAGTGTCAGTTTCGGAACTTATGTGCAAGATGCTGATCTTCAGAAGGCTGTGTTTGAAGCCCTGAGTAATAGGCCCCTCGATTTACTTGTGGGGAATCAATTTGCTGTGACGTCGGAGAACCGCCAGAGTGATTGGCTCCTCATTTCGGTAGTTTCTCTAGATGGGCCGGATTCTTTGGAAGAACTTGTAGGCAGCGGTGATTCTGCTGGCCTTATGGTAGCCAAAAAAGACACATCGACGGGGTGGTACGTAGCATTGGCGGGTACACCATTATTCTCCGATCTTCTGGATAATGCCCCTAAATTATTGGTTGCTTCTGAAGCTAAGCCATATTTGGATCCTCTTGCTGTTTTGCCTGCTTCAGCAAATAGTGTAGAGTACAAGTTCCCCTGGGCTGAAGGTGACTGGCAGTATAGACAAGGTTGGCATCCGGCTAATGCAGTAGACATTGGTACTTGGGGAGCCGATAAAAGGGTTTTGGCTTCCGCCGGTGGTACCGTCAGCTACATATGTAGAGGCAGATTAAGTGCAAATGTCCACATTCGCGATAATGATGGTGTAACTTTACAGTACTATCATATTGATGTGAATCAATTGGGTTCTGGTATCACAGAGGGGGCAGTAGTAGAGAGAGGTAGAGTGTTGGGAGTTCTTCGCCCAGGTACCTGGAGTAAAGATGATGACAAGCTTCCCAGTGGAACATATTGTGGATACACTTCAGGACAACTGTCCTATAGTGCACATATACACTGGGTAATTCCCACTAATGGAGGTTTTACGGTTGATGGTTGGACTATAACTTATCCAGACAGCACTTGGCGCAAGGGTGATGAGGCCCGAAATCCTGGCACAAGTCCGTATCAAACGCTGCATTCGACCAATGTTCCCAGCGATGGCGGTGGGAGTGTTTGTGCTGCTCCATCTCTCATAGAGCCTTCTGATGGAGCAGCTTTGACCAATCGCACCGTCACTTTTCGCTGGAGTGCGCTCAGCGGTTGCACTTTTAACGGCTACACATTCAGAGTGTGTACATCATCTGACGTTAGTAATCTGAGCAATTGCTTCATAGA
>JAFGFO010000273.1 GCA_016931085.1 Thermoflexales bacterium
GAGAGGCACAGAGGCTTTTTAAAAAGGCTTCTTCTGCTCCGTGAAACTCCGTTTGCTCCGTGTATCTCTGTGACCTGAGTAGTTACATTAATTGTTAATTATTAATTATTAATTGTTAATTGTTAATAAAGAAGGAGAGCGTATGTTGAGACACACAGAGGTCAAGTGGCAAGCAGGGACCTATCACGTGCCCGACGCGCGGGGCTATTTTGGCGCGTACGGAGGCAAGTTCGTGCCGGACACGCTGATGTTCGCCTTGGAGGAGTTGGAGCATGCCTACCTGGCCGCCCGCTCTGACCCGGCTTTTGAGGACGAGTTGAATGCCTTGCTGCGGGACTATGTCGGACGGCCCACACCGCTCTATAACGCTAGCCGGCTCACGGCTCACTGCGGCGGAGCGAAAATCTATCTCAAGCGTGAGGATTTGGCCCACACCGGCGCTCACAAGATCAACAATGCCCTGGGACAGGCCTTGCTGGCGCGCCGCTGCGGCAAGGGCCGCCTGGTGGCAGAAACGGGCGCCGGGCAGCACGGTGTGGCCACGGCCACTGTGGCGGCCTTGTTGGGTCTGGAGTGCGTGGTCTATATGGGAACCGACGATATGCGGCGGCAAGCGCCCAATGTGCAGCGTATGCGCTTGCTGGGCGCCGAGGTGGCCCCCGTGGAGGCCGGCAGCCGCACGCTCAAGGACGCCATCAACGAGGCGATCCGCGATTGGGTGACCAACGTGCGCACGACTCATTATCTGCTGGGTTCTGTGTTGGGGCCGCATCCTTACCCCATGATGGTGCGCGATTTCCAGGCCATCATCGGTCACGAGGCGCGGGCCCAAATCTTTGACCACGAGGGCCGTCTGCCGACTTGCCTGGTGGCCTGCGTGGGAGGCGGGTCGAACGCCTTGGGCCTCTTCCACGCCTTTCTGGACGATCCGGTGGAGATGATCGGCGTCGAGGCCGGCGGATTGAGCATCGAGAGCGGCCAACACGCGGCTCGCTTTGCTGACCCCAACAAGGGACGGCTTGGCGTGCTGCACGGCACCCGCTCGTACGTGCTCCAGGACGCGGATGGGCAGATCGCCGGCACGCACTCGGTCTCGGCTGGGCTTGACTATGCCTCGGTGGGGCCAGAACATAGCTATTTGCGCCAGCTTGGCCGAGCGACGTATACCTACGCCACGGATCGCGAGGCACTAGAGGCCTTTGAGTTGCTGTGCCGGGTAGAGGGCATCATCCCGGCCCTGGAATCGGCCCACGCCGTGGCCGAGGCCATCAAGCAAGCCGCCCACCGGCCGGCCGGCCACGTGCTCATCGTCAACCTGTCAGGGCGGGGGGATAAAGATCTCGATACCGTCAGCCGGGTGCAAGCAGGAGGTGAATAATGGAGAACGCGAGGGGAGTGCAGACTATCACGGCGGCTTTTGCACGGGCTAAGGCTCAAAATCGAGCCGCCTTGATGCCGTATGCCGTTTTGGGTTATCCCACGCCGGAGGCATCTTTGGCGGTGGTCGAGGCGGCTGTCGCCGGCGGCGCAGATGTGGTAGAATTAGGGGTGCCCTTTTCGGACCCGCTGGCCGATGGGCCGATCATCCAGGCCGCCACGCAGCGCGCCCTGGAGCAGGGGACGAGCGTGCCGGCGTGCCTGGAGGCCGTGCGTGCTCTGCGCTCGCGCGGCCTGGCTACACCGTTCATGTTGATGGGCTACTATAATCCCATTCTGGCCTATGGCGAGGAAGCGTTCTGCCAGGCCTGCCAGGCGGTTGGGGCCGATGGCCTGATCGTGCCTGACCTGCCACCCGAAGAAGGGGCGGGGCTGGAAGAGGCCTGCCGCGCGCGGGGATTGGCGCTCGTGTACCTGTTGGCGCCCACCAGCCCGCCCGAGCGTGTCCAGTTGGTGGCTGAACATTCGCAAGGCTTTGTGTACCTGGTGTCGGTCGCCGGCATCACGGGCGCGCGCGACCGGCTGCCGCCCAACCTGGCCGATTTCGTGCGCCGCGTGCGAGCGCTCACGTCCAAGCCGCTGGCGGTTGGCTTTGGAATCTCTACCCCGGCCCAGGCCGCCCAGGTGGCCGCCCTGGCTGACGGCGTGATTGTCGGCAGCGCCGTGGTGCGCCGCGCCGGCGAGCCAGACGGGCCGGCACAGGTGCGGGCGTTTGTGCATAGTTTGCGGCATGGGCTGGGCGATGGTGGGTAGTTGATTACGTTTTACGCTTTACGTTTTACGGAGCAGGCATGTTACGCTTTCTGACAGCGGGAGAATCGCACGGGCCGTGCCTGACGGCGATCGTGGACGGCCTGCCGGCCGGCCTGGCGGTGGACGTCGAGGCCATCGATCGCGAGTTGGCCCGGCGGCAAGTGGGCTATGGGCGCGGCGGGCGGATGAGGATCGAGCGCGACCGCGTCGAAATCTTGGGTGGCGTCATCGCCGGCCAGACGACGGGCGCGCCGGTGGCGCTGCGCATCGAGAACCGCGATTGGCCTCATTGGCAGGAGCAGTGGACGGCTGGCAGCCTGCCGCCGGTGCACGTGCCCCGGCCGGGCCACGCCGATTACGCCGGCATGATCAAGTACGGTTTCGACGACGCACGACCGGTGCTCGAACGCGCCAGCGCGCGCGAGACGGCCGCCCGGGTGGCCGTGGGAGCGCTGGCCAGGCAGTTGTTGGCAGCCTTTGACATCCACCTGGGCAGTTGCGTGGTCGAAATCGGCGGCGTGACGGCGACGCTTGCCGACGTGGAGCCGGCCGAGCTGTGGGCACTCGCCGAGTCCAGTGACGTCCGCTGCCCGGACGCGGCCGCCGCCCAGGCGATGCGAGACGCGATCGACGCCGCCCGCAAGCGGGGAGACTCGCTGGGCGGGGTCTTTGCGGTGATGGCCACCGGCTTGCCGGTCGGGCTGGGTTCTCACGTGCAGTGGGACCGCCGGCTGGACGCCCGCCTGGCGGCGGCGCTGATGTCTATACCGGCCGTCAAGGGCGTGGAAATCGGCCCAGCCTTTGAGAACGCCCGCCAGCCGGGTCTGCAAGTGCACGACGAGATCTTCCCCGATGGCCACGGCGGCGTGACGCGGCTGAGCAACCGAGCCGGCGGCGTCGAGGGCGGCATGAGCAACGGTGCGCCGCTGCTCGTGCGGGCGGCGATGAAGCCCATCCCAACCGTCGTCACCTCCCTGCGCTCGGTCGATCTCACCAGCGGAGCCCCGGCCGCCACCCAGTACCAGCGCTCCGACGTGTGCGCCGTGCCGGCCGCCGCTGTCGTCGGCGAGGCGGCCGTGGCCTGGGTGCTGGCCGGCGCGCTGCTTGAAAAGCTGGGCGGCGATAGTCTCGAGGAGATGAAGCGGGGTGGCAGCCTTGAAACTTGAAACCTTGACACTTGCGCCTGCGCAAAGTGCAGGTGAACCTGAAACCAATCTCATCCTCACCGGCTTTATGGCCACAGGCAAGACCGCCGTCGGGCGGGCGGTCGCCGCGCGCCTGGGACGGCCGTTTGTCGATATGGATACCGAGATCGAGGCTCGCGCCGGCAAGCCCATCCCGTGCATCTTTGCCGAGGAGGGCGAGGCCGCCTTCAGACAGATGGAGGCCGCGCTGTGTCGGGAGTTGGCCGCCCGCAGCGGGCTGGTGATCGCCACCGGCGGGGGAGCGTTGGTTGAGGAGGCCAATCGAAAGCTGATGATGCAAAGCGGCAACGTGGTTTGCCTGGTTTGCAGCGAGGATGAAATCCTGCGCCGGGTGCAGGCCGAGGACGGGCGGGAACGCCCTTTGCTCGACGTGCCCGACCCGCATGCTGAGATTGCGCGCTTGTTGGCCAGGCGGCAGCCGGCTTATTGCGCCATCCCCTGGTGGGTGGATAGCACCGGCCTGGCGCTCGAAGCGGTGGTGGAGCGGGTAGCTGCCTTTGCCGGCGTCGTGACGCTGCCGGTGTGCAGCCCCGGGGGCAGGGACGGCGCCGAGTATTGTATCCACATCGGCGATGGCTTGCTGGACCAACTTGGCTCGGCCTTGCGGGCGGCCGGCGCGCCGGAGGGCAGCCGGGTGGCCGTCGTCTCCAACACCGTCGTAGCGCCGCTGTACGGGGCGCGCGCCGAGGCGGCGCTGCAGGCGGCCGGCCTGGCGCCCTTCGCGTGCACGATCCCGGACGGCGAGGCGCACAAGACCTTGGGCACGGTGGCGGCGCTGTATGACCAATTCCTGGCCGGCGGTCTGGATCGGGGGGACACGGTGCTGGCGCTGGGCGGCGGTGTGACGGGCGACATCGCCGGCTTTACTGCGGCCAGTTTCATGCGGGGTGTGCGCTGCGCCCAGGCGCCGACCACGCTGCTGGCCATGACCGATTCCAGCGTGGGCGGCAAGACGGGCGTCGATTTGCCGCAGGGC
>JAFGFO010000274.1 GCA_016931085.1 Thermoflexales bacterium
CGGCACCGTCACGATCTGGCCCGGGATAGGCGCGCGCAGGGCGAATTCTCCCGACGGGGGTGGAAAGCCGCGGCTGTCGTGCTTGAGTCGCTGCACACGCTCGTCTTCCACGCCTACGTTGAACAGTCGCCCGTACAAGAGCACATCGTATCCATCGCCGCGCTCGTCGACGAGCGCCTCGTACGAGTTGTAGTCCATCAACAAAGACAAGGTAGTGTTGCCTTCCAGCCAGCGAAAATTCACTGGCACCGGGCGGCCATCCACGATCACCTCGTCATCGCGATTGATCTCGATCGTAAATTCTCGTCCACCGACGCTTGTCCTGTATCGCACCCGTCACCTCTACCACAACTTGTCGCCCCACTTCCACAAATCCTGGGTGGCGGCAAAACGCCTGATCTGCATGGCTTGCCGGTTGCGTTGGTGAGCCGCCAAGGTCGCCATGATAGCCGCCACATACGGCCACTCGGCCGGGATATCCTCAACCATCGAAAAACGTTGGTCGACAAAGTTCATGTCAAACTGGCCGGCCATGAAACGATGGCTGTCAATCAAGGACTGGAAAAACGGGACGTTGGTCTTGATGCCCACCATGTGCTGTTCTTGCAGGGCACGCCGCATCCTCAAGATGGCCTCGGCGCGTGTTTCACCCCAGGCCATGACCTTGGCCAACAGCGAATCGTAATAAGGCGTGATCTCGCAGCCCTCGTAGACGCTGCCGTCCCAGCGCACCCCCGGTCCGGTCGGGCGGACCATGCGCGTGATCTTGCCGGTGGAAGGCATAAAGTTATTGAAAGGGTCCTCGGCGTGGATACGGCATCCGATCGACCGGCCGTTCAGCCGGACGTCGGCCTGGCTATAGCGCAGCTTGCGGCCGCGCGCGATACGAATCTGCTCCTTGACGATATCCACGCCGGTGACCATCTCGGTGACGGGATGGCCGGCCTGCAGGCGGGTGCGCATTTCCAGGAAGAAAAAGTCGTTGGCCTGATCCAGCAAGAACACGACCGCGCCGGCGTTGACGTACTGGATCGCCTGGGCCGCGCGCACGGCCACCGCCCCCATGCGAGCGCGCAGCTCGTCGTCGAGCGCCGGAGAGGGCGCCTCTTCGAGCAGTTTTTGGTGGCGGCGATGGATGCTGCCCTCGCGCTCGCCCAGGTGGATGACATTGCCGTGTTGGTCGGCCAACAACTGGATATCGATGCGGCGGGCGCCCTCGATCACTTTTTCTAGGTAGACCGCCCCCTCGCCAAAAGCGGACTCGGCCTCGCGCCGGGCCGAGACCAAGGCTGGCGGCAGCTCCTCGAGGCGTTGGACCAGGCGTGTGCCCTTCCCCCCACCGCCGGCCGCGGCCTTGACCAACAACGGGAAACCGATCTTGGGGGCGGCCGCCAAGAGTTCCTCGTCGCGCAGAGCGCCCTCGCCCTCGGTGCCAGGCACGAGCGGAACGCCAGCCTCCTGCGCCGTGGCACGCGCCACCGCCTTGTCGCCCATCGCGCCAATCGCCGTCGCTGGCGGGCCGATAAAGGTCAGGCCAGCATCAGCGCACGCCTGGGCGAAATCGGGACGCTCGGCCAGGAAACCGTAACCGGGATGCACCGCGTCCGCGCCGGACTTGCGTGCCACATCCAAAATTTTGTCGATGCGCAGATAGCTATCGCTGGCCGGGGCCGGGCCAATCGGATAGGCCTCGTCCGCGTAGCGCACGTGCAAAGCGTCGCGGTCGACGTTGGAATAGACCGCGACGGTGCGAACCCCCAACTCGCGGCAAGCTCGCACAATCCGCACCGCGATCTCGCCCCGGTTGGCGATCAAGATTTTGCTGAACATCATCACTCTCCTACTGCGATCATGCCCTCGATCTGGTCGAGCGTGGCCCGGCCGATCCCTTGCACTTGTAAGAGATCCTCGATCTGCGCAAACCGCCCGTGGAGTTGGCGAAAATCGACAATGCGTTGGGCGATGGTCGGGCCGATGCCGGGCAACTGATCCAGTTCTTGAGCGGTCGCTGTATTGATGTTAATGGGCGACGGAAGCGCCGGCGTGCTCGCGACGACCCGGCTCGCCGGCGTGCTCGCACCAGGCTGGCTCACGGCCGGCTCGCTCTTGTGCGGCACGTAAAAATGTTCCTGGTCGCTCAATTCGTGGGCCAGGTTGACCCGTTCCAGGTCAGCATCGGCCGCAGCTCCCCCCGCCGCTTTGAGCGCATCGTCGCCGATCGAGCCGTGTGGCAGCGGATAAACGCCCGGACTGATTACCGCACCGCTCACATAAACGCGCATGGGTGTTGGTGTGTCAGTCGGCTCAGACGTGGGCGGCGGCATCACGACGATGGGGGCGGGCGACCGGCAGGCAGCCAGGAACACCATCAGTGACATCACCCAGCTAAAATGCCGAGCCACATTACCCTCCCCTCGAACACGAAAGCTGAAACATGGAAACTGAAACTCAGCTTCTGTGCTCGTACAAACGGTGCACCGCTGGCAAAAACATGAAACCCCAAACCAACCCAATCGTTACGAGCGACATACCGGCGGCAAACGGCCACACCTGCCGCGCGTAATCCGACGTGTCAAACAGAATGTGGTTGACCCAGATGTGAAGCTGGTACAAGACGACGCCAGCCAACACGGCCTTGCGCCCCCAGGCCGCCAGCCGCCAAACGCCCCAGGCGATCACCCCAAAGACGACTCCCCAGGCCAGCTTGCCGGCAATCAGCCAGGCCAGCGGCATACGCACCGGCAGCGAGCTCAAATAGGGCCACTGGGCGATCGCCTGCACGCCAAAGACGAGATTGACTATACTTGTATATAACACCGCCAGGGCCAGATAAGTTGTGCTTTTCAAGGCCACTATCGCGTCCCCAGCACGCTGCGCGCGATGACCAGGCGCTGGATCTCGTTGGTACCCTCGTAGATCTCAGTGATCTTGGCGTCGCGGAAGTAACGCTCGACCGGCAGCTCTTTGCTGTAGCCCATGCCGCCGTGGATTTGCACCGCTTTCTCGCACACCCACATGGCCGTTTCAGACGCGTACAGCTTGGCCATGGCCGCTTCCAGCGTGTAACGCCAGCCGCTGCGCTTGGCCTCCTCCTTGGCCAAGGCCGCGTTGTAAGTCAGCAAGCGAGCCGCCTCCAGGCGTGTCTTCATGTCGGCCAGCATCCACTGCAAGCCCTGGAACTGGCCGATTTTTTGGCCAAAGGCCTCGCGCTCGTTGCAATACGCCAGGCTGGCCTCGAAAGCCGCCTCGGCCAGGCCAACAGACTGGGACGCGATGCCGATCCGCCCGGCGTCCAGCACCGTCATGGCGATCTTGAAGCCCTGGCCTTCTTCTCCCAGGCGGTTTTCGAGCGGACAGCGATAGTCCTCAAAGACTAGTTCGCTGGTGGCGCTGGCGCGGATGCCCAGCTTGGGCTCTTTTTTGCCGCGAATCAGGCCGGGCTTGTCGCCTTCGACGATAAAGGCCGTGACGCCGCGATGCCCCTGGGCCGGATCGGTCATGGTGAACAGGACGATGGTGTCGGCCACCGGGCCTGAAGTGACCCACGACTTGACGCCGTTGATCACGTAATCGTGGCCGTCGCGCACGGCCCGGCTCTTCATCGTGCCAGCGTCCGAGCCGGACATCGGCTCGGTCAGGCTGTAAGCGCCCACCGCTCGGCCGGAGGCCACCGGTGGCACGTACTTGCGCTTTTGCTCCTCGGTGCCAAACAAGAGGATGCCGTGGGAAAACAACGAGTTGTTGACCGACATGATCGTCGAGTGCGCCACGTCGGCGCGGGCGATTTCGATCATAGCCAGCACGTAGCTCATGGTATCCAGGCCCTGGCCTCCGTACGCCTCAGGTACCTCGATGCCCATAAAGCCTTGAGCGCCCATCTTTTTAATCGTCTCGGCTGGGAACTCGCCCGTTTCGTCAAAGTGGGCGGCGATGGGCGCGATTTCCTTCTGCGCAAAATCGCGCGCCATCGTGCGAATCATCTCGTGTTCCTCGGTCAGTCGCAGATCCATACTTCCTACTCCCTACTCCCTACTTCCTACTCTTAATACTCGTAGAAGCCTCGCCCGCTCTTGCGTCCCAGCAGCCCGGCCGCCACCAAGCGCCGCAGCAAGGGTGGCGCCGCGTAGCGAGCATCCTTGAACTCGTCGTACATGGCATCGGCGATGAACAGCAGCGTGTCCAGCCCTACAAAGTCGCACAGCGTCAACGGTCCCATGGGGTGGTTGAAACCCAGTTTCATCGTCGTGTCGATGTCTTCCCGGCTCGCCAGGCCGGCATCATACCAGCGGATGGCGTCCAGGGCATACGGGACAAAGAGCAAGTTGGCGATAAAGCCTGGCCGGTCCTTGGCCACCACCACCGTCTTGCCCAGTTTTTCGCCCAGCGCCCGCCCCAGCGTCACCGTCTCGTCGCTGGTCAGCAGCGCGCGGACGATCTCCAGGAGCGGCATGACGGGCACCGGGTTGAAAAAGTGCAGCCCCAGCACCTTGTCTCCCCGCCCGGTGGCGGCCGCGATCGAGGTGATGTTGAGCGACGAGGTATTAGTAGCCAGCACCGTCTCCGGCGGGCAGAGGCGGTCCAGCTCGGCAAAGACCTGCTTCTTGAGCTCGAGATTTTCCACCACCGCTTCGACGACCAACTGGCAAGCGGCCAATTTGCCCAGGTCGGTGGTAGCCTCCACGCGGCCCAGCATGGCGGCCTGCTCGTCCGCGCTCAGCTTGCCGCGATCCACCGCCTTTTGCGTCGAGCGGCGCAAGCGTTCCACACCTTTTTGGGCCAACTCGTCGTCAAGCTCACGGACGACGACGGAAAAGCCGGCCCGCGCGCAGATCTCGACGATGCCAGCGCCCATCAAGCCGCAGCCGGCCACGCCAATTGTGTGAATGTCTTGGATATTCATAAGCCTCCTTGTTTCAGGTCTCAGGTTTCAGGCATCAGCCTCGTGGGCGAGCCGCCCAGCCGCCCCTACTCTACACCAGTCACATAGCTTCAAAAGCCTGCCGTACGCGGGCGTAGGTCTGGTCCAGCGTCTCGGGCAGCACGCGCGTCTCGCCCACCACCGGCATAAAACTCGTATCACCGTTCCAGCGCGGGACGATGTGCAAATGCACGTGCTCGGCAACGCCTGCGCCGGCCGCCAGGCCCAGGTTCATCCCCATGTTGAAGCCGTCGGGGTGGTAGATAGCCCGCAGCGCGGCCAGGCTGCGATTGGCCAGGAGCATCAACTCGGTGAGCGTCTCGGCGTCCAGTTCCTCCGGTGAGGGGACGTGCTGCGCCGGCACGACCAGCAGGTGGCCGTTGTTATAGGGGAACTTGTTGAGCGTGACGTAAACCTGACAACCACGGTGCACGACGTGCTCGGCCTCGTCAGGAGCGTCGAGCTTGTGACAAAAGATGCACGTGGAATGTGCACGGGGTTGGTCATCGCCTGCCAGATACGTCATTCGCCACGGACTCCATAAACGCTGCATAGCTTCATTGTACCCTAAAAAGGGAACAAGTCAATTTGTAAGAAACCAAGTTTTTGCGAAGCACCTCCAAGCGTGGGGGAGGAAAAAACTGGGTTTCTGGGAACGGTCCGCTTTGACAAGAAGCCAATTAGGACTAAAATAGGGCAAGACGTGAAACGTAAAACGCCATGGAGAAAACCTTATCTCAAGAAAGCATCGAACGCGCCCTGACCGGCGTCGAGTTTGTGCGCCGGGTGGTCTATCTGCCCCAAGTGGGCTCGACCAACGATGTGGCGCAAGCACTGGCCGCCGATGGCGCGCCAGAAGGGACACTAGTCATCGCCGACGAGCAGACCGCCGGGCGCGGCCGGCTGGGGCGGCAGTGGTGGGCACCGGCCGGCGACAACTTGCTGCTGTCGCTGCTGCTGCGGCCGGCGCTGCCGCCACTCCAGGCCCTGCGCTTGACGATGGCCGCCGGCCTGGCAGCCGCCGAGGCGATCGAGCAGACAAGCGGCCTGGCGGCGCGCCTCAAGTGGCCCAACGACGTCTGGCTCAACGGCAAAAAAGCCGGCGGCAGCCTGGCTGAAACCAGGCTGGCAGGTGAGCGCTTGGAGTACGCCATCGTCGGCCTGGGGCTGAACGTCAACGCCGACTTGAGCCAGCACGCGGAACTCGCCGCCTTGGCCACCAGCCTGAGGATGGAAAGTGGGCAGCAGCAGGATCGCCGGCTCATTTTGCGCGCGTTGGTCGAAAGCTTCGCCGCCTGGTACGGCGATATAAGCTCACCACGCCTGAGAGAAGCCTGGGCAAGGCGCTTGATCACCTTGGGGCAGCAAGTCGAGGCGTGGGCCGGCCAGCAGTCGATCAGGGGCCTGGCCGAAGCCGTCGACGAGGACGGCGCCCTGCTGGTGCGGACGGCGAACGGCCGGCTGCACAGGCTGTCGGCGGGCGACGTCAGCCTATCGTCCGCCCGGACAGGCGCTTGAAATCGCCGAGCAACAGCATCGTGGAGATCGAACCTGAAACCTCCCTCGACAAGCTCGGGATGATATTAAACCTGAGACATGAAACCATCTTGAATGCCGGGTTGACTTTTTGCCCATGACGGGGTATCATCTGGGTAGTTCAACATCACGGGCTATCGGAATAGCCTGCTCACTCCTGCTGAGGAGATAACAATGGCTGAACAAAGCGATATTCCAGATTGGCTTCAGGCACTACGGCCCGTCGAAGAAGTACCCGGCGAGGAAGCTCCAGCATTCGTCGAGGGACAAGCCCCTCCCGCCTTCGAGGAGGAAGAAGCGCCCAGTCCCTTCGCCGACTTGCGCCAAAAAGCCGGCGCGCAAGCCAGCTACGAACAGGAAGAGCCGGCAGACGAAGGCGAAGCAAGCACCAGTGAGCTCGAAGCACTGCCGTCCGGTGCGACCGGCACCTTCAGCGCCCTGCGCCAAAAAGCCAGCAGCACAAGGACCGAGTACAGAGAGACACAGGCCACCGATGGCTCACATATCATGACCATGGTTCGCGGCCTGAGACCCTGGCAGCGTTTTGTCGTATCCTTGTTTTTATTCCTCGACGTCAGTGTCATCGGCTGCTTGATTTTGCTGGTGCTGGGCCGTATTGCACCCTGATATCCCCCCATGTCGATTGGCGTTCTAGCCCTGCTGCTACTACTGGCCGGCGGTCTGGCCTGGGCACTGTCACATCGAGCGCACGCTGCGAGCGGCCTGCCGGGTGGGCACCTGGTCTCGGCCGACACCTCCCGCTGGCTGCCCACCGACCGTCCCCTCTTTTCCAAGCGGCATCACCTGAGCGGCAAACCGGACTACCTGCTTCGTCAGCGGAGAGAGTTGATCCCAGTAGAGCTCAAATCGGCCCGCGCGCCGGAGGATGGCCCACGCGAGGGGCACATCTTGCAATTAGCCGCCTACTGTTTGCTGGTGGCCGAAACCGAGGGGCGGCGCCCGACGCATGGCATTATCAAATACGCCGACGCTGCTTTCCAAGTCGATTACACCCCGGCGTTGGAACGCAGCCTGCTGAACACGCTGCGCGCGATGCGCCAGGACAAAGCGCGCGATCGGGTCAAGCGCAACCACACCGAGGCCGCGCGCTGCGCCAGTTGCGGCTACCGCCATGCCTGCGACGAGCAATTGGCGTGACGAGTACGAAAAAATTGAGCTTTTACCACAAAAGCAACGTGCCAAATATACCGATCAGCGCGCCGACAAACACCTCGACCCGCGTGTGACCCAACAGCTCTTTCAAGCGTTCCTCACTGATCGGGTGTCCCTCGAACAATTCGTCTATCATCTTGTTGATCATGCGCGCCTGGATGCTGGCCGCCTGCCGGACGCCGGCCGCGTCGTACATGACGATCATGCTGACGACAAAGCATATGGCAAAGGCCGTGCTGTCCATCCCGTCGCGCAAGGCCGTGCCCGTCGTCAGGGCACACATCAGCGAGGCGTGCGAGCTGGGCATGCCGCCCGCGCTGACCCACAATCCTGGCTTGAAGCGGCGGTATCGGAGGTAGTAAACCGGTACCTTGGCAAACTGCACTACGCCCCACCAAAAGAGGGCAAAGAATAATACCCGGTTATAATCGGCAGCGGCAGAAAACAACATGGCGACCAGCCTCACGGGGACAACTAATCGCCTGGATCGGCCGTCAACTGCTGGATTTTCAGTTCAGCCTCGTCAAGCTTGGTGCTGCAATAGGCTGCCAGGCGCTGCCCCTGCTCGAACAACGCCAGCGAGGCGTCGAGCGGGAGAGAGCCACTTTCTAGTTGCCGGACAATGCCTTCCAGTTGGGCAAAAGCATCTTCAAACGATGCGGGCAGCTTGTCTGTTAGAGATTCCTCGTTCAAAGTGCGACTCCTCATCAGACCCTAAGGGTCTCACATGATTAACGCGGCGGGGCAGTCAGCGTAGGTACGGGCGCACCCTCACCGAACTGGCGCGGGCACACCGGGCCAGCCGGGACAGGGGTCCACGGCGCCACAGGGATGGCCAACACCTGTCCCACCAACAGTCGATCGGCATCGCCAATTTTATTTTGGCTGGCAATCGCTTGCGGCACGACCGCATAAGCGCGCCCGATGCACATCAGCGTTTCGCCCGCCCTCACGGTGTGGTAACCCTGCACGGCAAAAGTCTGGCCCGGCGCAGGAGTCGCGCTGCGCGTACTCGTCGCGGACGGTGTAAGCGTGGTCGATGGCTGCGCAGCCGGCGCCGGCGTATTGGTCTTTAGCACGGCCAGTGTGGAAGACGGCGCCACTTGAGGCGTGGCAGACGGCGCCACCTGGCCTTGAGGTGACGGCGAAGATGGCGCCGGCGCAGAACACGCCGCCAGGCTGGCGGCCAGCAAGACGAGAATTACACGATATAATCGCGGGATCATAATTTCTCCTCATTGGAATGGTCAAAGTTTAGGTTTCAGGTTTAAGGGTTCGGGTTTAAGGTTTCAACGACTCCGCCGAACTCGCCATCGGCCACGCGCACTGCGACACGATCGCCAGGCACGAGCTGCGCCGTACTGCTGACCAGCGCGCCGTCAGCCGCCCGGCTCACAAGAGCATAGCCCCGTTTGAGCACGGCCAGCGGGTTGCGGGCGTTCAGCCCACCGTTCAGGCGGCTCACCCGCTCGCGCCGCAACTGGAGCGCGTGGGCCAGGCTCGTCGCCGCGCGCGCCCACACATCGTCCAGGCGTTGGCGAGCATTGGCCAGGCGAACCTGCGGCGAAAGATGCGCTAAAGCCCTGGCCTGGACCTGCACCTGGCGGCGCTGCTCGTGGATCAAAGCGCCGGCGGCATCGGCCAGGCGAGCGCTCAAGCTGTACACCTGGGCGGCGAACTGAGCCCGGTCGGGGGTGATCAATTCAGCGGCGGCCGAGGGCGTCGGCGCGCGTTGATCAGCCACAAAGTCGGCGATGGTAAAGTCGATCTCGTGTCCCACCCCGCTGACCACCGGCACAGGCGAAGCAGCGATCTTGCGCACCACGCGCTCGTCGTTAAAGCACCACAAATCCTCAATGCTCCCCCCACCCCGCGCGACGACGATCAGGTCAAGGTCATCGCGCCGGTACAAAGCCTCGAGCGCGGCGACGATCTTGGGGGGCGCATCGTCACCCTGTACCGGCGCCGGCGACACGATCAGCTCGAGCAGCGGCCAGCGCCGCTGCAACACGTTCAAGATATCACGAATCGCCGCCGTAGACGGTGAAGTCACCAGGCCCACGCGATGCGGGAATGCCGGCAGGGGTCGCTTGCGGGCCGGATCGAACAAGCCCTCGGCCTCCAGCCTGGCCTTGAGCAGCTCGAATTGGCGGTGCAGGTCGCCAGCGCCGGCGACCTGGATCACGTCGGCATATAACTGGTACGTGCCGCCAGCCTCGTACACCGACACCTTGCCGTGCGTCAACACCTTTGCGCCCTGCACCACCTGGCTGATATACGCCTGAGCGACGTTGCGCCACATCACGACCCTGAGCTGCGCCCCGGCGTCTTTGAGCGTAAAGTACAGGTGACCGCTGGACGGCCGGCGGACGTCCGACACCTCGCCCTCGACCCACACGTCTTGCAGGCGATAGTCCACGTCGAACAACTCACGAATGTAACGCGACAGCGACGAGACCGTATACGCTTCAGCCTGAGCAGCCGGAAACAAGTCTTTCTGCATGCTGTAATCTTAACTCAGGCTGAGTAGGATGTCAAATTAAGGTTAAGGCCGAGACCCTCAAGGTCTCCCCTGGCCGCCAGGGCAAGACCTTGAGGATCTAGCGGATAATCCCTTTTGATGCTACAATAAGGGTGAGGCAAAACGATGAGCGAGACAGATGAGCAAATCCTTGGCCATCTCTTGATCCAGCACAGGCTCTGGCTAGCTGTAGCCGAGTCGTGTACGGGGGGACTGGTGGGCCACCGCATCACCAATATTGCGGGCAGCTCGGCTTATTTCAAAGGCGGGGTGATCGCTTACGCTAACGCCGTCAAACAGGCCGTGCTGGGCGTGCCGGGTGTGCTGATCGAGCAGCACGGCGCGGTCAGCCCTGAGGTAGCGCTGGCGATGGCGGCCGGAGTCAAGCGCGCCCTGCAGGCTGACATCGGCCTGGGCATCACCGGCATTGCCGGGCCAGACGGTGGGACACCGGCCAAGCCGGTGGGGCTGGCCTACGTGGCCATCGCCGCCCCCAACCTGGAGCGCGTCGAGCGCTGCCTGGCCGGCGGCGAGAGGGAGTCAAACAAGGTCTACTTTGCCGACGTCGCCTTCCAACTGGCGCTAGACTATCTGGGCAACAGCTTAACTGAAACCTTAAACCTGAGACCCTAAACCCCCTATGCATTTTATAGACGAACCGATCGAAGTAGACGTACACATTAACGCGGGTGGGAAGGTGCGCCCGTTAGCGTTCACCTGGCGCGGCCAGCGCTACGCGGTGAGCGGCCTTGGGCGCACGCGCCAGAAAGGCGAGGAGCGCTATTTCTTGGTCATGACGGCTGGCGAGCGAGTCTTTGAGCTATGTTGGCACATCCCCGACAACCGTTGGCGCCTGGCGCGCGCATCTGAGGGGCGTGCGCTTATATAGGTGAGGCAAGTTCTAACTCGACCACCGTATCCACCTCGTCGGGAAGCCGGGAAGTGGGGAACTCGATGAAGGTATCCTGGTTGTAATCGCCCGCCATCCAGGGGCGGCCCAGGTTTAGCTCCGAGCCATCGGCCAGCCAGCGCGCTTTTTTGAGCTTGCCTGCCAAGCCCCTGAAATTGCTCGGCCCAATCCCCCGTTCGTATACGTGGGCATACAAGCTCTGTCCCCGCTGCGTGTACCGGCCCCAGTCTGGCTTGGGCCAGGCCGCGCGGCCGCAGCCATAGACGCTGTCTCCGTTGTGGCGCATCCATTCGCCAACCTCGACCAGGATCCGCTGGCACTCGGCCGGGATTTCTCCGCGGGCATCCGGCCCCACGTTCAGCAGCATGTTGCCATTCTTGCTGACACACTCCACCAGGGCGCGGATCACTTGGGCAGGCGACTTGTAATCGCGATCGGCCGCGCAATAGCCCCAGTGATTATTCAGTGTCAAACACGCTTCCCACGGCACGGGCTGCCCGTGCTCGTCCACCAAGCCTTCCGGCGGGATGATTTGCTCCGGGCAGGCAAAATCGCCGGCGTAGGCTGCCGCCTGGGGCGTGAGGTTCGAGGTGCCGGAGGCGCCCAGGCGGTTGTCAATCAAGATGTGCGGCTGGCGGGCACGCGCCTCTCGCACCAGCTCGCTAGCGCGCCACGCCTCGCCCGTCAGGCGCTCGTAAGAGAAATCAAACCACATGATGTCGATCTGGCCGTAATTCGTAAGCAGCTCCCTGACCTGGCCGTGAAGATAATCCAGGTAGACGGAGAAATCTCGCGGCTGGTCTTTATACGCCTCGTCCTCTCGCATCGGGTGGAAAGGGTCGCCATAAGCCGGGTAATGCGCGTGATGCCAATCGAGCAGCGAGTAATACAGACCCACCTTTAGCCCGGCCTCTCGAAAGGCCCTAACGTATTCTCCGACCAGGTCTCGGCCGGCGCGGGTGTTGGTGGCCTTGTAGTCGGTGAGCTGGCTGTCAAAGAGGCAAAAGCCATCGTGGTGCTTGGCCGTCATCACGGCGTATTTCATGCCGGCCTGTTTAGCCAGGCCGGCCCACGCCTTGGGGTCATAACGAGTCGGGTTGAACTCTTCAAAGTAGCGTTGATACGCTTCGTTGCCGATTTTTTCGATACTCCTGACCCATTCCCCACGAGCGGGTATCGCGTACAAGCCCCAGTGGATGAACATGCCAAAGCGGGCTTCCAAAAACCAACGGATGCGCTCCGCACGAGCGGCCACTGGATCGAGCAGCTTTTTGGATCGTGTTTTTTGTTTCATTTCGATAGCCTCGCTATTCCTATAGCGGCACTATAGGAATAGCGCCTTGACTTTTAACTGTTTTAGCTTATACTGATTCTATGCTGGCAAGGTGAAACTTGCTATATTGTATCCCGAAATCCGTTTCTGCGCAATGCCTTGGTCGTTCCAAACACCCATAGGAGGTTCCCATGCTCGTTCGAGAATGTATGACGCGCGATCCCATCACCGTCGCGCCCAACACGCCGGTGCCGGTCGCCCTGCGCTTGATGCGCGAAAAAAAGGTGCGCCGCCTGCCCGTGCTCGACAGCCACGGCAAGCTCGCCGGCATCGTTTCTGACAAGGATCTGCTTTACGCATCACCTTCACCTGCCACGACATTGGCGGTATGGGAAATCCCCGACCTGCTGGCCAAGATCAAGGTGGAGACCGTGATGGCCCGGGACGTCATCAGCGTGTCCGAGGACACGCCGCTGGAAGAGGCTGCCCGTATCATGGTTGACAATCGGATCGGTGGGCTGCCCGTCATGCAGGCGCAAACCCTGGTCGGCATCATCACCGAGACCGATTTGTTCAAGGTCCTGCTGCAACTGCTGGGCGGGCGCAGGCCGGGCGTGCGCGTGACCGCTACTATTCCCGGCGTCAAGGGGACACTGGCCAAAATAGCCGCCGCGATCTTTGGCGCGGGTGGCGACATTGTGGGCCTTGGCTTGAGTGAAGCTGTGGAGGACAACGGCAACCAGTGGGGGAAGCTCACGGTCAAGGTGCAAGACGTGTCCCCAGACACGCTCGTGGAAGCCATCCGGCCGGTAGTGACTGAAATCTTGGACGTGCGCGAGATGTGAGCCGAGATGCTGCGAGGCAAAGCTTTTTTGTTCCTGGTCGCCGCCGCCGCCATCGCGTGCGTCAGCCTGTGGAGCGCCTTATCCTATTCCTTGTACACAGGCCAACAGCAAGCCAGCCAACAACGAGCTACAGGCACATCCCTGGCCATTGCCGGCACTGAGCAGGCCGTGCAAGTCACTGCTCAAGCGGCTATGACGACTCTGGAAGCGCAAAACGCAGTCACCGCCCAGGTGGCCCGTGCTACTTCTGACGCGCGAGACACGGCCACGGCCCAGGCTGCTCGTGCTACTTCTGACGCACGAAATACGGCCATTGCCCAAGCAGCCACGGCGACGGGCGAGACGCGGGCGGCGGCTACCCGTTCGGCTATAGCCACTGCCAACGCACAAGCGACGGCCGAGATCAGAACGCAACTGCTTTACAAAGCGCTCTACAAGATGCGTCAAACGAGCGAGCTCACGGTGTACGTCTTTTCCATGCAGGCCGTGGTCAAAGTGAGCCAACCCAACGAGCCAGTCTTGGGCATTTTCCCTCTCGCACCCACCGAGTTGATCTATAAAGCGTATGGAGAAGTAAGAGCGGGCTTCGATCTGAGTGCCATCACCCAAAGCGACGTCGAGATAACGGGCAACGCCGTGACGATTCGCCTGCCGCCTCCCAGGATTTTGGCCAAGGCGGTGGACCCCGCCAAATCGGAAGTGTACAACGAGAACGTGCCGTGGTTTGGCAGGCTGGAGGCCGAGACGGTTGAAAGGGCACATCAGGCCAGCCTGGAAGAGATCGTCAAAGAGGCCTGCCACCAACACATCCTGGATCGGGCCAATCAAGGCGCCGGCCAATCCCTCGAACAGCTCCTGGAAGCGTTGGGCTTTGAGACCGTAACGGTCGTCACCCAGCCGGCCCAAACTTGCCCATAACGATGTAGACCTGTCAGGTTTTGCCCACCTCGCTGCGCTCCGGGGTGCTTTGCAAAAACCTGACAGGTCTCTTCAATCCACCATGCGCACGCCGGCCAGGTCGAGCTGCTCGGAAAAGTGACAGGCGACAAAGTGATTGCCGCCCAAATCGCGCAGCGCCGGCGGCTCGGTCTTGCAGCATTCCTGGGCGTAACGGCAGCGCGGGTGAAAGTAGCAGCCGCTAGGTGGGTTAGAAGGATCGGCGATTTCACCCTCCAGGCGAATGCGCGCGCCGGCCAGGCGCGCCTTGGGGTTGCTGACAGGCACCGCCGACATGAGCGCTTCGGTGTAAGGATGGCGGGGATTGACGAACAACTCGATGCCGTCGGCGATCTCGACCACCTTGCCCACGTACATGACGACGATGCGATCGCAGATGTGGCGGATGACGCTCAGGTCGTGCGAAATGAACAGATAGGTCAGGTCGAAATCGGCCTGCAGCTCCTCCAACAAGTTGAGAATCTGGGCCCGGATCGAGACGTCCAACGCCGAGACGGCCTCGTCACACACCACCAGGCGGGGCCTGGTGATCAAGGCGCGGGCGATGCTGATGCGCTGGCGCTCGCCGCCGGAAAAGGCGTGCGGGTAACGCTGCATATATTCAGGGCGCAGCCCGACGCGCTCGAGTAAGGCCGCCACCTGCTCTTTCATCTGGGGCAGGGTTGCCAACTGGTTGACATTGAGCACCTCGCTGACCAGATCAAAGACCGTCATACGCGGGTTGAGAGATGAGTAGGGATCCTGGAAAATTACGCGGATGTCCTTGCGATAAGGCCGCACGGCCTCGCCTTGGATCTGGGCCATGTCCACCACCGAGGCGTCGGCCTGGCGATACAGGATCTCGCCGGCGGTGGGCTGGTAGGCCCGCACGACGCAGCGTCCCACGGTCGTCTTGCCGCAGCCGCTCTCGCCGACCAGGCCCAGCGTCTCGCCCTTGCGAATAAAGAAACTGACGTCGTCGGCGGCCTTGGTGTAGCCGCGGACGCGGCCAAAGAGGCCCTTGGTGATGGGAAAGTGCATTTTCAGATTGTTGACTTCCAACAAGAAAGAATCGTCTTTCATTTTTGGCGCGTCTGACAAAGGTGTGATCTGGCTCATCTTATGCCTCCTTGGCCCGCGTGGCCAGGTTTTCGTAAAGCAGACACTGCACCGTGTGATTATCGCCCAAGCGCGTAAGCTTGGGAACAAGTGTTTTACATTCAGCCATAGCCTTGGCGCAGCGCGGGTGGAAGGGACAGCCACCCGGACGGCGGTAGGGATTGGGCACCATGCCCTTGATCGGGTCGAGATCTTCGCGCTTCATAGCGATCTTGGGGATCGAGCGCAGCAGCGCCTGGGTATACGGGTGATTGGGGGCGTTAAAGATCGTGTTCACGTCGCTCTTTTCGACAATCTTGCCCAGGTACATCACGGCCACGTCATTGGCGATCTCGGCCACAATGCCCAGGTCGTGGGTGATGAACAGCAAAGCCATGCCGTACTGCTGCTGGAGATCGAGCATCAGATCCAGGATGTTGGCCTGGGTCGTCACGTCCAACGCCGTGGTTGGCTCGTCGGCGATCAGCATGGTCGGGTTGCAGGAAAGCGCCATGGCGATCATGGCGCGCTGGCGCATGCCGCCCGACAGGCGGAAGGGATACTCGTCCACCAGCCGCTCGGGCTTGGGGATGCCGACCTTGCTCAGCAGCTCGATGGACAGCGCGCGGGCCTCCCCCTTGCTCAACTTGGTATGCAGCAAGATGTTTTCCATGATCTGGTTGCCGACGGTGTACATCGGGCTGAGGGAGGTCATGGGTTCTTGAAAGATCATTGAGATTTCTTTGCCGCGGATGCTGCGAATTTGCCGCCCGCGCGGGTCCAACTGAGCGATATCGACCGTTTCGTACGCGCCGCTTTCCAGGTGGCGATCGAACAGGATGTGGCCTGAAACGATCTTGCCGGGCGCGTGCACGATCTGCAGCAGGGCGCGGCAGGCCACGGATTTCCCGCAGCCGCTCTCGCCCACCAGGCACAGGGTTTTGCCACGCTCGACGTCCAGGTCCACGCCGTCCACGGCGCGCACCACGCCCTCGTCGGTGAAAAAGTGAATTTTCAGATCTTGGATTTGAGCCAGGGTTTGAGTCATCCTTCACCTCTGATACGGGTCGGCCGCGTCACGCAAGCCGTCGCCCAAAAAGTTGAGCGCCAGAACGACGATGATCACGGCGACAGCCGGGAACAACAACCACGGATAGCTGGCCAGCACGGCCACTTGCTGCGCTTCCTTCAGCATGACGCCCCAACTGACCACCGGCGGGCGCAGGCCCAAGCCCAGGTAGCTCAGGGCCGTCTCGCCCAGGATCATGCCGGGGATCGCCAGCGTGATGGAGGCGATGATGTGGCTCAAGAAAGACGGGAGCATGTGCCGCATAATCATCCGCCCGCGCGGGACGCCGTCCAGCGTGGCCGCCAGGATAAAGTCCTCCTCGCGCAGCGCCAGGAACTTGCTGCGCACCACGCGCGCCAGGCCGGTCCAACTCAGCAGCGCCAGGATCACGCTGATCATGAAATAGACTTGGATCGCGGTCCAGTTCAAGGGCACGGCGGCTGCCAGGGCAAGCCAGAGTGGAATTTGCGGAATAGAGATCATGATTTCGATCAGGCGTTGGATGGCATTATCGATCATACCGCCGACCAGGCCCGAAATCCCGCCGATCACGATGCCCAGTACCAGGCTGAGGGCTACCCCCACCAGGCCAACCGTCAGCGAGACCTGGCTGCTGTAGATGATGCGGCTGAGCGTATCTCGTCCACTTTTATCCGCTCCAAGCAAATAAAAGGGGTCGCTGGGATTCTCGGGGGCGATCAAGTGGATATTGCCGGGGACCAGCCCAACCAGGCTATAATCATCCCCACGCTTGAAGAAACCCACCGGGATGATCACCGTCTCGTCGATGGCCCAAGTCTTTTTGAACGAGGCCGGGTCACGCTCGAAGCGATAGCCATAGACGTGGGGGGCAAATTTCCCCTCGCGAAACAGGTGCATCGGCTGCGGCGGGGCGTACACGTATTGCTCCAGGTAGGTATCGAACGCCCTGGGGGCAAAAAAACCGGCGAACAGCGCCACGAAATAATAGCTCAGCACGACAACGCCACCGACCATGGCCATCTTGTGGCGCCTGAACTTCCACCACATCAACTGCCATTGGGAAGCGACTTCTACCTTGGTGTGCTCGGCTTCGTCGTAACCAGGTAACTCTTGAGGAGGAGGGATCGTTTGAGTCATGTGTCACCTCATTGCAAGCGAATGCGCGGGTCCAGCACGGCCAGCAGGACATCCGAGACAAAGGTGCCAATCACGGTCAGGACGCTGAGCATCAGGATGAAACCGGCCGCCACGTACATGTCCTGCTGCTGCAGCGAGCGGTACAACACCGGGCCGGAGGTGGGCAGGTTGAG